>NZ_JBOHGC010000133.1:0-19935 GCF_050699995.1 Actinokineospora sp. | reverse complement strand
CACCGCGGGCGCCCGCTGCCGGCCGCCGATGCGGGGCCCGGTCTTCGCCGCCGCCGCGCTGCTCCCGGTCGGCGTCGTGCTGATCACCCAGCCGACCTACCGCTGGCAGTACGTGACCGTCGTGATCACCATCCTGACCGTCCTGTGCGTCGCGGTGCCCGCCCTTGTCGGCGCGCTGCAGGCGCAGCAGGCCCGGCTGGTCGCGGCGCTGCGCGAGCGGGCCGAGTTCCTCGCCAGGACCCGCGACCTCGAACGGTCCGAGGCGCGGCAGCGGGAGCGATCCCGGATCGCCGAGGAGATGCACGACCACCTCGGCCACCGGCTCAGCCTGATCGCCATGTACTCGGGCGCCCTGGAGGTGGCAGCGACCGACCAGGACCCGGAGCTGGTGAAGGCCGCGTACCTGGTGCGCTCGACGGCGCGCACCGCGCTCGACGAGCTGCGTCACTCCCTCGGCGTGCTTCGACCGGGCCGCCCGGCGGAGTCCACGGAGGCGACCGGGACCCGGGTGGACGTCACTGGGTTGGTGGCGGCATCCCGGGCCGCGGGTGTCAGCGTGACCCTGGACTGGCGTGGGCCGGACCTGATCGACGCGCGGGTGCCGGTGCGCCAGGCCGTGCACCGGGTGGTGCGGGAGGCGCTGACGAACGTGCACAAGCACGCGGCGGGCGCCCTGGTCGCGGTCACCGTCTCAGCGGGGTCCGAGCGGGTCACGGTCGAGGTCCGCAACGGCCCGGGCGGAGTGCCGCGGCTGGCCGGGACGGGCAGCGGCCTGGTGGGGTTGCGGGAGCGGGTCCGCCTGGTCGCGGGCGGGCTGACGGCCGGACCGACGGCGGACGGTGGTTTCGTGGTCACCGCGGTCATGCCGCTCACCGGCGAGGGCCCGGTCGCCGAAGCCGATGTCGAGGATCAGGCAGCCGAGTCAGTCCCGGCTCGTCCGCTCGCCGCGCGGCTGGCCGCGGTGCTGCCGGTCGCGGGTCTGGCCGCCGTCGCGGCGATGGTGCTCACCACCCTGGCGTTCGTGCCGCCGCCCGCCCCGGCAGACCACGAAGACCCGTTGGCGGACATCGAGTTGGGCATGACACCGGAGGACGTCCAAGGCTGGTTCGGGCCGAACGTCGTGTCGGCGGAAGCCGCCGCCTTGGGCCACGAGCCGCCGTGGCCGGATGACACGTGGTGTTCGTACGTGCCCGCCGACGACCCACCGGACTCGGAGACCGCGGCGATCTTCCGCTTTTGCTTCGCCGAGGACGAGTTGGTGGAGAAGACCTGGTTTGAAATCCCCGTCTCCGAGGACTGACCCATGCCGATTCGTGTTCTGCTTGCCGACGACGAACCCATGATGCGGGGCGCTGTGGGGCTGCTGTTGGGACAGGCGCCCGATATCGAGGTCGTGGCCGAGGCCGCTGATGGGGCGGAGGCTGTCGCGGCGGTTCGGCGCTTGGAGATCGATGTGGCGTTGGTGGATATCAGTATGCCTGAGGTGGATGGGTTGGCCGCGGTTGAGGAGATCGCGCGGATCGCTCCGTCGGTTCGGGTCATCATGCTGACCACGTTTGGTGAAGAGGAGTATGTGGATCGGGCGCTTCGGGGTGGGGCGGCGGGGTTTCTGCTGAAGGACGCTGATCCGGGGCAGATCTTGCATGCGGTTCGTGCTGCTGCTGCTGGAGACGCGGTGCTGTCACCTGGTGTGGCGCGGCACGTCATTGATCGATCGCTTGCCGCGCCTGTGGCTCGCGCTTCACGTGCCGCTGAGCGGCTCGCGGCACTGAGCGCCCGTGAGCGCGAAGTGCTGGTATGGATCGGACGTGGCCTGGCCAATGCCGAGATCGGGACCCGGCTGGGATTGTCCGCGGGCACAGTCAAGGTCCATGTGAGCCGCATCCTGACCAAACTCTCCTGCACCAATCGCGTTCAGGCGGCGATCCTTGCTCATGAGGCTGGACTGCTTGAGCCTTCCCTTGGCGCGCCCGCTGACGAGAGCCTAGGGGACCGTGGCGGCGCCGGACCACGGTTTACCGACCGTCCGGACGGTCCCCCTGGCGTAACCAGCACCTAAAATTCCGGGGAGGCGGGCTGGCTCAGCGGCCGAAGAGGCCTACGAGGGTGCCTGCGGCCAGCTTGTGGCCGCGGACCGCGTCGTGCACCTGGTCCGCCGTGGCGTCCGCACCGAGGCCGAGGGGCTCGTCGACGGCGTAGAGGCGGAAGAAGTACCGGTGCGGATCGTCGCCGATTGGGGGTGCGGGTCCGTCCCAGCCGGTGCCACCCCAGCTGTTACGGCCCTGCGTGACGCCCTCGGGCAACTTTCCCTCAGGGAGTTCGTTCACATCGGGTGAGATGCCGGTCGCCACCCAGTGCACGAAGGTGCCGTCCGGCGCGTCCCGGTCTTCGCAGACCAGGACCAGTTCCTCGGTGCCCTCGGGCGGTGCCGTCCACTGCAGCGGCGGCGAGGCGTTGTCGCCGTCGTGCGCGAACCGGTTGGGAATGAGCGTGTGGTCGGTGAACGCGGCGCTGCGCAGCTCGATGATGTTGTCCGGGATCGGGTCGTCCATCGACCGGCTGCCCTTGCTCAGCGAGGTCGGGGCCAGCTCCGCGGGCGCGTCGTCCTGCCGTACTTCCTCGGTGACGTTGTCGACGGCCTGGTCGTGCGGGACGCCCCGCCGCTCTCGATCCGCCCGGAGGCGAGTGCGTTTCACGTCGTGCTTGTGACTGCCGGAGTGTGGCATGGTGGAACCTCCTTCCGGTTGTCTGGGTTACCCAAACCCCGCGATGCCAATCGCCGCGTTTCGGCGGGGCCGCTCCCGGTTATCCAGTGGGTGGGAGGCGGGATGTCTGTTCCGGTGGTCATCGAGTCCTCGGGCGGTGAGCTGCCCGGTGACCTGGCGGTACCGGCTGACGCGCGCGGGATCGTCGTGTTCGCCCACGGGTCGGGCAGCTCGCGGCACAGCAGCCGCAACCGGGCGGTGGCGAAGGTGCTGCGGGACAGCGGGTTCGCCACCCTGCTCATGGACCTGCTGACCGAGGAGGAGGAACAGGTCGACCTGCGGACCAGGGAACTCCGCTTCGACATCGACCTGCTCGCGTCCCGAGTGTCGACCGCGGTGGAGCAGATCCGCGGGCAGCCGGCGGTGCGCGGACTCCCGCTGGGCCTGTTCGGCGCCAGCACCGGCGCGGCGGCGGCCCTGGTCGCGGCCGCCGACGACCACTCGGTGCACGCCGTCGTGTCCCGGGGAGGCAGGCCAGACTTGGCCGGGGACGCGCTCGCCCGCGTTCAGGCGCCCACGCTGCTCATCGTCGGCGGCCTGGACACCCGGGTGCTCACCCTCAACGAGCAGGCGAGCCGAGCACTCACGGCGCCGAACCGCATCGAGGTCATCCCCGGAGCGACCCACCTGTTCGAGGAGCAGGGCACGCTGGACCGTGTCGCGGACCTCGCCGCGGCCTGGTTCCGCGACCACGCCCCCTAGGGCTGCGCATCCGAGTAGTGGCAACCAGGTCCGGACCTGCCGAACGCAGGTCCGGACCTGATTTCGTCAGGCGGGAACGGGGACCGGCGTGTGCGCGAGCATGGCGTCGGCGGTGGCCGCGTTGAGCGCGACCTTGATGTTGGCCAGCACGGAAAGCCGGATCAGCGCGCGCACGTCGTCGCCGTGCGGGTGGGAGCTGAGCGGGTCCCAGAAGAAGACGAGCAGGTCGATCTCGCCCTGGGTGACCAGCGCGCCGATCTGCTGGTCGCCGCCGAGCGGGCCGCTGCGCAGCGCGGTGACCGGCAGGCCGAGCTGGTCGGTGAGCAGCCGACCGGTGGTTCCGGTGCCGTACAAGCGGAATCCGGCCAGTTCGTCCGCGCGGCGCCGGGCCCAGGCGAGCAGGTCGGCCTTGCGGGAATCGTGGGCGACCAGTGCGATCGACCGCGGCCCGGACGGCGGGGGCGCGTCGTCGAGCAGCCAGCTCGGGTCGGCCAGCGGGTACAGGTGGATCGCGGCGGAGCGCAGTTCCTGACGGGTGATCCGGCCGTCGCCGTCGACATCGACCGAGGCGAAGTCGAGCGCGGCGAGCTCGCGGTCGAGGCCGGTGGCACCGAAGATCCGGTCGTATTCCTCGGGTTCGACGGAGCCGCTGCCGTCTCTGTCCAGCGCGTCGGTCAGGGCATCGATCGCGCGCAGGGTGGAGTCACGGAAGTGCGGGTCGCCGTCGAAGCCGCCGCGCGCGGTGGCGGCGACGAACTCCTGCTCACTGATCCGGCCACCTCGGTCGGTGTCGGACACGGCCGCGAGCTGGGTCCACATCTCACTGTACGCGTCGTGCAGCGCGGCCCGGCGGCGGGTGTCCTCGGGCGCGGTCAGCTGTTCGGCGACCCGTCCCGCGTAGGCGATCAGGTCCTCCCGCGCGAGGTAGCCGTCGCGGTCGAGGTCGTACATCCTGAACATGGCGGTGATACGGGGCAACCAGTCCTCTGTGGACACAAGGGTTCCTTGTCTCGTCATGCGTCGCTGGATGAGCGCCGCTTACCTTTCCGGTCCGGAGCCTGCTTGTCGATCATTCGATTGGGTGAAGATCACCGGCCGGTCGCGAACCGTCGGTACGCGCCGGCGACGTCGATCACGATGTCGCCCCAGCGAACGTGCGCGGCGATCCACGGCGCGGCGGCCTCATGGAGCGCGAGCACCAGGCGCGGAAGTCGCGTTGTTCGGACAGGGGCCGTGGATACCGGACAATGTCCGGCATCGGTCAGGCCCGAATGTCCTCTTCGGACGGTCGCAACCACCCGCGGTGGAACGCCTGCATCCCAGCCTGGAAACGGGTGTCGGCCTCCAGCGAGGTCATCAGCTCGTGGATGTGCCTACTCAGGGTCCGTTCCGTGATGCCCAGGGTCCTGGCGATCGCCCGGTCCTTCATCCCGGTCGCCATCAGCGCCAGCAGGCGCCGGTCGCGCCGGCTCGGCTCGCCCTGGCGCGGGGCCGCCGAATCCCCGTCCAGCGGCACGGCTTTCGACCACAGCCAGTCGAAGCACTCCAGCAGCGCGTCGAGCAGCGGCGAGGCCCGCACGACGAGCGCGGAGCTGGTTTCCCTTCCCCCGAACACATTCGGCACGAACGCGACCTTCCGATCGATGATTATCATCTTCATCGTGACGGCGTTCAGCGTGCGCGCCCGCTCCCCCGCGCGGACACACTCCATCATGTAGTCGTAGTGCTCCGGGTTCTCCAGCGAGGACCTGTCGTAAACGCACCGATAGGACACCCCTCGTTCGAGCAGCCGCAGTTCCTGGATGTTCTGCACCGGGGTGACGTCGAGATACGGCGGGGCGTCGACGATCAGCACCTCGTCCTTCGCGCCGAGCTGCGCCTGGGCGATGTGCTGAGTGGTGGCCTCGTAGCCGTCGATCATCTCCACGAGCCCGGCCCGCACCGTCGGGAACGTCTCGTCGAGCCGCTGAGCCAGCTCCCGCGACGCGGTGCGCAGCCCCTGCAGCTCCTGGTCGCGCTTGGCCACGAGCGCCTCGACGGCCACATCGGGCGGCGCGGGGACGAACCGCACCGGCCGGGTCCGCAGCCGGGCCACCAGGCCGGCGTCGATCAGCCGCCCGAGACAGCGACTGGCCGACGCGGTGGACATGTTCACCAGCTTGGCCAGTTCGGCCGACGTGACCTTCCGCGCGCCGAGCAGCGCCAGATAGGCCGCGTTGTCGGACTCGCTCAGACCGACCGGCTCAAGCAGATACATGTCGTGGCCTTTGGGGGCTGGGTTCCGGCACCTTCGGGTGGTTGGGCTTGATTCGGGGACCCCTGGGATGACCCTGCGGGTCGAGAAGGTGGGGAGGGAGCCCCCGACCCCCGCGAGGGTAGGGCCATCTCCGCCCCGAATAAAGCCCCACCACCCGAAGGTGCCGTCGCGTTCATGACCTCGTCTTTGTGCTGGGGTGCGGCTGCGGTGTGCTCGGGCGGCCCGATTTCCTCCGAGACGGGAGCACCGACCGGGTGGAGGGCGTGGGCCACCCGGTCGGTGCTGCTCAGATCGGCCGATCAGGTCAGTAGACCTGCCAGCCGAAGGTCGTGCTGCCCGTGCCGCCGCCGGAGTCCTTGGCGGTCACCGTGACGGTGAAGACGCCCCGCGCCGTGGGTGTTCCGGTGATCAGGCCGGACGAGCTGATCGACAGGCCCGCGGGCATGCCCGACGCGGTGAAGGTCAGGGCGCCGCCGGCGGTGCTCGACGCCTGGATCTGTAGGGGCTGGATGCTCCAGCCGACGAAGCCCCACTGGTCGTACGGCTTGGTCACGGTGACCGTGCCGCCGCTCTGGCCGCTGGTGACCGCCCAGGTGAACGAAGCGGAGTTCGTCCCGTTCGCACTGTCGGTCACAGTGACCTTGACCGCGGAAGTGCCGGTGGCCGTGGGCTTCCCGGAGATCAGCCCGGTCGACGAACTGATCGCCAGACCCGACGGCAGCCCCGTGGCCGAGTAGCTCAGCGTCGCACCCGAGGTGGAGCTCGACGCCTCGATCTGCAGGCTGACCGACGTGTTGACCACAGTGGACTGGTCGCCCGGATTGGTGACCGTGACAGTGCTTCCGGTGTCGCCGCCAAGCGCGGCAAGGGTCTTCGCGGCGTCGGCGAGTCCCGCGCCGCAGCCGCCGCTGCAGGTGCCCGGCAGGGCGCGGGCGTTGTCCTTGATGGCCTTCTCGACCTGGGCCGGGGTCAGGTCGGTCTTCTTCGACACCATCAGCGCGGCCAGTCCGGCGACGTGCGGGGCGGCCATGCTGGTTCCCTGGTAGAAGGCGTAGGACTCCGCTCCCGGCGTGGTCGTACCCGAGTTGAGGGTCGACAGGATGCCGTTGCTCCGGTCGGTCGCCGTCCACGTCTCACCGCCGGGGGCGGCGATATCGACGATCGTGCCGTAGTTGGAGCCCGCGGTCCCGTCCGAGCGGAACTGAGCCCGGTTGCCGTCGCGGTCGGTGGCCGCCACGGTGACGACGTTGTCGCAGTTCGCGGGCTGGGAGCCGGAGGTGTCCTGGTTGGAGTTGCCCGCGGCCACCACGACCGTGCTGCCGCGCTGGACCGCGCCGTTGATCGCGTTCTGGTAGGTGCTCGAACACGAACCGCCGCCACCGAGGCTCATGTTGATGATCTTCGCGGGTGCCTGGTTCGCGGGGATGCCGCTGACCGTGCCGCCGGAGGCCCAGATGATGGCGTCGGAGATGTCCGAAAGGGACCCACCGCACTTGCCGAGCACCCGGACCGGCTGGATCTTCGCGTCCGGGGCCACACCAGCGACACCCTTGCCGTTGTTGGTGACAGCGGCGATCGTCCCGGCCACATGGGTGCCGTGCCAGGTCGAGTTGTGCGCCTGCGAGCCCTGGCCGCACTCACCGGCGGTGGCCTGCCAGTCGCCCTCGTCGGCGGGGTTCGAGTCGCGCCCGTTGTTGTCCCGGGAGTCGCTGGTGCTGGTGATGAAGTCGTACCCGGCGACGATCTTCGCGTCGAGGTCGGAGTGCTTGACATAGCCGGTGTCGATCACCGCCACGGTCACCCCGGACCCGGTCGCCGCCGACCAGGCGCCCGGCACCCGCATGCCCGCCTTGTCCTCGAAGTAGTGCCACTGCTTGGCGTAGTCGGTGTCGTCGGGGTCCGCGGTCGCGTACATCCGCACGTCCGGTTCGACGTAGGCGACGTCGGGGTCGGCCTGGAACGCCCGCATGGCCGCGGTGAGCGCGGCCTGGTCCACACCCCCCAGGTCCACCAGCACACCCCCCGTGGCGAGGCGGCGGCCGAAGTCGAGGTCGAGTCCGCGGGCCCTCGCCTTCGCGGACACGTCCTGTCGGGCCGCGTCGTCCGAGCCCGCCTCGGCGGCGCGGGACTTGTAGCCGACGATGACCCCCGCCACCGCGGCGCGCTCAGTCGCGGCGGGCTGGTCGGCCGCCGCCGGGATCCACACGGACCCGAGGCCGACGCCCGCCACGGCGGTCACGCCAGCCGCGACCGCGGCCCAGATCTTGGTTCGCTTCATGTGATGAGTCCTTCCGCAGGGACGAGCACGCTTCGTGATCACAAACAGGAAGACGCACCCGAATGGGCGAAAGGTAATCCGGCGTTTTGCGGGATATAAGCCGCGGCACCAGACAATGTCCGGTATACGACAGGCCCGTCAGTCGGCTTCCGGATGAGCGCGGAGCAACCCGAGCCGCGCGGCCTGGATACCTGCCTGGAACCGCGTGTCGGCTTCCAGCGAGTCCATGAGCTCACGGATGTAGCGGCTCAGGGTGCGTTCGGTGACGCCCAGGGTCCGGGCGATGGCCCGGTCCTTCATGCCCGCGCCCAACAAGGTGAGCAGGGCCAGGTCACGTTCGCCGTCGGGCGCGTCAGGCGCCCCCTGGTTCCCCGACCCGGCGGGCATCGCGACCGGAACCGCTTGGTGCCAAAGGGATTCGAAGCACTGCACCAGCGCGTCGAGCATCGGCGAGGCGCGCACGAGCAGCCGGGTGCGGGTCTCGGTCTGGGTGAACGAGACCGGGATGATGGCGATCTCCCGGTCGACGATCTGCATCTTCATCGACACCGAGATGAGTGTCCGCGCCTGCTCACCCGCCCGGACGCACTCGACCAGGTCGTCGAAGTGGCCCGGCTCCTCCAATGCGGGCCGGTCGTAGATGCAGCGGTAGGCGACCCCGCGCGCCAGGTTCGCCAGCTCCCCCTCGTTGCGCACGGGCGCCCCCTGCAGGTAGGGCGGCGTGTCGATGATCAGCACCTCCGCCCGCGCCTGGGCCTGGGTCTGCTCCAGGTGGTGCTGGATGACCTCGTCGCCTTCGAGGAGTTCGACGAGACCGGCGGGCCCCGACGACGCGGGCCGCTCCAGCCGCAGCGCCAACTCGCCCGCCGCGATCCGCAGGTCCTGCAGTTCACGCCTGCGTCGCGCGACCAGCGCCTCCACAGCGGTGTCGGGAGGGGCGGGCAGGTACCGGGTCGGCCGGGTCAGCATCTTGGTCACCAGTCCCGCCCCGACCAGCCGCGTCATCGCCCGCCGAACCGAGCCCACGGGCAGGTGCACCCGGTCGGCCAGCTCGGCCAGGGAAGCCTTCGGGGCCCCGACCAGCGCCAGGTACACCGCGTTGTCGGATTCGCTGAGCCCGACCGGTTCGAGCAGATACGCCATGGGCACACCGTAGGAGATGGCGGGCGTGGACGGGTGCCCACGAATCGTGTCCTGTTCACGACATCGTCCGGTAGCGGACCGCGAAAGTCACGCGATTCGCCCTACAGTCGACCCGTGCCCGTTTCGCGGGTGCGACGCCGGCTATCGGCAGGGGGTAGCCGGCGTGTCGGTGCCCGCCCGCACTCAGAAAGCCCTCGCGCGGGCGGGCTCCACTAAGGAGATGCCACACCTCCAATCCCTTTCGGGATCGCGGGAACTCAGCGCGGCGTCGGCTTGCCGCGGTGGGCGGGGAAGGCCGTGCCGCTCAATCCGGCGGGCGACGCTTCGGGGGTGATCGTCGCGGGCGGGAACGGCGCCGCGACCGTGGTGCCGAACGTGTCCGTCGCCGGGGTGGACATGGTCCAGAACGGCTTGAACGTCGTGCCGGTCGCCCCGAGACCGATGTAGTCGCCGACGAAGAAGCCCCGCGCGTTGGGCGCTTGGCGCATGTCGAACGAGAACGGGGAGACACGCTCCTCGCTCCAGGTGGCCCCGCCGTCGCTCGACCTCAGGATCCACACGTCGGTGGTGAGTGGGGTGTCCGCGGCCGTGTCGTTGCGGAAGTCGTAGTGCAGGACCGCGACGTTGCCCTGGGCGTCGACCTCGATCGCCGGGGTGAACGCCTGGGTGGACGCGACCGAGTTGATCCGCACGGCCGGCGTCCAGGTCCGTCCGCCGTCGGTCGACTTCGAGAACGCGATCTGGTCGCGCTGGAAGCCGGACCACCGGGCGTCCTGCCACACCACGTAGACCTCGTCGCGGCCGGGCCGCTCGTCGGTCGCGATGGACGGGATGATGTCGCCGGTGCGGACCGGCGCGCCGTCGCGGGGATCGCTGACCCCGACCGTGCCGAGCCGGCCGACGACGACCTCCCCGCTCCAGGCCGTGCCCTTGTCGGTGGAGCGCAGCACCGAGATCGTGCCGCCCTTGCGGCCGAGCTGGTTGTCGTTGCGGAACACGGTCATGACGTTGACCAGGTCGCCGACACCGGTGACCGAGATCTGGTTGCCGATGGTCTGGTCGTTCTGGCCTGGGTCGAAGATGTTGCGCGCGGGCTCCCAGCCGGCCCCGCCGTTCGTCGTGCGGGTGAAGTAGGTCGGGCCGACGAAGGCCGCCGCGGTCAGGAAGGAGACGCCGCCCGCCCGCTCGTTCGGGAAGACCAGCCGGTCCCAGACCCCGTACACCAGGCCGGGGTTGTGCGGGTCGGCGGTCATCGAGTTCTTGTCGTTGAACACGTGCGGGTTGGTGTCGCGGATCAGCTCCTGGGGCGGGCCCCAGGTCAGTCCGCCGTCGAGGGACTCGCTCACGAGCATCGCGTTGGCCAGGTCGCGGGTGTCGTTGAACGACAGGCTCATCTGGTACGCGTGCCCGTCGGGCCCGAACGTGACCCACGGGTCCGTCGCGCGTTCGTAGTCGCCGACCCCTCCGGGCGCGGCGCCCGCGCAGCGGGAGAACTTCGGCAGCGCGGCCACCGGGAGCTGGAACCAGGAAAGGCCGCCGTCGTGGGACACACTGGTGCCCAGTCCGCTCGCGCCGCCGCTGGAGAAGCGGTCCTGCTGGTACACGCCGATCAGCCTGCCCGGGTTGGTCGGATTTACACCCACCCAGGGCTCGACTTCGGAACCTACGAACAGGGTGCCGTTCTGCGGCGCCCCGTGGCAGCCCGGCGCGAACAGGCTCGGCCCGCTCGCCTGGCCGAGTGGGCCGACCACGGCCGCGGCGGGCGCCACGGCGAACGTGGCGGTCAGTCCGGCTACCGCGACAACTGCCAGTGACACTGAATGGGCTCGTCTTGACATGGGCTCATCGCCCGTCCCTTCGTCGCCCCCTTCCTTGTCACTCGATCGGGCGACGACGGGTGTTACACCTGCGGCTTGAGCATCTGCTGGACCGCCCAGCCGTTGCCGTCGGGGTCGCTGAAGAACACGAACCGGCCCCACGGGAAGTCCTGGACCTCGCTCGCCTCGACGCCGTTCGCGACCAGGTCGGCCCGCGCCGCCTCGATGTCGTCGACCACGACCTGCAGGCCCTCCACCGACCCCGGCGCGGCCTGGGAGACGCCCGTTCCGATGGCGATCGAGCACGCCGATCCGCGCGGGGTGAGCTGGACGAACCGGATGTCGTCGCTGACCCGGTGGTCGTGGTCGGCGACGAAGCCGACCTGCTCGGTGTAGAACGCCTTGGCCCGGTCCACATCGGACACGGGCACCGCCACCAGTTCGAGCTTGCAGTCCATGGTCTGTCCTCTTTCGGTCGCGCTCGTTGACAAACCCAAGCTATCGACCGTTGCGGACAGGTTCAGTCCGCAGGCCGCTCTGGGCGGATATTTCGCAGCGAAATTCCGTCCGAGTCGGAGATCCGGTCGGCGCCTATCGCCCGCAGACCCTCCCCAAGGCGCTCGCGGGCCTGGCGCAGGAGGGTGAGGGAGTTGGTGGAGGTGCTGGGCACGGCCTCGCGGTCCAACTCGGCGCCCTGCCCCTCGACCAGGTAGGTCTGCAGCGCCGCGGCGACCTCGTCGACCGCCTTGAGGGCCTGGTAGATGGCGAAGTCCCGGTTGTCGTCGTCAGCCATGGCCCGAGTATCCGCCACACCGCCCGGCACGGCCCGATAAGGATCACACCGCGCGACGTCCGTGAGCCCGTAGGGTTTCGGTGTGAGCGACGCACCCGACGAACGCGCCTGGACCCGGCTGCGGCGCGTTCTGCGCGCGTCGGACCGGCACGAAGGCGTCCTGAAGACGGTGCGCACGGTCCGCAGGCTCGCGCCCGGCCAGATGGCTCCCGCGATCGGCGACCGGCCCTCGGACCGCATCGCCCGGCTCATCGCCCAGGCCGGGACCGACCAGCCCAGCGCCGTGCGGGAGCTGGGGCTGACCGCGGTGCAGGTGTGGCAGGCGCTCAGCGGCTCCGGTGGCATGGCCGCCGACGGCGCCGAGGTCACCATCCTGTTCACCGACCTGGTCGACTTCTCCAGCTGGGCACTCGAGGCGGGCGACGACCAGGTGCTGCGGCTGCTCGGCGAGGTCGGCGACGCCAGCGACAAGGTCATCACCCGGCACGGCGGCACGGTCGTGAAGTCCCTCGGCGACGGGGTGATGGCCGTCTTCCGCGACGCGGGCCCCGCCATCGACGCCGCCTACGAGGCGTGCACCGCGATCAGCGCCATCACCATCGAGGGCTACCGCCCGCAGCTGCGCACCGGGCTGCACTCCGGCAGGCCGCGCCGCGTCGGCACCGACTACCTCGGCGTCGACGTCAACGTGGCCGCCCGGGTCGCCGCCGCGGCGGGCGCGGGCGAGGTCCTGGTGTCCGGACCGGCGCTGGCCACCGTCGACACCGACCGCTACACCATCCGACGCAGGCGCCGCTTCCGCGCGAAGGGCACGCCCCGCGACCTCGAGGTGTTCTCCGTCGTCCCGCGCTACGGCGACGACGTGCACGGTCGGTGACCACGGCGACACCCTTCTCGCGGACGGTGATGGAGCGGTAGAGGGCAGCATCGCGGAGTGGAAGGCGTGCGTTCACTGAGCGCACCGACGCCCGAATCACGCTCAAACCCCTCAACGCCGCAACGGGATTCTTCGACGGCGGCTGGTGGCCCCGGTCCCGCGAACCCGTCGAGGAGTTCTCCGCGCTGATCGCCACTCTCACCGAACGGTTCGGCCCGGTCGACCGGATCGGCTACCGCCGCGGCTCAGGGGACACCGCGCCCGACGAACTGCTCGTGGGCGAGAACACCGTGCGGCTGCGGGGTTTTCGCGCGATGAACGCGCACACGATCGTCCTCATCGGACCGCGTCTCGGCCGGTTCACCTTGCTCGGCGTGCCCGCGCACGCCGCCGCCGATCTCGCGAACACGGCGCTGGACCTGGTGGCCGCGGCGGACTGTGTCGCCGACGCCGCGCACATTCTCACCGATATTTCCCCATTCTGAACGGAAGTCCCGCTCTATGGCTCTACTCAGGATGTCGACACCCTGCGCGAAGGGCAGGTGCTGTAGGGCTGGCCGCACTGCGTGCAGGACGCGGCGGTCACCCAGTCGGCGATCGACAGCAAGCTGACCCTGATCGCGTTCGAGGCGATGAACCACTGGACCGCGACGGCCGGTTCAACCTGCACGTGTTCCACAAGAACGAACTCGCGGGCTAGTGCTCGGTCATGCACGCGCTGCAGCTCACCGGCAGCACCGGCGACTACGGCCGCAGGCTGCGCGCGGTCGTCATCGGCTTCGGTGCCACCGCCCGCGGCGCGGTCACCGCGCTCAGCTCGCCGACCCACTCGGCGAGCATCGTCCACCTCGAGAGCGACGACACTGACCCGCGCGGCAGCCACGCGATGACCGACAGCGGCCGCAAGCCGCCTGCCGACTTCCTCGCCGAGCACGACCTCGTCGTCAACTGCGTGCTGCAGGACACCGAGGCGCCACTGATGTTCCTGATGGAGGAGGACCTCGACCACAGCCCGTCACACCTGTGGGACGCCGCCACCTGGGAGATCAGCGAGGCGCTGCTCCCCCACCTGCGGACCGTGCTGTCGGGCCCGGCGGCCTGGGAGGCCGATTCCACCATCGGCCGGGCCATCGAGATCCGCGACGGCGTCATCCGCGACCCGAGCGTCCTGGCCTTCCAGGGCCGCGCCGCCGAGTACCCGCACGACCGGCTCATCCCGGCCGGGCAGTGACCTGTGCCACTGTCGGGAACAAACCGGCGGCGCCGGTGGTTGTGCCTGAAGGTCGTCAATTTTGTGTTCGTGTGTCAAAGCTCGCGGAAACGATGGTTGCGGGCGCTCTCTCTCTTGTTGGACAAGCTGGAGATGTCGTCGTCTGACCCGACCCGGGTACCGCGGTTCGCGGAACCCGATCCAGCACCACAAGTAGGAGAATTCAATGACTCAGGGAACCGTGAAGTGGTTCAACGCCGAAAAGGGTTTCGGCTTCATCGCCCATGAGGGCGGCCCCGACGTGTTCGTGCACTACTCGGAGATCGACTCCAACGGCTTCCGCAGCCTGGACGAGAACCAGCGCGTCGAGTTCGAGATCACCCAGGGCCCCAAGGGCCCGCAGGCCGTCGGCGTGCGCATCGTCTAAGCAGTACCCACGGACCGCCCGGCCCCTCGACCCTTCACCGGGTCGAGGGGCCGTTCGTGTTGTGACCGACGGTGTACCGTCGGGGATGCGAGAGGTGAGAAAATGACTGCGTTCGCTCCCAGCGACAAGGTGTCCACTCCGACGGTGCCCGAAGGCTGGCCGATCGGCTCCTACGACTCCTACGACGAGGCCCAGCGCGCCGTCGACCACCTGGCGCGCAAAGACTTCCCGGTCGAGACGCTGACCATCGTCGGCATCGACCCGATGCTCGTCGAGCGGGTGGACGGCAAGCTCACGTGGGGGCGTGTCCTCGGCGCGGGCGCCGCGTCCGGCGCGTGGCTCGGCCTGATGGTCGGACTGCTGCTCAGCCTGGTCACCGAGGGTGGCGCCGGGCCGCCGATCCTGATCGGCCTGGTCACCGGCCTCGGCTTCGGCATGGCGTCGGCCGCCCTCAAGTACCGCCCGGCGAAGGGCAAGCGCGACTTCGTCTCGCACAGCCAGCTCGTGGCCCGCCGCTACGACGTGCTCAGCCTGCCCCGCACCGCCGAAAAGGGCCGTGACCTCCTCGCCCAGCTCGTGCTGGCCGGACCGGCCAAGGGCTGATCCGTCACCGTTCCTCCCCAGGCCGCGCGGACCGTCGCCCTGCGCCGCTCGGCCCCCGCCGGGGCTTCCTGGCTGGGTCTGCAATGGCGACAGCTGCGGATCCCGGTTCCCGTCGTGAAGCGGTGACCTCAGGCTCGGGGTGACCACACCACCGGCACAGCGTCCGTGCCGTGCTGCACGAAACCCCTTGCGCCGTAACGGAATGTCAGCGCCTGGCCAGGATCAAGCCGCAACCCGGGACACCCGTCGAGCAACGCGCAGGATCGGGAAACGCCTCCTCATCGTAATGCGCGGCGGCGATACAGAAATACGCCATGCTCCCGGCGGCGATCGGCGTCCCGGCGATCTCGACTTCCTTGAGCACCAACCGATACAGCCCCGCCGACGGGTTCGCCCAGCGGAACGCCTCATCGATGGCGGGCTCGATCAGCGACCGGTCCGCGCGCACCTGCTCGAGCGCGTCGGGGTTGAGCAGGAGCGAGCTGATGGTCGCCGTCACCATCTGGATGGTCGTCTCGAACCCGCCCAGGATCAGCCCCACCACCGCGACGACACACGCCTCCAGCGAGAACTGGTCCTCGTCGAGGTGGGCCCGGATGATCTCGCCGAGCAGGTTGTCCTTCGGATCGGTGAGTTCGGCCTCGACCAGGGTCCGCGTGTAGTCGCTGAGCTCCTGGTAAGCCTGCATCCCTGGCGCCGCAAGCGCTTCCTCCATCGGCGAACCGAGCCAGCTCACGATGGTCCGCACCCACGCCAGCCCCTGGTCGCCGACCTCGTCGGGAATCCCCAACAGGTCGAGGAACACCTGCATCGGATACCGGGCGATGGCGTCCTCGACGAGTTCGGCCCGGTCCCCCTTGAGAGATCCGAACGTGCGCACGGCGATGGGAACGATCCGCTCCGCGTAGCGACGGCTCACCCCCGGGCTGAAGAACCGGTTGTGGATCCGCCGCTGCCGGGTGTGCTCGGCCCCGTCGTGCGCGATCATCGAGGCGGCCATCGGCCCCATGCCGTAGAACTGGGTGCCGAACGTCCCGGTGTCGCGCAAAGCGGCCGAGACATCCTTGTGGCGCAACACCAACGGCGCACCCATCCGCTGGTCGAACACGACCGGCAGCTCCCGCCCCAACACGGCCAACTTGCGGCCCAACGTCGTCGGCGCACTGAAGTGCAGCACCTCGTCACCGAGCACCGCGGACGTCGCCACCACCGTCGCCGCGGGCGACTGGCTGCAGAACGTCTTGCGGCCGCTCACCCGGAACCCGCCGTCCACGGCCACCGCGGTCGTCGTCGGCCACAGCCAATCGGAGCCGCCGCTGGTCGCGATGACGATCCCCTCTGCCGCCACGCGGCGCAGCACCCCCTCCGCGTCCGGCGCCCCTTTGCGGCGGCGGAATCCCTGCATGAGCGTCAGGTACTGGTGCATGGCACTGGCCAGGCCGGTCGCCCCGTCGTGCCGGGCCAACTCGGCCTGGGCGTAGAGCACCTGCCGCATCGTGGCGCCCAACCCACCCAGCTCCTCGGGCACGGACAACGCCAGATACCCCCCGCTCCCGCATGGCGTCGTACGCCTCGGAGACAAACGTGGCGTCCCGGTCATGCGCCGCGGCGTGCTGTCGAGGCGGCTGCGCCAGCTGGAGAACGCGGGGGTCGTCGCCCACTCGGGCAGCGCCTACGCGCTGACGCAGGCAGGCGAGGACCTTCGCCCCCTGGTCTTCGTCCTGGCCGACTGGGGTGCCCGCCACGCCTTCGGCGACCCCAAACCGGAGGAGCTGGACCCGGAGGTCCTGATGTGGTGGCTCCACGGCCGAGTGGACACCAGCGAACTCACCAAACGAGCCGTGATCCAAATCGAAGTCGCCGACCGCTCCCGCGTGTTCTGGCTGGTCCTGGAACCCGGCGACGCCTCGGTCTGCCACACCGACCCGGGCTTCGACGTGGATGTCGTCCTGGCGTCCGACCTGGCCACCCTGTACCGCGTGTGGGCGGGCGAGATTGACCTCACGGCCGCCGCCAAGACCGGCGCCCTGAGCCTCACCGGCACCCGCTGGATCGTGCGTGGCCTCCCCAGCTGGCTCCAACTAAGCCCAGCGGCGCCTGACGTCCAAGCCGCCCGACTGGCGAAAGCCGCGGACCGGTAACACCGTCAGCCTTTGCCGGGCGGATGCGGCAACCGAACATCCCGCGTCTCGTATGCGTGGAGTTCCTGGCGCAGCTCAGCCGTCACAGCCCACACCCCCAAGCCGAAAAAGCGTGCCGTCACACTGGCGGCCGCGCTCAGGCCCCGCGAGCGAGGTCCGACCGACCCAACCCATCAGCCAGGCGACAGCCACCGCCCACGCGGGAATGGTGGCCGCCCACCAAAGCGAGACCAGCCGCCGGGCCCGTGATTCAAGTTCGTTCGCCATGGCACGTCACCAAGCCGGATCAAGTCTGACGAACACCATGTACTGCTTTCCCCTAGATTGCTCGATCCGCGCAGCCGTCCGTTCAAGTCTCCATCACCATCACCGGCGCGCCGCCCAGGTCGCCACGACACGCTGAGGGACCGGCCACCGCCGGCCCCTCAGCGTCCGCCTACGCGGTGGCCAGCAGCCTGTTCGCCGAACACGCGATGGATCCGACGTTGCCCGCGGTGTAGCGGAACTCCCGCTCGGCCGCACCATTGGAGTTGATCACCTGCGAGTACCAGGACCGGAACAGCTCGAACTGGCACGCGCTGCCGGTCGCCCCCTGCGGGGAGTACCCGACGATGTAGGCGGCGGACAACGGGTTCGCGTTGTTCCACCACCACAGCCCGGTGGTGCCGGCGCCCATGGTGCCCGTCCCCGACACAGTCGTGGTGGTCTTGGTCGCCATCAGGATGTCGGCGGAGCAGGCGATGGTCCCGATGTTCTTGAGGGTGAACCAGAACTCGCGCTCGCCGCCGGGCTGCTGCTGGTACCACGTGCGGGTGACCTCGAACTTGCACGGCGAGGTGCTGGTCGCCCCCTCCGGGGACATGCCGACCACATAGGCGGCGTTGAGCGGGTTGGCGTTGTTCCAGTGCTTGGTCACCGACTGGCCCGCGTTCACCCCGCCGGTCGACCACGCCCCGATCGAGTTGGCCATGGAGTAGAGCATCACGTCCGTGCCGCAGGCGATGGCGCCGACGTTCTTGATCGTGTACCAGAACTCCCGCTCACCACCGAAGTTCTGCTGGTACCAGGTCCGCGTCACCTCGAACTCGCAACGCTGGGTCGTGCTCGCGCCCTTGGGCGACAAGCCCACCACATACGACACGCTCAGCGGGTTGGCGTTGTTCCACTTCCAGGTCTGGCTCGCTCCGGCCGCGACCGTGCCGGAGAAGAACGTCGTCTCCAGGCTCTGCGTCGTGGCGGGGCTCGCCGTCGCGGTCGGGGCGACGAACAGGGCGGCCACGGCCGCGAAGGCCAAAGCGGCCGCGATTCTCACTGTCTTGCGCATAGTGCTCCTCGACTTGTTGGGCTCTTGCCGCCGACCAGTGGAGTCCGCACCGGCTGTCGTCCTGCTGTGGGTCGCAAACGCCGTCCGCAGCCGTTCCACAGCCGAATCACAGCCCACCGCCCCGACACTCCGCACGGGAGGCGGCCAGTCCTGGCCGTGGAACTTCAGGGGAGGAACTGGTGTTGGCATCGAGGAAGTCGCTGCGGGTCGGCGCACTGGCGGCGTTCGTCGTCGCTCAGGCCTTCGCGGCAGCAGGCACCGCACAGGCCACGACGGCATCCGTGCAGGTGGCGAAGGGGATGCTGATCGTGCAGGCGGCGAAGGGGCAGGTCAACAAGGTCTCGATCTCACACGTCGGCGATCTTCTGGTGATCACCGACGCGGCGCCGATGGAGCCGGGCGCGGGGTGCAAGGGAATGAAGCCGACCGAGGTGGTCTGTCCGGTGAAGGAAATCGCCTCCCTGTGGATATCGCTGGCCGACCTTGACGACTCGTTCACCTACGTCGGAGCCCTGCGAGCCACCGTGGGAGGCGGCACGGGCAACGACACCGTCACCGGAGGGTGGGCGGGCGACACGATCGAGGGCGGCGACGGCAACGACATGCTCAACGGCGAGGCCGGTGACGACACGCTCATCGGCGGCGAGGGCAACGACCTCATCCAAGCAGGCTCGGACAACGACGCGCTCTACGGCGACTTCACCTACAGCGTCTCGACCTGCGGCACGCTCACGTACCGCTGTAACGACACCCTGTACGGGGGCGGCGGTAATGACCGCCTCTACGGCGGCTACGCCGGGGACAAGTCCTACGGCGGCTACGGCGACGACGTCATCCACGACCCGACCGGTGGCGGCCTGTTCAACGGCGGGCCGGGCGACGACGACCTCAGCGGCGGGTCACCCGCCATGCGAGACACCGTCGACTACAGCGAACGGACCAGCGGTGTGACCGTGATTCTCGGTCACGTCGACGCACAGACCGGGAGTCTTGTTCCCGGCAAGGGTGGCCAGCCCGGCGAGTCGGACCTCCTCGTCAACGTCCAGAACATCGCGGGCGGGTCGGGCGACGACATCCTGTGCGGAAACGACTCGGACAACCTGATCTCGGGCAACGGCGGTATCGACCAGATCGATGGCTACGGCACCGCGCCTTTCTGCATCGCCTGATTGCCCTGCCCAAACCGGTATCTAGATCGCGGCCTGGTCCTCTCCTCTACGGAGGATCATGCCGTGGACCATGTCGATCTAGCCGAAGTCCGACTGCTGGGCCCGCTGGAAGTCAGCGGGCCCGGCGGCGCCCTGCGGCTCCCGGGCCCCAGGCCACGCGCCCTGCTGGCGTTGCTGGCGCTGCGCGCACCCGAAGCGCTGTCCCGGTCACACCTGATCGACGCGCTGTGGGGTCCGACGCCGCCGCCGACCGCCGTGCGCACGATGACCAGCCACCTCACCCGCATCCGGCAGGCGCTGGTGGGCATCGGACTCGGCGGCCTCCTGGTCACCGTCAGACCCGGCTACGCGCTGCGGCTGCGGCCCGGGTGTCTCGACACCGCCCGGTTCGACGAACAGGTCCGCGCCGGCCGTCGCGCGTTGGGAGAC
>NZ_JBOHGC010000132.1:0-1441 GCF_050699995.1 Actinokineospora sp. | reverse complement strand
TGCGCCACCAACGCCAGCACCATTACGGCCGCGGTCGGGCTTTATACGCCGACGATGCAAGCCGACGACATGCCCAACGACACCACGCCCAGCGGCTCGGGCATGGTGACGGTTGACCTGGACGTGCTGGCGCCGCTCACCTTCACGCTCATCACCGCCGACGCCGGCACTACCATGGCCTGCAGCGGCGGCACGTTCGACGACAGCACCGCCGGCGGCAACGCTCCCGATGCGGCCACCGGCCGCACCTACGGCGACCCGCAATGCGACCTGCTGTTCACCGCCAGCGGCGCGCGCGCGCCCTACACCTGGAACACCAACTCGCCCGCGCCCGCACCTATCGCCTGCACGCAGGAAGGCATGAACGGCGAGTTCTTCCGCTGCAACAGCGGCGGCGCTGCCGTGACGGGTGGAGCCGCTACATTGGGCGTAGACGTCACCGACACGGGGAACGCGGCGCTCCCGGGCATCACCCAGGACACCGACGACCAGATGCATATGGGCCACCTCATCAACATCGCGCCCGATCTGGTCTTGAACCTGATCACCACCGACCCAGCCAGCTTCGCCGGCTGCACGGGTGGAACGTTCGACGACTCGACCTTTGGCGGCAGCGTGCCGGACGGCGTCTTTGGCCGCACGTACGGTGACCCGCAGTGCGACCTGCTCTTCCGAGCGTCGGGCGGTATTCCCGACCCGACCAACGGCTACAGTTGGCCAGTCATCGGCGCGCCGCTGGAGTTGAGCTGCACAGAGGAAACCGAACTGGTGATGGACGACCGGCTGCGGTGCAACAGTGGCGGCGCCGGGTTCAGCGGGGTGGGGACGTTTGTCTTTGGAGCGGCCGTGCAGGATGCGGGCAACGATACCACTCCGGACTTTACGCAAACCGCCGACGACCAGGGCCATACGGACGGGACCCAGGCCGCGCACAATATCAACATCAATAATGAGGTCAGCGTGGTGTCCGACCTGGGCGACCCGCTGCCGACGGCGGTGCAAGGCCAGCCGTACGGGGAAGCCCCGGCCACGCCGGCCACTTTCACGGCCACGGGCGGCCTAGGCGGAACCACGGGCTTCACGCTGGCGACCACTACCGGCGGCACCATGAACGGGGATTTGGCCTTCCCGGCGGACATCATGTGCGGCCAGACGGCCCCCGACACGCTCAGTTGCGCCACCATGATGGGCACCATCACGGCGGCCGTGGGCACCTACACGCCGACGGTGGACGCCGACGACGTGGCCAACGACACCACGCCCGACAGCGTGACCGCAGGCACCACGGCGATGGTAACGGTGAATATCGACGTGGTGGCGGCGATGATGTTCACCCTAGTGACCGCCGACCCAGCCATGACCGCTTGCGCGGGCGGCACCTTCATGGACACCACCGGGGATGCTCCCGACGCCGTGACCGGGCGCACCTACGGCGACCCGG
>NZ_JBOHGC010000131.1:0-3923 GCF_050699995.1 Actinokineospora sp. | reverse complement strand
CGACATGCTCATCGCCTTCCGGCGAACCCGAATTACCGCCGTCACCGCAGGCCAGGCCACACTCGATCAATATCCCGCCATGCCCGTGACCAGCAGTTCAGCCGCCGCATAACTGCGAAACGTCAGACAGATACGGGTGGTCGGCAACAAGCCTTTCCGCTACCGCAATCGACGTGTATCCGTCGCCGCGAAGCTCAGCCACCAACCCCGTCAACTCAACCATCGTGAGTTCCATCGTCACCTCTTCGACCTTCGGAACGGAGCCAGGACAGGTCCGAAGTCTCCGGTCAGGTGCGCGATCGGGACAAGTCCCTCCTGCTTTACGCGCCCAAGGCGGCTGATCCCGAGCGCGGGGCCGCCAACGCCTTTACGCTGCGCCAATGCGGATCAAAAGCGCCGTCAGGCTTGTCGGGGTGGACGACTCCATCGCGGAGGTCGTGCCGCTGCTGCTGAAGCGGTGGCAGGGGTTGGTGTTCGACGACGACGGTGTCGTGCTCGTCGACGGTCGTCGGCGGGAGGGGCTGGCGCTGGTGGCAGGCGAGCATGCCAAGGCGGGCGCGCGCTACGAGGTCGTCACCGCGGGAGAGCGGCCAGGGCACCACGTCGCCGAGGTGGTCGCCGACAGCCCGACCGAGGTGCGGGTCCGGGTCGAGCAGGCGGGCGACGTCCCGATCGACACCACCGTGGCCAAGCGCGGCTCGAAGATCGCCGCGGCGTTCGACGGGACACTCGACGGCCTCGGTGGTGCCGTTCGGGGCACCGTCGGCCTCGACCTCGACGAACTGCACCAGGACTCCCCGCAACTGGTCGGTTCGATCGGCCACGACCGGGTGGTCGGTGACGTCAAGGCTTGGGTCCGGCCCGGCTGGACCGTCGAGGTCGAGGCGGACCTGCGGGGCAAGGGTCTCCTCAGGCCGGTCATCGCGCCCGTGTTGTGGCTGCGCGGCAAGCGCGCCCTGACCAAGGTCCTTGAGAAGCGATCAGCCGAGATCCGGGCGCTCGCCGAGCGCCTGGGCAGTCCGCTGGACCCGGCGCTGGTCGCAGACAAGCTCGCGGACGACTTCCTGGCCGACGTGGTGCCCTACAAACTCCGCACGTAGGCGGTCGGGAGTTCCCGCAGTCTGCTCACCGGCGAGATGAACAGCGCGAACACCACCAGCCCGGACGCGACGGCCAAGACCGCCAGGCCGCAGTGCGAGCCGAGAGCACCGGCGAGCTGACCGGCCGCCAGACCGCCGAGTGCGCCGCCGCCGAAGAGCAGGGTGCGGAAGACCGCCGTCATCCGGCCCATCATCGACTGCGGGGTCGCCGTCTGGCGGAGGCTGACGATGATCACCCCGGCGACCCCGAGACCCAGGTACGTGGTGAAGAACGAAAGCACGAACATCGCCACCATCGCCGGACCCGCCGCCACCACGATCAGCGTCGGGCCGAGCAGCAGCGCCGACTGCGCGACCAGGTAGACCCGCCCGATCGGGAACCGTCGGATCACCCGCCGCGAGATGACCGCGCCGATCAGCCCGCCCACCGCGGCCGTGGCGAGCACCGACCCGATCGTCGCGGAGTCCAGTCGCAGGTCTCGGGCGCCGTAGAGCAGGAACATCGTCCACACACCGACCATCGAGAAGTTGCAGCAGACCCCGATGATCGCCAGCCACCGCAGGACCGGGTCGCCCAGCACCCAGCGCAGCCCGTCGCGCAGTTCGGTGCTCAGCCGACGTTTCGCCGCGGGCGCGGGGCGGGGCTCCGGGGTCCGGATGAGCAGCAGCGAGAGCACCGAGACCAGGTAGCCGAAAGCGTTGACCACCAACGCGATCGGCGCGCTGAGCGCGCTGACCAGCAGCCCGGCCAGCCCGGGACCCGCCACCTCCGCCGACGATGAGCTGATGCCCATCTTCGCTCCCGCCTCCACATACAGCCGCGGATCGCGGACCAGGACCGGGACGTACGACATCCAGCTCACGTCGAACATCACCGAGGCGACGCCGACCGCGCAGGCGATGGTCAGCAGCAGCCCCAGGGTGAGCAGATCCGCCGCGTACAGCGCGGGGATCAGCGCCAGCAGCACCAGCCGCACGACGTTGGCGGCCAGCATGACGGGCCGCCTGCGCACCCGGTCCATCCACACGCCGAACACCAGCGCCAGCCCGAGGTACGGCGCGAGCTGCAGGAACCTCAGGTAGCCGACCTGCTCGTCACTGGCGTCGAACGCGTAGATCGCGGTGAGCGGCAGCGCGAGGTTCGTGACCTGGGTGCCCACCAGCGACACCGTCTCACCTGCCCAGAACCGGAGGAAGTCGCCGTTGCGCCACAGGCTCGGCGCTTCGGCCACAACCGTGGCAGTCACCGCCGCCCGCCGAGAAGTTCCGCCACCGCGCCTGCGACCTCGTCCACCTCGTCGACCGTGTTGTAGTAGTGCGGCGACAGCCGCAGGCACCAGTCGACGTCCTTGTCGCCGAAGTCGAACTGGGCGAACTCGCGCACGCTCAGGGCCGAGTTGATCCGCCGCGCTCCGAGGGCGGCCTTGAACTCGTCCCGCTCCCAGCCCGTCACGGTGAAAGTGACCAGGGCGGCGGGGTTCGGGCCGCCGTCGAGCACCCGGACGCCGGGGAGTTCCGCGAGCGTGTCCCGCAGCCGGGCCGCGAGAGCCGGGGTGCGCCGAGCCACGGGCGCCAGGCCGACGTCCAACGCGTAGCGGACCGCGGCGGCGCTGCCGAGGACGGTCGCGTAGGGGAACTCCCATTCCTCGAACCGGGCCGCGGACTCGACCGGGCGGTAGCGGTCGGTCGCGACCCAGCGCGAGCCGTGCATGTCGATGAACAGGGGCTCGTATCCCTCGCGCAGCACGCGGTCGGACACGTAGAGGAACCCGGAGCCACGCGGGCCGCGCAGGAATTTGCGGCAGGTCGCGGTGAGCAGGTCGCAGCCGATCTCGGCGACGTCGATCTCGTACTGACCGACCGTCTGGCAGGCGTCGACCAGGTACAGCAGCCCGAGTTCGCGGCAGTGCCGGCCGATCTCGGCCACCGGCTGCACCAAACCGGAGTTGGTGGGCACGTGGGTCACGGCCACCAGCCGGGGATGGTGCGCGCGCATCAGGTCGACCATGGCCTCGACGTCCACACCGCCGCCGTCGGCGTGGTCCGGCGCGTGCACGACGTCGACGCCGAATCGCTTGCGCAGCGCCAGGAACGCGATCTGGTTGGAGATGAAGTCGTTGCGCGTGGTCAGGATGACGTCGCCGCGTTCGAACGGGATCGCGGAGAGCGCCTTGGTGTAGGCGTGGGTGGCGCTGGCGGCGAACGCGATGTTGTCCGGCGCGCACTTGATCAGCTCGGCGATCGAGGCGTAGAAGTCCCGGACCTGCGCGGCCCGGTGTTCGGCCGCCTCGTAGCCGCCGATGGTCGCCTCGAGGGTCAGGTGGTCGAGCATCACTCGCAGCACCGGCCTGGCCAGGAGACCGCAGCCCGCGTTGTTGAAGTGGATGACCGATTCGCAGCCCGGGGTGTCCGCGCGCAGTGCCGCGAGGTCGAGGAGCGGTTCTTCGATGAGCGCGAAAGCGCTACTCTTGTCTGTCATGTCCGAGAGTAGCAGTATCGAGGCGCTGGCGACGACACTTCAGGCGGAGATCGCCTGCCTGGCACCGGGGGACCGCCTGCCGAGCAGCCGTGACCTCGTGCGCAGGCACGGTGTGAGTCCGGTGACGGTCACCCGCGCGTTCGCCAAGCTCGCCGCCCAGGGCGTGGTGGTCACCCGCCCGGGCAGCGGCACGTTCGTCGCCCCACGGCGGCCGTCGTGGGACGAGGATCGGGCGGACACCTCATGGCAGGCGGTCGCGCTCGGCGGGCGGAGTGCCCCGGCCGCGCCGAACTCGCTGCTGAGCCCGGCCGCGCCGGGTGCGATCCGGCTGCACGGCGGCTACC
>NZ_JBOHGC010000130.1:0-1873 GCF_050699995.1 Actinokineospora sp. | reverse complement strand
GATCAGAGAGCGGCCGGATCGTGATCCAGGCGGATCCGTCCGCGCCGGTCGGAAGCGTCGTGCTCCACGGTGTCGTCCATCAATGCGCGAGCGGGCACGCGATCCGGTTGCAGCAGTCTCGCTTCATCACGATTCGCGGGCTGACGATCACCGGCGCGGGCGGTGCCGGCATCGCGCTGCTGGGCGGGCGCAATCAGAACACCGCGATCCGGATCGAGCGCAACCGCATCTTGGGTAACGGCGGGCCCGAGTGCGACGGTGGCATCACGATCGCCGCGGGCAATGTCGGAACGCTGATCCTCAACAACGTGATCATCGCCAACGGCCGGAACGGGATCGCGACGGTCGACGCGGAGGGTGGCCCGCACACCATCGTGCAGAACACGATTCACGGCAACGGATGGAACGGAGTGAGCGCCACGCGGGCGCATGTGCTGCTGCTCGTCAGCAACGCGATCACCGGCAACGGCACCCAGGCCGGCTCCACCGGCGGCCGAGTCGGCGTGAGGCGCGAGACAGGGCCGGTACCCCCGGCGCCGACGATCGTGTTGCGGAACAATCTGGTCTGTGGAAACCGTCTGGGCGAGATCGCCGGACCGGTGCTGGATGGTATCGACGGCGCGAATCTCACGCCGACCGGCACCGAGGGCCCCGGAGTGACGGCGAGTCCCGGCTGCGACGATGCCGCTGTGGTCTACCGGGACCTGGCCGGTGCCGACGATCTGGTGAATACGCTCGACGACGACCCGACGCCGGCGCCGGGTTCCCCGCTGGTGGATCGCGGCCTCGACCCTCGCACTCCGCTGACGCCCCAGCTCAACCCCCGCTTCGAAGCCGACTACTTCGCCGAATCCGCTCGGCCGGTGGCCGGGACCGCGGGCGGCGTCCCTCGCTTCGACATCGGCGCGGCGGAGGCGCGGCTCGACGCACAGCCGCCGACGGTCGCCTTCCAGGCGCCGGCCGTGAATGCTCACGTGCGCGGGACCGTGACGGTCCAGGCACAGGCCACGGATAGCGGCAGCGTGGCCGCCCTGACCATGCAGGCGGACAGCCAGCCCTTGACCGCCAGTCTCGACCCAAGCCCGCTGGCCACCGCGGTCACGGCCACGGCCAGCTGGACCAGCAGCGGCGTCGCGGATGGTACTCACACGCTCACGGCTGTTGCGACGGATGAGGCTCAGAACTCGGCCACCGCCAGCCGGACCGTGCTCGTGGACAACACGCCGCCGGACACGCAGATCACCGGGGGGCCGGACGGGCCGATCAGCGGATCCGGCGCGACCTTCACGTTTGCCGGGACCGACAACCTGACGCCGGCGGCCGGCCTGGCGTTCGCGTGGCGTCTCGATGCCGGCGAGTTCACGCCGTTCGCGGCGGCGACCAGTGCGACACTCTCCGGCCTCGTCGCGGGGCCACACGCCTTCGAGGTGAAGGCCCGCGATCAGGCCGGCAACGAGGATCCGACTCCCGCCCGCCGCAGCTTCACCGTCTCGAGCCTGGAGGTGGCGATCACCGAGCCGACGTCCAATGCCACCGTACCTTCGGGAGTTCTGCTCGTTCGTGGTACGGTCGCTTCTGGTGGTACCGAGGTCGGTGTCACCGTCAATGGAGTGGTGGCGGCCATCCAGGGAGGCTCATTCGCCGCGATGGTGCCGGTCACGGCGCCGTCCGTTGCGCTTGCCGCCGTCGCGGCGACCCAGTCAGGCGAAACCGCGAGCCACACCGTGACCGTGACGGTGACCGAGGTGGGCGAAGACGCCGTGGCGCTCCGCGCGCATCCGCAGACGGGAGGCGTGCCGCTGACGACGTCGTTCTCCCTGCTCGGAGGGCCCGTTCCGGCCCGCATCGAGCTCGACCTCGATGGGGACGGGCA
>NZ_JBOHGC010000129.1:0-14707 GCF_050699995.1 Actinokineospora sp. | reverse complement strand
GTGAGCGGCCCGCGCCTAATCTGGCGGGGTGCCCAACAACCCTGGCTGGATCCGCAGACTGACCGCCGCGTGCTGGCGACACCGCCGCCTGGTGGTGTTGTCGGTCGTCGCGTCGGTGATCGGTGTCGGCTTCCAGGCGGGTGGTCCGCTGTTGGTCAAGTTCGTCGTCGACGACGCCATCGCGGGCACGACGGAACGTCTCGTCTGGCTTGTAGTCGCGCTGGTCGCGATGGAGTTGTTGACCTTCGGCAGCGCGTTCCTGCGGCGGTATCTGGGCGGGCGCCTGGCTTTGGACGTCCAGCACGATCTGCGCCAGGCCGTGTTCGGGGCGGTGCAGCGGCTCGACGGCGGCAAACAGGACGCGATGCGCACCGGGCAGGTGGTGTCGCGGTCGATCACCGACCTGCAGCTTGTCCAGGGCCTGCTGATGATGGTGCCGCTCTCGATCGGCACGGTCGTGTTCGCGTTCATGGCCTTGGCCGCGATGCTGTGGCTCTCACCGCTGCTGACGGTTGTCGCCCTGGTGGTCACGCCCGCGGTCGCGTTCGTGGCGATGCGCAGCAGGCTCACGCTGTTCCCGGCGACGTGGTCGGCGCAGCAGCGTGCCGCCGATCTCGCGCAGCACGTCGAGGAGACAGTCACCGGTGTCCGCGTGGTCAAGGGGTTCGGTCAGGAGGCCAGGGAGATCTCCCGGCTGGAGAAGTCGGCCCGGTCCCTGTTCGCCGAGCGGATGCGGGCGGCGGCGCTGACGTCCAGACCGGCCGCGACGTTGATCGCGATGCCGTCGGCGGGTCAGGTGGCGGTGCTCGCGCTGGGCGGCTGGATGGCGCTCGACGGGCAGGTCACGCTGGGCACGTTCCTCGCGTTCACCACCTATGTGGCGAACCTGGTCGGCCCCACCAGGTTGCTGTCCGGCCTGCTGATCAACGCGCAGCTGGCGCGGGCGGGCGTGGAGCGGGTGTACGAGCTGATCGACTCCCAGCCCGACGTCACCGACAAACCCGACGCGGCCGACGTGCCGGACGGTCCGGTCGACGTGCGGCTCGACGGAGTCACCTTCGGCTACACCCGAAGCGATCCCGTGCTCGACGGGGTGTCGCTGCGGGTCTCCCCCGGCGAGACGCTCGCCCTGGTCGGCACGGCGGGCTCGGGCAAGTCCACGGTGTCGCTGCTGCTGCCCAGGTTCTACGACGTGCACGCGGGGTCGATCAAGGTCGGCGGGATCGATGTCCGCGACCTGCGGCTGGCGTCGCTGCGCGGCACGGTCGGTGTGGTGTTCGAAGAGGCTTTCCTGTTCTCCGACTCGGTGCGCGCGAACATCGCCTACGGCCGGGCGGACGCGACCGAGGACGACATCCGGGCGGCGGCGAAGGCCGCGCAGGCGCACGAGTTCATCGAGGCGCTGCCCAAGGGCTACGACACGCTGGTCGGCGAGCGCGGGCTGACGCTGTCGGGTGGTCAGCGGCAGCGGGTCGCGCTCGCCCGTGCCTTGCTTTCCGACCCGAGGGTGCTGGTGCTCGACGACGCGACGTCGGCGGTGGACGCGGCGACCGAGTCGGCCATCCACGACACGCTGCGCGAGGTCACCGCCGAACGCACGACGCTGCTCATCGCCCACCGCCGTTCGACGCTGAGCCTGGCCGACCGCATCGCCGTCCTCGACCGGGGGCGGGTGGTCGACGTCGGCACCCACGCGGAGTTGTCCGGGCGCTGCGAGCTGTACCGGTCGCTGCTGGCCGGTCCGGGCGACGTGATCGAAGACCCGACCCGCGGTGTCGGCGAAGACCTGGATCCCGGTCCCGACGGGATCACCGAGTCGCTGTGGCCCACCCCCACCGACCGGCCGACGACCGCGCCGGCCACCCGGGTCACCGGGCGCATGGGCGGGGGTTCGGGAGACACGCAGGCCGCGCTCCCGCCGACGCCCGAGCTCATCGCCAGGGTCGAGGCGCTCCCGCCCGCGCTCGAACAGCCCGAGCTGCCCGCGGGCGAGGACCCCGCCACGCCCGATCCGGGTTTCCGGCTACGCCGCCTGCTGAAGCCGGTCCGCTGGTCGCTCGCCGTCGTTGCCGCCCTGGTGATCGCCGACGCGCTGACCGGCATGGCCATGCCCGCGCTGGTCCGCCACGGCATCGACTCCGGCATCCTGACCGGCGCCTCGGGCGCGCTGTGGGTGGCGACCGGTGTCTCCGCCGTCCTGGTCGGCCTCATGTGGATCAACACCGCGGCGACGACCATCCTCACCGCGCGCGTGGGCGAACGTCTGCTCTACCTGCTGCGCGTGCGCAGCTACGCCCACCTGCAGCGGCTCGGCCTCGACTACTACGAACGCGAACTCGCCGGCCGGATCATGACCAGGATGACCACCGACGTCGACGCGCTGTCGACGTTCCTGCAGACCGGTGTCACGACGGCCGCCGCGAGCGTGCTGACCGTCGTGGCCGTCATGGTCGCGCTCCTCGTCACCGACTTCTCCCTGGCCTTGGTCGCGCTGGCGGTCCTCCCCGTGCTGGCGGTCGCGACGATCGTCTTCCAGCGGCTGTCGTCGGCGGCGTACGCCGAGGCGCGCGAGCGGGTCAGCGCGGTCAACGCGGACATGCAGGAGAACGTCACCGGGCTGCGGGTCTCCCAGGCGCACACCCGTGAGGGCAAGGCCGCCGAACGCTTCGCCGAGCGCAGCGACGCCTACCGGCGCAGCAGGCTGCGCGCCCAGCGCTACATCGCGACGTACTTCCCCTTCGTCGCCATGCTGTCCGGCTTCGCCCAGGCCGCGGTGCTGGTCGCGGGGGCCCACCGGGTCGCCGCGGGCGATCTCACACCCGGTGTGCTGCTGGCGTTCCTGCTGTACCTGGGTCTGTTCTTCGCCCCGGTCCAGCAGCTCTCCGGGATCTTCGACGGGTACCAGCAGGCCAGGGTGGGCCTGCGCCGGATCTCAGAGCTGCTGCGCACGCCGAGCAGTGTCGAGCCGCCCGCCGCGCCGGTCCCCGTCCCCACCCACCTCATCGGCGAGGTCGAGCTGCGCGCGGTGACGTTCCGCTACCCCGGCACGGAGACACCGGCCGTCGAGGATGTGTCGCTACGCGCCGAGCCGGGGCAGACCGTCGCCCTCGTCGGCGCGACCGGTGCCGGGAAGTCGACCGTCGTCAAGCTCATCGCCCGCTTCTACGACCCGACCGAGGGTGCGGTCCTCGCCGACGGCACCGATCTGCGCGCGTACGACCTCGCCGGGTACCGGCAGCGGCTGGGAGTGGTCCCGCAGGAGGCTCACCTGTTCAGCGGCGACATCGCGCGCAACGTCGCCTACGGCGACCCGGACGCGGCGCCCGCCAAGGTCGAGGCCGCCGTCCGCGCGGTCGGCGCGCTGCCGATGGTGGCCGGTCTCGCCGACGGGTTCCGCCAGCAGGTCGGCGAGCGGGGCCAAGGCCTGTCCGCGGGGCAGCGCCAACTCATCGCGCTCGCGAGGGCCGACCTCACCGACCCGGACATCCTGCTGCTCGACGAGGCGACCGCCGCCCTCGACCCGGCCACCGAGGCCGCGGTGATCGCCGCGAGCGACCGGGTCACGAGCAGCCGCACCACGTTTGTCGTCGCCCACCGATTAGCCACCGCGGCCCGGGCCGACGCCATCGTCGTGATGGACGCGGGCCGAGTGGTGGAACAGGGCACCCACGACGAACTGCTGGCCGCGGGCGGCCACTACGCGCGCCTCTGGCGGTATGGATCACCGGAGCACGCCGAAGAGGGCTCCCAGCTGCCTGAAACGTCGCCCAGATGAGGCCGGAAACCTCACCGGCTCTGCCCCCGAGCAGTGAGAACATCCGGGCTCAATCGATACAGTGCCGAACGCTACGCATGAGGTGGCTCACCCGGGTCCACTTGATTAACACACGCCCTGACCGGGGGACTAGCCTGACGGGGAATGGCCATTACTAAGAGATCGAGATGGATAGAGGCGAGAGCCAGCCGTGTCCAGCAGTAGTCCCGCGTCACAGTTCGGTGCGAACGAGTGGCTCGTCGAAGAGATGTATGAGCAGTTCCTCGCGGACCCGTCTTCCGTAGACCCCGCGTGGCACGACTTCTTCGCCGACTACAAGCCCACACCGCGAGCAGCGACCCAGAGCGCCGCGACGGCGAAGAGCGCGGGGAGTGACACCGGGACGGCGACCGCCACGGCCACCGCTCCCGCCGCCACCCCGCCCGCCAAGCAGCCACCCGCCACGACCGCGCCCCCGGCGTCGGGCAACGGGCAGGCAGGCGCGCCGCCGAAGAAGCCCGCGCCCACCCCCGCGCCCGCGAAGCCGCAGGTTCCCGCGGCCGAGGGTGAGGAGCGCAAGCCGCTGCGCGGAGCCGCCGCCGCGATCGCGAAGAACATGAACGCCTCGCTGTCGCTGCCGACCGCGACCAGCGTGCGCGCGGTGCCCGCGAAGCTTCTCGCGGACAACCGCATCGTGATCAACAACCATCTCAAGCGGACCCGCGGCGGGAAGGTCTCCTTCACCCACCTCATCGGTTACGCGATGGTTCGCGCGCTCGAGGCGTACCCGAACATGAACCGGCACTACGCCGAGGCCGACAACAAGCCTTTCGCCGTGACGCCGGAGCACGTGAACCTGGGCCTGGCGATCGACCTGCCGGGCAAGGACGGTTCGCGCAACCTCGTCGTCGCCGCCATCAAGGGCTGCGAGGGCATGACCTTCCAGCAGTTCTGGCAGGCCTACGAGGACCTGATCCGCAAGGCCCGCAACGGCGCGCTGACCGCGGACGACTTCGCAGGCACCACGATCTCGCTGACCAACCCCGGCGGCATCGGCACCAACCACTCGGTGCCGCGGCTGTCGGTCGGCCAGGGCACGATCCTGGGCGTCGGCGCGATGGAGTACCCGGCCCCGTTCCAGGGCGCCAGCGAGTCGAACCTGATCGACATGGGGATCAGCAAGATCATCACGCTGACCTCCACGTACGACCACCGCATCATCCAGGGCGCGGAGTCCGGCGAGTTCCTCGGCCGGATCCACAAGCTGCTCCTCGGTGAGGACGGCTTCTACGACGACATCTTCACGTCGCTGCGGATCCCGTACGAGCCGATCCGGTGGACCTCCGACCTCGCCGAGGGCCCGGTCGACAAGACCGCCAGGGTCATCGGCCTGATCGACGCCTACCGCACCCGCGGCCACCTGATGGCCGACACGGACCCGCTGAACTACCGCCAGCGCAAGCACGAGGACCTCGACGTCCGCTCGCATGGGCTGACGCTGTGGGACCTCGACCGGGAGTTCCCGGTCGGCGGCTTCGCGGGCAAGGAGCGGCTGAAGCTGCGCGACGTCCTCGGCGTGCTGCGCGACTCCTACTGCCGCACCGTCGGCGTCGAGTACACCTACATCCTCGACCCGACCGAGCGCCGCTGGATCCAGGATCGCGTCGAGGTCGCGCACGAGAAGCCCGCCGCGGCTGTGCAGAAGTACGTGCTGTCGAAGCTGAACGCGGCCGAGGCGTTCGAGACGTTCCTGCAGACCAAGTACGTCGGGCAGAAGCGGTTCTCGCTCGAAGGCGGCGAGTCGGTCATCCCGCTGCTCGACACGGTCCTCGACAAGGCCGCCGAGTTCGAACTCGACGAGGTCGTCATCGGCATGCCGCACCGCGGCCGCCTGAACGTGCTGGCCAACATCGTCGGCAAGCCGATCTCGCAGATCTTCCAGGAGTTCGAGGGCAACCTCGACCCGGGCCAGGCGCACGGCTCCGGCGACGTGAAGTACCACCTCGGCGCCGAGGGCAAGTACTTCCGGATGTTCGGCGACGGCGAGACCAAGGTGTCGCTGACCGCCAACCCGTCGCACCTGGAGACCGTCGACCCGGTGCTCGAGGGCATCGTCCGCGCGAAGCAGGACCTGCTCGACAAGGGCGACAAGGGCGACGGCTTCTCCGTGCTGCCGATCGCGCTGCACGGCGACGCCGCGTTCGCCGGTCAGGGCGTGGTGGCCGAGACGCTGAACCTGGCGCTGCTGCGCGGGTACCGCACCGGCGGCACCGTGCACGTGATCATCAACAACCAGGTCGGCTTCACCACCGCCCCGGAGCACTCGCGGTCGAGCCAGTACGCGACCGACGTGGCGAAGATGATCCAGGCGCCGGTGTTCCACGTGAACGGCGACGACCCGGAGGCCTGCTACTGGGTCGCCCGGCTGGCGATGGACTACCGCCAGACGTTCAACAAGGACGTCGTCATCGACCTGGTCTGCTACCGCCGCCGCGGGCACAACGAGGGCGACGACCCCTCGATGACCCAGCCCGGCATGTACGACATCATCGACACCAAGCGCAGTGTGCGTAAGGGTTACACCGAGGCGCTCATCGGCCGCGGCGACATCTCCGTCGAGGAGGCGGAGAAGGCGCTGCGCGACTTCTCCAGCCAGTTGGAGCACGTCTTCAACGAGGTCCGCGAGCTGGAGAAGCACCCGATCGTGGCGAGCCCGTCGGTGGAGTCCGAGCAGCAGGTCCCGGCGAAGCTGGCGACCGGGGTGCCCGCCTCGGTGCTCGAACGCATCGCCGACGCGCACGTCGAGCTGCCCGAGGGCTTCAGCCCGCACCCGCGGGTCAAGCCGGTGCTCGACCGCCGCGCCAAGATGGCCCGCGAGGGCGGCATCGACTGGGCGTTCGGTGAGCTGCTGGCGTTCGGCTCGCTCAACCTGGAGGGCCGCATGGTCCGCCTGGCGGGCCAGGACTCGCGTCGTGGCACGTTCACCCAGCGGCACGCGGCGATCATCGACCGCAAGACCGGCCGCGAGTACCTGCCGCTGCAGAACCTGTCCGAGGACCAGGGCAAGTTCCTGGTCTACGACTCGGCACTCTCGGAGTACGCCGCACTGGGCTTCGAGTACGGCTACTCGGTGGCCAACCCGGAAGCCCTGGTGCTGTGGGAGGCGCAGTTCGGCGACTTCGTCAACGGCGCGCAGTCGGTCATCGACGAGTACATCTCCTCCAGCGAGGCCAAGTGGGGCCAGCGATCCGACGTGATCATGCTGCTGCCCCACGGCCACGAGGGCCAGGGTCCCGACCACACGTCGGGCCGCATCGAGCGCTGGCTGCAGCTGTGCGCCGAGGGTTCGATGACCGTGTCGGTGCCGTCGACCCCGGCGAACTACTTCCACCTGCTGCGCCGCCACGCCCTCGACGGTGTGCAGCGTCCGCTGGTGGTGTTCACGCCGAAGTCCATGCTGCGCAACAAGGCCGCGACCAGCGCCGTCGAGGACTTCCTCGAAGGAACACGGTTCGAGACGGTCATCGACGACCCGACCCAGCCGGACCCGGCGGGCGTCACGAAGCTGCTGTTCGTCTCCGGCAAGCTCTACTACGAACTGGCCGCGGAGAAGGAGAAGCTGGCCGCCACGGACACCGCCGTCGTCCGCGTCGAGCAGCTCTACCCGATGCCGATCAAGCACCTCAAGGCGATCTTCGAGCGCTACCCCAACGCGAAGGATGTGCGTTGGGTGCAGGAGGAGCCGGCCAACCAGGGCTCGTGGCCGTTCTACGGCCTCAACCTGCCGGAGGAGCTGCCCGAGCACCTCACCAAGCTCACCCGCGTCTCGCGTCGACCGATGTCGGCCCCGTCGGCCGGGTCGAGCAAGGTGCACGAACTCGAGCAGCGGGCGCTGATCGAGAAGGCGTTCGCGTAGGAGTCAGACCCACGCGGAGCCGCCGGACCTCACGGACCGGCGGCTCCGCCGTTTCCACAGGAGTAGCACGTGTACTTCACCGACCGCGGTATCGAGGAACTGGAAGAGCGACGCGGCGACGAGGAAGTCAGCCTCGCGTGGCTGGCCGACCGCCTGCGCGCGTTCGTCGACGCCAACCCGGACTTCGAGACCGCCATCGAGCGCCTCGCCACCTTCCTCGCCCGCGACGACGACGAGATCGACGACTGAGCTACCAGGCGTAGGCCTCAGGTGCGGGTTTCGCGCCGTTGGTGCCGGGGGCGGGGAACAGCTCGTCGAGCCGGGTCAGCGTGTCGACGTCGAGTTTGAGGTCAAGCGCGGTCAGGCTGCCGTCGAGCTGCTCCAGCGTGCGCGGGCCGATGATGGGCGCGGTCACGCCCTCCTGGTGCAGCAGCCACGCCAGCCCGACGTGCGCCGGGTCGGCGCCGATCTCGGCGCAGAGCTTCTCGTAGCCCTCGATCGCCTCGCGGTGCTTGTCCAGCGAGTCCCCGGACCGCCCGGACAGCCCCCGCGACGCCGTCCCGTCGGCCTGTTTGCGCAGGACCCCGCCAAGCAGGCCACCGTGCAGCGGCGACCACGGGATCACCCCGAGCCCGTAGTGCTTGGCGGCGGGAAGCACTTCGAGTTCGACCCAGCGGGTGAGCAGGTTGTAGATCGACTGCTCGCTGACCAGCCCGAGGAAGTGCCGCTCCCGCGCGGCTTCCTGCGCTTGGGCGATGTGCCAGCCCGCGAAGTTGGAGGAGCCGAAGTAGAGGACCTTGCCCTGCTGCCGGAGCACCGAGAACGCCTCCCAGATCTCCTCCCACGGCGTGCGCCGGTCGACGTGGTGCATCTGGTAGAGGTCGATGTAGTCGGTCTGCAACCTGCGCAGCGACGCGTCCGCCGCCCGCCGGATGTTGTGCGCGGACAGGAACGTGTCGTTCGGCCAGTCGCTCATGCTGCCGTAGAGCTTGGTGGCGAGGACGGTCTTCTCCCGCCTGCCGCCGCCCTGGGCGAACCACCGGCCGATGATCTGCTCGGTGATACCTTCGCCCTTCTTCCAGCCGTAGACGTTGGCCGTGTCGAAGAAGTTGATGCCGTGCTCGTGCGCGCGGTCCATGATCGTGTGACTGTCCGGCTCGGTCGTCTCCGGACCGAAGTTCATCGTGCCGAGAACGAGCCTGGACACGGACAGGCCGCTGCGGCCGAGGTGGGTGTACTCCATACCAGCCAACCTACGCGCGGTCAGCGGCGGTTTCGGCGCGTTTCCGCGGCCTTGGACTCAGACCGCGCGAACGCCCTTGCGCCAGACCGCCCAGGTCAGCGGGACACCTGGGCGGTATGCCAGGTGGGTGGTGGAGGGCGCGTTCAGCACGTGCAGGTCGGCGCGCGCGCCGGGACGCAGGATGCCTACCTCGTGTTCGCGGCGCAGGGCTCGGGCGCCGCCCCAGGTGGCGGCGCGGATGGCTTCGGCGACGGACATGCGCATCTGCAGGACCGCCGTGGTGACGCAGTAGGCCATCGACGACGTGTAGGAGGAGCCCGGATTGCAGTTCGACGCCAGGGCCACTGTGGCGCCCGCGTCGAGCAGTGCGCGGGGGTCGGGGAGCGGTTGGCGGGTTGAGAGGTCGCAGGCGGGCAGCAGCGTGGCAACGGTCTCGCTGTTCGCCAGCGCGTCGACGTCGGACTCGGTCAGGTACGTGCAGTGGTCGACGCTCGCGGCGTTCAGTTCCACGGCGAGCCGGACACCGGGGCCTGGGCCGAGCTGGTTGCCGTGCACACGCAGGCCCAAGCCTTTCGCTGCCGCCGCCTTGAGCACCGCGCGGGACTGCGACTCGTCGAAGGCGCCGGTTTCGCAGAAGACGTCGGCCCAACTCACGTATGGCGCGACGGCGTCGAGCATCTCGCCGGTGACCAGGTCCACATAGGACTGCGCGTCGGCGCCTGGCGGGACAAGGTGGGCGCCGAGGAAGGTGACTTCGTCGGCGTGTTCGGCGGCCAGGCGGGCGGAGCGGACCTCGTCGTCGACCGTGAGGCCGTAGCCGGTCTTGGTCTCCAGATACGTGGTGCCCTGTGCGACCGCCTCGGCGACATGGCGGCGCAGACCCGCGCTCAGCTCGTCGTCCGTCGCCGCGCGGGTCGCTTCGACTGTGACCGCGATTCCGCCTGCGGTGTAAGGCTTCCCGGCCATCCGCGCGGCGAACTCGGCGGTGCGGTCGCCGGCGAAGACGAGGTGGGTGTGGCTGTCCACCCAGCCGGGCAGGACGGCGCGCCCGTCGACGTCGACCCGCTCGTCGGCGGCGGGAGCGGCGGCCGCGGACCCGACCCAGGCGACCCGGTCGCCGTCGATCACCACCGCGGCGCCGGTCAGGGTGCCGAGTTCGTCGTCGTTGGTGGTCAGTTCGGCGATGCCGGTCACCAGAATGCTCACGCCCACAGCCCTTCGATCGCCTTGGCCAGCAACGATCCTACGTCGCCGAGCACATGTCCCCCATCACGGACGACCACCCGACCGCCGACCACCACGGTGTCCACATCGGACGCGGAAGCGGCGAACATCGCCTGTGCCGGCAGACATCCCGCCGTGCGCGGGGTGTCGAGCCGGACGGCGACGAAGTCGGCGGGGGCACCCACCTTGAGCTGCCCGGCCTCCGGCCAGCCCAGCGCTGTGTGGCCGGCGGTGGTCATCGCCGCCAGGAGTTCGTCGGGGCTGAGCCTGCCGCGCTGACCGGTGCGGAACCGTTCGCCGTGTTCGAGGGCGCGCGCCTCGACGAGCGGGTCGACGACCGCGTGCTGATCACTGCCGAGGGACAGCGGTGACCCCGCCGACAGCAACTCGCGCGCCGGGCCGAGCCCGTCCGCCAGGTCGCCTTCGGTGGTGGGACAGAAGCAGGCTCCCGTGCCGGATCCGCCGAGCAGGGCGATGTCGCCTGCTGTGAGGTGGGTGGCGTGCACGGCGGTGGTGCGGGGACCGAGAACGCCGGCTTCGGCAAGGAGTTCGGTGGGCGTGCGGCCGTACGCGGCCAGACACGCCTCGTTCTCGGCGGGCTGCTCGGACAGGTGCACGTGGAGCGGCCCTTGGCAGGCGCCGACCTCGGACAGCGCCGCACGGGGAACCGCGCGCACCGAATGGATCGCACCGCCGATGCGCGTGGTGGCGTCGGCCTCAAGGTCGGCGACCCGGCTCGCCCACGCCTGCGCCGTGCCGTCACTGAACCGGAGCTGCTCGGCGGACACCGGCTCACCGATTCCGCCTGCGAGGTAACAGGTGTCGAGGAGGGTGAGGCGGACCCCGGCGTCCTTCGCGGCCTGGATGAGCGCGACGCCCATGGCGTTGGGGTCGTCGTAGCGGCGGCCGCCGGGAGCGTGGTGGAGGTAGTGGAACTCGCCGACGCAGGTGACCCCGGCGAGCGCCATCTCGGCGTAGGCGGCACGGGCGAGCGCGAGATAGGTGTCCGGGTCAAGCTTGGCGGCGAGCGCGTACATCCGCTCCCGCCAGGTCCAGAACGTTCCGCCGTCGCCATGCGTGCGCCCCCGCAGCGCCCGGTGGAACGCATGCGAGTGAGCGTTGGCGAACCCCGGAAAAACCAACCCCCGCAACGAAATTTCGCCCCCGCGCGGCCCCCACCCTTCCCCGGGGGCGTCGAGGGTGGTGATGGCGGCGATGGTGCCGTCGTCGGCGACGGTGATCAGGACGTCGCGGGTTATGCCCTGGGGGAGCCAGGCCTGTTCGCAGCGGTAGGTGGTCATCGGGCCAAGCGGGCCAGGACGTCGGCGAGAGCCACCGCGCCGGCTGTGCAGTCGTCGGCTTCGGCGAACTCCGCGGGGGCGTGGCTGATGCCGGTCGGGTTACGCACGAAGAGCATCGCCGTGGGGTGGTGGGCGGCGAGGATGCCTGCGTCGTGCCCTGCGCCCGTGGGCAAGGCTGGGGCGCCCCGCAGGGTCGCCGCGAGGTCGTCGCGCAAGGTCGGGTCGAAGATCACGGTGTCGCCGTAGGATTCCTCCGTCACCGTCACTGTGCAGCCCTCGTCCTCGGCGGCCACGCGGGCTGCGTCGCTGATGTCGGCTACCACCGCCCGAGTGCGGAAGTCGTCCTCGGCTCGGGCGTCGAGCCAGACGTCCACTGTGGACGCGATGACGTTGGTGCCGCCGGGGTTCGGCACAACTTTGCCGACCGTGGCCCGCGCGCCCTCGATGCCGGATGCGGCGCGGCGGGCGGCGAGGACGAGTTGAGCGGCGGGCAGCATGGGGTCCCGGCGATCGGTCAGCAGCGTGGCGCCCGCGTGGTTTCCCTCGCCTGCGAAGCTGAACCGCCAGCGGCCGTGCGCCAGGATCGAGCTGGCCACGCCGACCGGCGCGCCCAGGTCCACCAGTCCCCTGCCCTGCTCGACGTGCAGCTCGACGAACACGCCGATGCGGGCCATGGCAACAGGATCCGGGCCCAGCCGGGCCGGGTCGAGACCGGCCGCACGCACGGCGTCGGCCAAGGTTGTGCCGTCGGGGTCGGTGAGGCGCCGAGCCGCGTCGGGGTCGAGTGCGCCGGTCATCAGGCGGGAGCCGAGGCAGGCGACACCGAACCGGCCGCCCTCCTCCTCGGCGAACACGGCGATGGCCAGCGGCTTTCCAGGAATAAAACCCCTGGCGCGCAACAAGTCCACGGCGACCAGCGCGGAGGTCACCCCGAGCGGGCCGTCGTAGGCGCCGCCGCCGGGGACCGAGTCGAGGTGGCTGCCGGTGACGACCGCGTCGTCGCCGGGCGGGCCCCACCAGGCCCACATCGTGCCGTTGCGGTCGGTCTCGACGTCGAGCCCACGCGCAACAGCCGAAGCGCGGAACCACTCGCGCAGTTCCAGTTCCGAACGGTCGAACCCGTGCCGCGAGAACCCGCCGCGCCGGGGATCGGCGCCGACACCGGCGATATCGCCCAGCAGGCCGGCGGCGGTCACGAGCGCGCCATGGGGACGGTCACGCCGCGTTCCGCCGCGACCTCGTCCGCCCGGTCGTACCCGGCGTCGACGTGCCGGATGACACCCATCGCCGGGTCGTTGGTGAGCACGCGCTCGATCTTCTGCGCCGCCAGCGGTGTCCCGTCGGCGACGGTCACCTGGCACGCGTGGATCGAGCGGCCGATGCCGACGCCGCCGCCGTGGTGGATCGACACCCAGGTCGCGCCGGACGCGGTGTTGACCAGCGCGTTGAGCAGCGGCCAGTCGGCGATCGCGTCCGAGCCGTCGGCCATCGCCTCGGTCTCCCGGTAGGGGGAGGCGACCGAGCCGCAGTCGAGGTGGTCGCGGCCGATCACGATCGGCGCCGACACCTCGCCGTTGGCCACCATCTCGTTGAACCGCAGGCCCGCCAGGTGCCGCTCGCCGTAGCCGAGCCAGCAGATGCGGGCCGGAAGCCCTTGGAACTCAACCCTTTCGCCCGCCATCTTGATCCACCGGGCGAGGGATTCGTTCTCCGGGAACAGTTCCAGCAGCGCCCGGTCGGTGGCGGCGATGTCGGCCGGGTCACCGGAGAGCGCGGCCCAGCGGAACGGGCCCTTGCCCTCGCAGAACAGCGGCCGGATGTAGGCGGGCACGAAGCCGGGGAAGTCGAACGCGCGCTCACACCCGCCGAGCTTGGCCTCGCCGCGGATGGAGTTGCCGTAATCGAAGACCTCGGCGCCCTTGTCCAGGAACCCGACCATCGCGCCGACGTGCTCGGCCATCGACTCGCGGGCGCGGTCGGTGAACTCGTCGGGCTTCTTCGCCGCATAGTCGTGCCAGTCGGCCAACTCGACGCCGCGCGGCAGGTACGCCAGCGGGTCGTGCGCGGAGGTCTGGTCGGTCACGATGTCGATGTCGACACCGCGACGCAGCAGTTCGGGGAACACCTCGGCGGCGTTGCCGATCACGCCGACCGACAGCGGGCGCTGCTCCCGCTTGGCCTGCTCGACGCGCGCGATGGCGTCGTCGAGCGAGTCGGCCAGCTCGTCGAGGTAGCGGGTCTCCACGCGGCGGCGGGCGCGGTCGGGGTCGACCTCCACGCACAGCGCGACACCGTCGTTCATCGTGACCGCAAGCGGTTGCGCGCCACCCATGCCGCCCAGTCCGGCGGTCAGCGTCAGCGTCCCGCGCAGGGTGCCGCCAAAGCGCTTGTTGGCGATGGCGGCGAAGGTCTCGTAGGTGCCCTGGAGGATGCCCTGGGTGCCGATGTAGATCCACGATCCCGCGGTCATCTGGCCGTACATCATCAGGCCCTCGGCCTCGAGCTTGCGGAACTCCGGCCAGGTCGCCCAGTCGCCGACCAGGTTCGAGTTCGCGATCAGCACTCGCGGCGCCCACTCGTGGGTACGCATGACACCGACCGGCTTCCCGGACTGCACAAGGAGAGTCTCGTCCGCGGCCAGGTTCGTCAGCTCACGGGTGATCGCGTCGAAGCTCGCCCAGTTGCGGGCCGCCTTGCCGGTGCCGCCGTAGACGACGAGGTCGTCGGGTCGCTCGGCGACGTCGGGGTCGAGGTTGTTGTGGAACATCCGCAGCGCGGCCTCGGTCTGCCAGTTGCGGGCGGTCAGCGTGGTGCCTCGGGCAGCGCGCACGGGTCGGGCGGTGCTCATGCGGTCCTCCGGGTGACGGCGTTCATCAGGTCGCCGGAACGGATCAGGTTCTCGGCGGCGGCGATTTCGGGAGCGAGGTGGCGGTCGGCGCCGGGTCCTTCGACGTGCTCGCGCAGGGCGGCGACGGCGGCACCGGTCAGCGGGCCGGGTTCCAGCGGCTTGCGCAGGTCGAGCGCGCGGGCGGCGGTCAGCAGCTCGATGGCGAGGACCGTGGTCAGCCCGTCGACTGCCTTGCGCAGCTTGCGGGCGGCGGACCAGCCCATCGAGACGTGGTCCTCCTGCATCGCGCTGCTCGGGATCGAGTCGACCGACGCGGGGACGGCGAGGCGCTTGAGTTCGGAGACGATGGCGGCCTGGGTGTACTGGGCGATCATGTGGCCGGAGTCGACGCCGGGGTCGTCGGCGTGGAACGGCGGCAGAC
>NZ_JBOHGC010000128.1:0-23077 GCF_050699995.1 Actinokineospora sp. | reverse complement strand
GTACCCGCGTCGTGCTGCTCCAGCCAGCCGGTGATCGCCTGTTTCGCCTCGTCGACGGCCATCCCGTTCAGGTTCAGGCCCTCGTCGTTGGCGGAGTTGATCGCCGGGCCTTCGCCGATGTACGGGCCCTCGAACCCCTCCGGCGGCTGGACCGTGCGGATGATCGGCAGGCCGAACTTCTCGGCGTACTCCCAGTCGCGGGCGTCCTGCCCGGGGACGGCCATGATCGCGCCGGTGCCGTAGCCCATCAGCACGTAGTCGGCGACGTAGACCGGGATTTCCTTGCCGTTGACCGGGTTCACCGCGTGCGCGCCGGTGAAGACGCCGGTCTTCTCCTTGTTCTCCTGGCGGTCCAGGTCGGACTTGTTCGCCGCGACCCGGCGGTACTCGGCGACGGCTTCGGCGTGCTCGGCTGTCGTGATCACATCGACCAGCGGGTGCTCGGGGGCCAGGACCATGTAGGTCGCGCCGAACAGGGTGTCGGGGCGGGTCGTGAAGACCTCGATCTTGTGCTCCCCGACCGGGAAGCTGACCCTGGCGCCGTTGGACCGGCCGATCCAGTTGCGCTGCATCGCCTTGACCTTGTCCGGCCAGTCCAGGCGGTCCAGGTCGTCGATCAGGCGGTCGGAGTAGTCGGTGATCCGCATCATCCACTGGCGCAGGTTCTTGCGGAACACGGGGAAGTTTCCGCGCTCGCTGCGGCCGTCGGCGGTGACCTCTTCGTTGGCCACGACCGTGCCCAGGCCCGGCACCCAGTTGACCGGGGCGTCGGACAGGTAGACCAGGCGGTACTCGTTCAGCACGGCGTACTGCTCGGCGCGGGTCAGCTCACACCAGCCACGCCCGTCCGGGGTGTCGCGCTTGCCCTGGGCGAACTCGGCCTCCAGCTCGGCGATGGGCCGGGCCTTGCCGGCGTCGGCGTCGTACCAGGAGTTGAAGATCTGCAGGAAGATCCACTGCGTCCAGCGGTAGTAGTTCGGGTCGATCGTGGAGATCCGGCGCCGCTCGTCGTGGCCCAGACCCAGGCGGCGGATCTGCCGCAGATAGGTCTGGATGTTGTCCTCGGTGGTCTTGCGCGGGTGCTGCCCGGTCTGCACGGCGTACTGCTCGGCGGGCAGGCCGAACGCGTCGAAGCCCATGGTGTGCAGGACGTTGCGGCCGTTCATCCGGTGGTACCGGGCGAAGACGTCGGTGCCGATGAAGCCCAGCGGGTGCCCGACGTGCAGGCCCGCGCCCGAGGGGTACGGGAACATGTCCTGGACGAACAGCTTGTCCTGGGGAACCGGTCCGGCCAGCGGCCCGACGGGGTTCGGCGCGTGGTAGGTCCCGCGTTCCTCCCAGTGGTCCTGCCAGCGCTTCTCGATCCGACCGGCCAGCTCAGCGGTGTACCGGTGGCTCGGCACGGCATCGGCGGCGCTGGGCGTCTGAGGATCGGGGCTCATCAGTTTCCTTCCGGGGGTGCGTGCTCCTGAGGAAAAACGAAAACCCCCCAGCCCGCTTGGGCATGAGGGGTCGCCGCGCGTGACCTGTCGGTCAGCGCGGCCAACTAAGGAGCAGGCGGGCCGTACTCATGTCCAGAGGATAGCGCACGGGTCCGAACGGCTTTCGGAGATGACCGGGAACACACAGGTCAGGTGCCCGGCGAGGACGCCGCGAGCAATCTCCTACCATCGAGTGGTGAACCTCGTGCCGCTCGTGCCGCTCACCGCCGGTCTGCCGCTGCTCGCCGTCGGCTTCCTCGGCCTGACCGAGCGGCTGCCGCGCAACCGCTTCGGCGGTGTCCGCACCCCGGCCACCCTGCGCGACGACGACACTTTCCGACTCGGCAACAAGGTCGCGGGCCTGCCCACGATGGTGGCGGGCCTCGTCGGTGTCCTCGGCGGTGTCGTCGGTCTGCTGCTGTCGACCCCCACGGGCGCTCTCACGGTCGCGATCATCGTCACGATCGGCTTGCTCGCGATCACCGTCGGCGCCGGTGTGCTGGGCAACCGCGCCGCCGCGGCGATGCCCGAGCCCGCCCCCGAGCTTCCGGCGGGCTGCGCGGGCTGCCAGTGCGGCGGCTGCGGAGTCCTCGGCAAGGCGAAGAGCGCCTAGCGCCCTAGTTCGCTTTGACGTCGCCCGGGTGGGTGGCGAGTAGCGCCAGGGGCATGCCCTGGCGGCGCAGGACGCGGCCCCAGAGGTCTTCCTCCGCCGGGGCGAACACGTCGTTGGGCAGGGCGGGGACGACGATCCAGTCGCCGCGGTCGATCTCGTTCGCGAGTTGGCCGACGTCCCAGCCCGCGTAGCCCGCGAACACGCGCATGCCGCGGAACTTGGGGACGAGGACGTCCGGGTCGGCGTCCAAGTCGACCAGAGCCACCGGACCACGGACGCCGATCAGGCCCGTCACGCCGTCGACCAGTTCCCCGGTGTGCATCGCGGCCAGGCACAGCGCGGTCTTCTGCTCGACCGGGCCGCCGACGAACACCGAGTTCGGCTCCGACACGTGCCTGCCCCAGGTGGGCAGCACGTCGTCGACGGGGACGTCGCTGGGCCGGTTGAGGACGACTCCGAGCGTGCCTTCACTCCGGTGGTCGATGATGTAGACCACCGTGCGGCGAAAGTTGTCGTCGAGCAGGCTGGGCGCGGCTACCAGCAGCGTCCCTGGCTCGACGGAGGCGTCGGACGACACCACGCCATGATCCCATCCGCGCGGCGAGTGTGAACGGCCCGACCCTCCTTCGCGGTCGAGGGGAACGAAAGCGGGGGGTCCGTCGTTGATGATGAGGTCGGCACTGTGTGTCCCCCGGGCTCAACTAGAACCGCCTTCGTGGAATACCGCACGGCTGGAGCCACGTTGTGCAACTCGCCGTGAGGCGACCCGGTGCCGGTGTCGGGTGGGCGGTCCCTTTCGGGGCCGCCCATTCCGGCGTTCGGCGGCTTCCGCGGCGACGTAGGCTCAGCGTTCGTGAGCACGCGAGCGGATACCAGCCATCCCGCCGATCACGAGGCACACCACCTCCGGATCGGCGCGCGGAGGCTGCTGGCCATTCGCGACCTCCGCCGCCTGCTCTACAGCCGATTCGCCGCCCAGTGGGGCGACGGGATGCTCCAGGCGGGCCTCGCGGGCGCGGTCCTGTTCAACCCGGAACGCGAAGCGGACCCCCTCGCCATCGCCGCCGGGTTCACCGCCCTGCTGCTGCCGTACTCGCTCATCGGACCGTTCGCGGGCGCCCTGCTTGACCGGTGGGACCGACGCAACGTGCTGGTCGTGGCCAACGCCCTGCGTGGTCTGCTGATCCTGGTGACGGCCGTGACGGTCGCGGTGGGCGCCGACGCGCCGGTGCTCTTCACGCTGGCGCTGATCGTGGTCGGCATCAGCCGGTTCGTCGGATCCGGTCTCTCCGCGTCGCTGCCGCACGTCGTGCCGGTGCGCAACCTGATCGAGGCGAACGCGCTGGCCACGACCCTCGGCGCGGTCGTCGCGGTGACCGGCGCGGGCTGCGCGGTCGGGTTGCGGGCTCTGGTCGGCGCCGACGACATCGGCTCCGGGATCACCACGGCCGCGGCCACGCTCGGCTCGGTCGCCGCCGCGCTGGTCGCCGCCCGGTTCACGAAGGGCGCGCTGGGGCCCGACGAGGTCGACGAGCCGCCGCAGACGCTGGTCGCCATCGCGCACGGGCTGTTCGACGGCGCCCGGGCCGCGGTGCGCACACCGACCGTGCTCGCCGGGTTCGTGGCGCTGCTCGCGCACCGGGCCGCGTTCGGGATCCTGCTGCTGCTGACCGTGCTGCTGGTCCGGTTCCGCATGGAGACCGGGATGACCGGGCTCGGCGAGGTGGCGGGGATGGTCGGGCTCGGCATTCTGCTCGCCGGGCTGACGACCGCCCGGATCGTCGCCAAGTTCTACCGGCGCCGGACCATGGGCGCGGCGCTGATCGTGGGCGGCATAGCGGTCGTCGCGCTCGGGCTGCCGATGACGATGATCACGACGCTGGCCGCCGCGCTGGTGGTGTCCTACGCGGGCCAGATCGTGAAGCTCTGCGTTGACGCTGCCGTCCAGCGCGACATCGGCGACGAGGTCCGCGGCCGGGTGTTCGCCCTCTACGACACGCTTTTCAACGTCGCGCAGGTCGTCTCGGTGTCACTCGCGGCGCTGGTCGTCGCACCGGACGGGGCCTCACCGGGACTGTTCGCCGCCGCCGGCATCTGCTACCTGATCGGCCTCGCCGGCTTCGTCAACCTGAGCCGCAACCACCCCTAGCCCCTGTTCGGCCGCCCATTCGAGGAGCGCGGCGACGGCGTCGTCGTACTCCAAGGGGCCGCGGTCGAGGCGCAGTTCCTTGAGGAACGTCCACGCCTTGCCGACCATCGGCCCAGGCGGCAGCCCGAGCACCCGCATGATCTCGTTGCCGTCGAGGTCCGGCCGAACCTTGGCCAAGTCCTCCTCGGCGGCGATTCGCGCGACGCGCTCCTCAAGTCCGTCGTAGGTGCGCTGGAGCATGTTCGCCTTGCGCTGGTTGCGGGTGGTGCAGTCGGCGCGGACGAGCTTGTGCAGCCGGGGGAGCATCTCGCCCGCGTCGGTGACGTAGCGGCGGACAGCCGAGTCGGTCCACTCGCCGTTGCCGTAGCCGTGGAACCGCAGGTGCAGGAACACCAGCTTGGCGACCGACTCGGTGATGTCCTTTGAGTACCGCAGCGCCTTCAAGCGCTTGCGGACCATCTTCGCGCCGACGACCTCGTGGTGGTGGAAGCTCACGCCGCCGCCGGGGATGAGCCGCCGGGTGTCGGGCTTGCCGATGTCGTGCAGCAGCGCCGCGAGCCGCAGCACCAGGTCCGGTTCGGCGTCCTTGTCCTCGAGGTCGATCGCCTGGTCGAGCACGACCAGCGAGTGCTCGTAGACATCCTTGTGCTGGTGGTGCTCGTCGATCTCCAACCGCATCGCGGGCAGCTCCGGCAGCACATGGTCGGCCAGGCCGCTGTCCACGAGCAGGGCGATGCCTTCGCGCGGGTGCGCCCCGCAGAGCAGCTTCGACAGCTCCGCCTGAATCCGCTCGGGGGTGATCCGGGCGATCTCGCCGCTCATCGACGACAGCGCCTCGACCACGCGCGGCGCCGGGGTGAAGCCGAGCTGGCTGACGAACCGGGCGGCCCGCATCATCCGCAGCGGGTCGTCGGCGAAGGACTCCTGCGGGGTGGCCGGGGTGTCGAGCCTGCGCTCGGCCAGCGCGGACATGCCGTCATGCGGGTCGATGAATCGCTTTGTCGACAAGTCGATGGCCATCGCGTTGACCGTGAAGTCGCGGCGGACCAGGTCGGCCTCGATCGAGTCGCCGAACTGGACCTCGGGATTGCGGCTGACCCGGTCGTAGGCGTCGGACCGGAACGTGGTGATCTCACACGTCGTGCCCTGCTTGGTCGCGCCCACGGTGCCGAAGGCGATACCGGTGTCCCAGATCGCGTCGGCCCAGCCGCTCACGATCTTCATGATCTGCTCGGGCCGCGCGTCGGTGGTGAAGTCGAGGTCGTTGCCCATTCGGCCCAGCATCGCGTCGCGGACCGGGCCGCCGACGAGGAACAGGCGGTGGCCCGCCTGGGTGAACCGGGTGGCGAGATCATCGGCGATCGGCGAAACCCGCATGAGTTCCACTACCGCGTTCTGGGCGGCCTGCGCTGAGGAGACAGGCCGCGAGACTGGGGCAGACACAATGAACGAGCGTAACCGGTTATCCACAGGGTCGAGCGACGCCCGTCCCCGAGGTCGCCGATCGCATTACCATCGCGAACATGCCCCCGTCGTCCGGAAGGTCCCGAGGCGCCCGGACCGGGCGTCGCTTCCGCAAGCGCGGGCCGAAGCTGGCGACGGTCGACGAGACCTCGGCGGGCGGGTTGGTCCTCGACGCCGCGACCGGCCAGGTGGCCCTGATCGGCCGCCTCGACCGGCGGGGCAGGCTGCTGTGGTCGCTGCCCAAAGGGCACATCGAGCCCGGTGAGACCCCGGAGCAGACCGCGGTCCGCGAGGTTGCCGAGGAGACGGGGATCGAGGGCGAGGTCGTCCAGCCGCTGGGCACGATCGACTACTGGTTCATCGCCGACGGAGCCAAGCGCATCCACAAGACGGTGCACCACTTTCTGCTGGTCGCCCACTCCTACGAGCTCTCCGACGAAGACCTGGAAGTGACCGAGGTCGCGTGGGTGGCCTTCGACGACTTGGAGGCGAGACTCGCCTATGCGGACGAGCGCCGTCTGGTCCGAAAGGCGAGGCAACTACTCTCCGAGCATCCACTCTCACCCGGTCCGGTCGAACGCGACGAAGTCGGCCGAGGCTGACCCCATGGCTGGAGAGACTTCGTGATCACTCGACTGCGTCGCGCCGGACTGGCGACGCTGGCCGCGGTGCTGGTCGTGCTCGGTGCCCCACTCGGCGAGGCGACCGCCCAGACCACCGGACGCATCCGAGTCGACTTGGAGCAACTCACCCCGAGAGTCGCCGACGCGAACACCCAGACGGTCACGTTCACCGGAACGATCACCAATACGGGTGATCGCCGGATCGACGACATCCAGGTCCGCCTGGAGCGCGGCGACCTGCTCGTCGACGAGTCCGCGCTGCGCCGGGCGCTCGACGAGCCGCAGAAGACGAGCGCGCTGACCAAACCGACGGTGAGCGTGTTCAAGGACGTCAGCCGGACGCTGGAACGGGGCGAGTCCTCGCGCTTCGAGCTGACGGTGGGCCTCGGGCCGGAACGCGGTTCCCTCAAGATCGACAAGCCGGGCATCTACCAGCTGGTGCTGAACTTCAACGGCGTTCCGGACTTCGGCACGGCCGAGCGGATCGGCGCGCTGAGTGCGCTGCTGCCGGTCCTGTCGGTGCCCGGTGGCGACGCGATCGCCCGGCCCCCCGACCCGTCGAAGGTCGGGATGCTGTGGCCGCTGGTCGACGAGCAGCCCCGGCCCGTGGAGATCCCGGTCGTCGGGAAGCCGGTCTTCGCCGACGAGGGTCTGGCCGACTCCCTGAGCGGCGGCAGGCTGTTCAGCCTCCTCAACGCCGTCCAGCAGGCCGTCGTGGCCGACAACACGCTGCTGCGGTCGCTGTGCTTCGCGATCGATCCGGACCTCGTCCACCAGGTCGACCTGATGTCGAAGGGCTACCTCGTCAGGCGCAACGGCGTGGCGGGCGAAGGCAGGGGCCAGGAGACGGCCGCGCTCTGGCTGTCCGTGCTCCGCGACCTCACCAAGGGCCAGTGCGTGGTCGCGCTGCCGTTCGCCGACGCCGACCTCGTCGCGCTCTCCCGATCCGACACCGTCGACCTGCAGACCGTCGCCGTCTCCGGGTCGGACATCATCGAGAAGACGCTCGAGGTCAAACCGCAGGCGGGTGTCGTCTGGCCCGACGGTGGCACGCTCGACCAGCGCACCATCGCCGACCTGTCGAGCGCCCGGCGCACGACCGTGCTGGCCGACTCCGGCAAGCTCCAACAGGTTGTCGGGAAGGCTCCGCTGAGCCTGAGCGGCGACTCGGCGCGGGCCATTCCGTACGACACGCTGGTGGCCTCCTCCCTGGCCCCGCGCACGGGCGCCGAGTCGGCGGTCAAGACGTCCTCGGTGCAGAACGGGCTCGCGACCCTGGTTTTCCGCGGCGCGTTCACCGCCGGGCAGAACGTGCTGGTCGCACCCCCGCGTCGGTGGTCGGCGTCCATCGGCGAGCTGCGCGTGTTCCTGCAGACCCTGCAGGCGCTGCAGACCCAGGGCTACACCCTGCCGCTGCCCCTGCCCTCCCTCATCGAGCTTCCGGACCAGGGCAAAGCGGGCGGCCTGGACTACTCGGCGCAGGACAGCGCCGCCGAGGTGACCGCGCCGGTCACCGCCGAGATCGCCCGGATCAACACCGTCCAGCGTGAGCTGATCAAGAACGTCTTCACCAAGGACGCCACCGTCCTGATCGACCCCAGCGAGTTGCTCGCCCCCATCCGCGATGATCTGATCCGCGCGTCATCGACGGCGTGGCGCTCCCGGCCCGCCGAGGCGTCCAACGCGACAAGGCACGCGGGACAACAGCTCAAGGCGCTGTTGTCGCGGGTGACGATCAACGACTCCGGCGTCCCGCTCTCGCTCGCCTCGTCGGACAGCCCGATCCCGGCGTACATCACCAATGGCCTGCCGGTCGCCGTGCGCGCCAGGGTCAACGTGGGGGACACACCGGGCCTGCGGTCCGACCAGTCGGTCTATGTCCGCATCCCGGCCGGTCACTCGATGACCCAGTTCCTGCCGGTCTCGGTCAGCCGCGCGGGCCGCTTCACCGTCGACGTCTGGCTGACTACGGAGAGCGGCACCACGCTCGGTGCCACCTCCCGGGTGAAACTGAACTCCACCTCCTACGGCAGCATCACCCTGGCGGTCACGGGCACGGCGGCGGGCGTGCTGGTGCTGCTCGTCAGCCTGCGGCTGTTCCGCCGCATTCGCGCCAAGCGGATGGCCGCGGCCGCCGAGAACGATCTATAGGCGCGAAAGAGCGAGGACGACGACAGTGGAGCAGGGCGCACAGAAGAAGGCGGTGCCCTCACTGGCCCGCGCGACCGGGTCGATGGCCATCGCCACGATGGTCAGCCGAATCACGGGCTTCGGCTGGAAGCTGATGCTCGCGTGGCTGGTCGGCACCGACGTCCTCACCGACTCGTTCACCATCGCCAACACCCTGCCGAACATCATCTTCGAGCTGCTCATCGGCGGCGTGCTGGCCAGCATCGTTGTGCCGCTGCTGGTGCGTTCGCACGACGACCCCGACGGCGGCCAGACCTACGTCAACCGGCTGCTGACCGTCGGCATTACCGGCTTGGCCATCGGCACCGTCCTCGCCGTCGCCGCCGCGCCGCTGTTCACCAAGCTCTACATCGACGACTCGACTGGAAAGGCGAATCCCGAGCTGGCGACGGCGTTCGCGTACCTGCTGCTGCCGGAGATCCTGTTCTACGGCCTGTTCGCCCTGTGCTCGGCGATCCTGCAGGCCAAGCACGTGTTCGGGCCGACCGCCTGGGCGCCGGTGGTCAACAACCTGGTGATCATGGCGACGCTGGTGCTCTACCGGATCGTCCCCGGGGAGATCTCCCTCAATCCCGTCCGGATGGGCGACGCGAAGCTGCTGGTGCTGGGGATCGGCGTGACCCTGGGCATCGTCGTACAGGCGGTGATGCTCTTCCCCGCGCTCAAGCGCACCGGGTTCAAGTTCAAGTGGACCTGGGGTTTCGACGCGCGGCTCAAGGAGTTCGGCGGACTAGCCCTGTGGATCATCGGCTACGTCGTGATCAGCCAGGTCGGCATGGTGATCACCCAGCGGGTGCTCACCGCGGGCGAGGGCGGCGGCGTCACGATCTACAGCAATGCATGGCTGCTCTTCCAACTGCCGTACGGGATCATCGGCGTCTCGCTGCTGACCGCGATCCTGCCGCGGATGAGCCGCGCGGCGGCCGATGGCGACACCCAGCGCCTGGTCGACGACCTGTCCACGGGCAGCAGGCTGACTGCGGTGATGTTGGTCCCCATCAGCGCGCTGCTCACCGTGGCGGGCATCGCCATCGGTGTGGGGCTGTTCTTCGCCGGCGAGACACCGCTGGAGGAGGCCACCCGCCTTGGCACGGCGCTGGCCTTCTCGGCTTTCGGGCTGCTGCCGTACGCACTCGTGATGCTGCAGCTGCGGGTGTTCTACGCGATGAAGGACGCGCGTACCCCGACGCTGATCATGGGTGTGATGACCGTGGTCAAGATCCCGCTGCTCTACATGTGCGGCGCCGTGGTCGATCCCAAGCAGGTGGTGATCGGCGTCATGCTGGTCAATTCGCTCACCTTCGTGGTCGGCGCGGTGCTCGGCCAGATGTGGCTCTGGGTGCGGCTGGGGAACCTCCACAGCAAGAAGATCTTGACGGTGATCAGCAAGAGCGTGATCGCCGGTATGGGAGGAATCGGCTCCGCATGGCTGGTCACGCAGCTGCTTTTGCCCGGCACCATCGACTCACTGGGCCGCGGGTGGCTTGTGCTCATCGTCCAGACCGTGGTCGCGGCGCCGGTCATGGTCGGACTTCTGATGGCGCTGAAGGTGCCCGAACTCAAGCCCGCGACGAGCCGGATCACCCGACTCGCGCGCCGTGGGTAACGAGATGACCACCGGTCGGGGCGTGGTTTCACGTACCCTCGGCACGACCGGCGTGCTGGAGACAGAGTGACGACGAGGCGAACCGAGTACCCCACGGGCGAGAAAACGGCTGGCATCAGTGCCGGGCCGGGCTTCCTCGTCCCCGGTGGCGTGGTCGGCGACGGCCGTTACCGGCTCGTCGCCCAGTTCGGCGTCGACGAGCGGATGAACGCCCACTTCTGGCGAGCCCAGGACGGCTACCTGCGCCGCGATGTCGCGCTCACCCTGCTCGCGGGCGACCCGGGTGACGCTGCCGCCATGGCCGCCGCCCGGCGCACCCTGGAACGGGCGGCGCACGCCACCTCGCTGACGCATCCCGGCAAGGCCCGGGTGCTCGACGTGCTCAGCCAGGGCAGCGGGATCGGCGCCGGTGAGGGTCTCATCGGCATCATCGTGGCCGACTGGGTCCGCGGCACCGACCTGATCGACCTGGTCGCCGAGTACCCCGTGCCGTCGGCCATCGCGGCGAGCCTGCTCGAACCGCTCGCGAGCGCCGCCGAGCTGGCCCACCACACCGGTCTGGTCCTCGGCCTCGACCACCCGCAGCGAATCCGGGTCACCCCGCAGGGCGCGCTGTTCCTCGCGTTCCCGGGCGCGCAGGCGGAGGCGAGCCTGCACGACGACGTCCGCGGCCTCGGCGCGATCCTCTACCTGCTGCTCGCCGGCCGGTGGCCGCTGCCAGGCGGACCGCAGGGCGTCCCCGCCGCGCCGATCGGTCCGGACGGCCACGTCGTCGCGCCGCGCGCGCTGTACTCGTACATCCCGCAGGAGCTGTCCGAGGTCGCGCTGCGCTGCCTGTCCGGCGACGCGCTCGGTGGCATCCGCACCAGCGCCGGGCTGATCCGGGTCCTGGAGCGGGCGAAGTTCATCGACGACGAGACCCACCAGCTGCAGGCCGTCGCCGACGACGAGGAGTACGAGGACGACGGCACGGTCTGGACGACGCGGCGGCCCAGCAACGACCGCGCCACCCGGCGCAAGCTCGCCGTCGGCGTGACCGCGCTGGCCGTGGCCACGGTCGGCGTGCTGGCGTGGCTCGGCATGCAGGTCATCAGCTTCTTCGGCGACACCGAGCCGGGTGCGGGCGGCCCGACGATCGTGGCGACCGCCCCCGGCGGCAACCCGCAGAACGGTCCGCCGCCACCGCAGCCGGGTGAGCCGATCCAGGCCGCGGGCGTGCGGGTCTACAACGTCAAGGGCACACCGGACAACCCGCGGCGCGCCACCTTCGCGGTCGACGGCGACCCGAAGACCGCCTGGAAGACCGACGCCTACGCGCAGCCGTTCCCCGCGCTCAAGCCCGGGGTCGGGATCATGGCCTCGTTCGCCGAGCCGGTCCCGTTCGCCGAGGTCATCATCGACTCGCCGAGCGACGGCACCGTCATCGAGATCCGCACCGCGCCGACGGAGCGCCCGAAGCTGGACGAAACCAAGGTCATCGGCCGGGCGACGCTGCAGGCCGGGCAGACCAAGCTGCAGCTCGACAGCGCCGAACCCACCCAGCACGTGCTCATCTGGATCACCACCCTCGCCGACGGCAACGTCTCCGAACTGACCGAGATCCGCTTCGTCCGCGCCCAGTGACACGCGCTCGGTCGCGGTGACCATCAAAGCGACCGAGCCGCGCCGCCGAAGGCGGCGCCAAATTACCGCCCGATACGCTGTCCCGCGTGACCGCCGCCGCCAGTTCGGACGCCGACCTCATCGCGGCCCATGCCGCCGGGGATCCGCGCGCCTTTTCCGAGCTAGTCCACCGGCACCGCGACAGACTTTGGGCCGTCGCCCTGCGCACGCTGCGCGACCCCGAGGAAGCGGCGGACGCCCTGCAAGAGGCGTTCATCTCCGCGTTCCGCGCCGCCGGCTCATTCCGGGCCGAGTCCCAGGTCACCACCTGGCTGCACCGGATCGTCGTCAACGCCTGCCTGGACCGCGTCCGCAGACGGCAGGCCCGACCCACGGTGCCGCTGCCGGAGACCGGGCCCGGTGAGCCGGTCAGCCCGCGCGACGCCATGTCCGACCGGGAGACCAGCCTGGTCGTGCGCACCGCGCTCGCCGAGCTGTCCGAGGAGCAGCGGGTGCCTATCGTGCTGGTCGACGTCGAGGGCTATTCCGTGGCCGAGACGGCGAAGATGCTGGGCATCGCCGAGGGCACGGTGAAGAGCCGCTGCGCACGTGGCCGTGCCAAGTTGGCGAAAGTTCTCGGCCATCTGCGGAACCCGAGTGCAGATGCGAACGTCCCAGGTGACGCTATCGAACGGCGAGACGCGCCGACTCGGCGCCACTTGGAGGGACGATGACGGACGGGACTCGGGGCACTGGCATCCCCGACAGGTCGCCGTGGTCTGTCGACTTGCTCGCCGACCTGCACGCGGGCGTGTTGGACCCGCGGGAGAGCACCCAGCTGTGGGCCCAGGTCAACACCGACCCGCAGGCCCGGGCGATCATCGACGCGCTCGACTCGGTCAAGGACGGTCTGGAGCAGCTGCGTGACGCTCCCGCGCCGCCCATGCCCGCGCACTTCGCCGCCCGGCTCGACGCCGCACTCGACGCCGAGGCCCGCCGCGCGTTCACCGGTCAGCAGGCAGGCGCCCCGGTCATCGACCTGGCCGAGGCCAGGCGCAAGCGTTCCCGCCGCATGGCGTGGGGTGTCGGCGCCCTGACCGCGGCGGCCGCCGCTGTCGCGGTGACGGTCGCGGTGCTGCCCGGTGCCAAGCAGACCACCGACGGTGTCGCGGCCCCGGTGCCGTCGGCGTCGGAGGGCACGAACGAGGAGCCGCCGCTCGCGGTGAAGAGCGAGGACATCGGCAGCGTCGCGGGACAGCTCGGTGGCAAGAAGGACTACGGCCCGCTCAAGGACCAGGCCGGTCTCGACAAGTGCATCGGGGCCAGCGGGCTCGACCCGGCGAAGGCGCAGACCATCGGCGTCCGGCCGGTCACGCTCGACGAGAAGCCTGGTGTGATGGCGATGCTCACCACCGGCGAGGCCACCAAGTTCCGCATCCTGGTCGTCCAAGCCGACTGCACCGAGCTGTTCAACGGCACGATCGGCCGCTGAACCACCTGATCGCAAACGTTTGCGGGGGATCTCTGCCGAGGTCCCCCGCACTCGTGTGCCCTGTCACCGACAGCGGCGGAACAACCGGCCCCTACGATCGCGTTGACATCCAATGCGACCGGGCAAGACGTCCGGCGGAGTCGATGGAGGGCACATGCCTGCGGACGTGGACCAGATCCGGAACCTGATCATCGTCGGGTCCGGGCCAGCCGGGTACACCGCGGCCGTGTACGCCGCGCGCGCCCAGCTCGAACCGCTGGTCTTCGAGGGGTCCCAGTTCGGCGGCGCCCTGATGACCACCACCGAGGTCGAGAACTTCCCCGGCTTCCGCGACGGCATCATGGGCCCGGACCTGATGGAGCAGATGCGCGCGCAGGCCGAGCGCTTCGGCGCCGAACTGCGTCCCGAGGACGTCGAGTCGGTCGAGCTGACCGGCGAGATCAAGTACGTGACCGCCAACGGGACCCGCCACGCGGCGAAGGCCGTGGTGCTCGCCATGGGCGCGGCCGCCCGCTACCTCAACGTGCCCGGTGAGCAGGAACTGCTCGGCCGCGGCGTCTCCGCCTGCGCCACCTGCGACGGGTTCTTCTTCCGCGACCAGGACATCGCCGTGCTCGGCGGCGGCGACTCCGCGATGGAGGAGGCCACCTTCCTCACCCGGTTCGCCAAGTCGGTCACGATCATCCACCGGCGCGAGGAGTTCCGGGCGTCGAAGATCATGCTGGAACGGGCCAGGGCCAACGAGAAGATCCGCTGGCAGCTCAACACCGCGGTCACCGAAGTCCTCGGCGACACCAGCGTGACCGGCCTCAAGATCGCCGACAGGGTCACCGGCCTGGTCTCCGAACTCCCGGTCACCGGCTTCTTCGTCGCGATCGGCCACGACCCGCGCAGCGCGCTGGTCAACGGCCAGGTCGACCTCGACGACGCGGGCTACGTGCTGGTCAAGGGGCAGAGCACCTACACCAACATCGACGGTGTGTTCGCCGCCGGTGACTTGGTCGACCACGAATACCGCCAGGCCATCACCGCCGCGGGCTCCGGCTGCGCGGCCGCGATCGACGCCGAGCGCTGGCTCGCCGAGCACGGCGAGGCGCACGCCGAGATGGCGTCCGAGTTCGTCGGCGGCGGCTACGCCTCCGCCAGCTGACCATCCACCAACACCACAGGGAGAGAAGATGGCAGGCAACACCGTCGTCGTCACCGACAACTCGTTCGCGGATGACGTCCTCATCAGCGACAAGCCCGTTCTCGTGGACTTCTGGGCCACCTGGTGCGGCCCGTGCAAGATGGTCGCCCCGGTGTTGGAGGAGATCGCCCGCGACAACCCGGACAAGATCACCGTCGCCAAGCTCGACATCGACAAGAATCCCGGCATCGCCCGCGACTACAAGATCATGTCGGTGCCGACCATGATCTTGTTCGAGAAGGGCCAGCCGGTGAAGACCATCGTCGGCGCCAAGCCCAAGGCCGCCATCCTCAAGGACCTCGAGGACTATCTCGCCTGATAAAACCGGGTGGCGAAGCAACCCGAACCCGGGGTTCGCGCGTCTCGTTAAGGACGCAGGGCCCCGGGTTCGGCGTTTCTCTCACCCACCCACGCCCCTTCCGCGAAGTGGCCAGGCTGACAGGGCACAATGATGAGCTGTCAGGAACCGCTCCGGCTCCGCCGGAGCCCAACCGGAGAGCGAGGGTGCATGCGGGTACTCCGCCGCGGCGATGGGGGTCCTGCTGTAGCCGAGGTCCGGTCCACGCTTCTTGCGCTGGGCCTGCTGCCTTCGGTCACCGGCACGACTGAACCTGGGGTGTTCGACCAGGCCATGGAACACGCCGTTCGCGCCTTCCAGCAGCAGCGAGGCCTGATCACCGACGGTCTCGTCGGCCCGGCCACCTACCGCGCCCTGCGCGACGCGACCCACCAGCTCGGTGGCCGTCCGCTCGCGTTCATGGTCTCCGCCCCGATCACCGGCGACGACGTGCTCACCCTGCAGGAACGCCTGCTGGAACTCGGTTACGACGCGGGTCGGCCCAACGGCGTCTTCGGCGCCCAGACCGAGTCCGCCCTGCGCAACTTCCAGCGCGACTACGGCCTCACGGTCGACGGCATCTGCGGCCCGGAAACGGTCCGCGCCCTGCGCCAGCTGTCCCCCCGCGCCCGCGGCGGCCGCCCGGTCCTGCTGCGCGAACAGGAGCGGGTCCGCAAGGCCGGTCCGCGCCTGCGCGGCAAGCGGATCGTCATCGACCCGGGCCACGGCGGCGCCGACACCGGCCTGTCGGTCGGCGGCATCAACGAGTCCGACCTGATGTGGGACCTGGCCAGCAGGCTCGAAGGCCGCATGGTCGCCACCGGCATGGAGGCCTTGCTTTCCCGCGGCCGCGAGCAAAACCCGCCGGACGAGGCCCGCGCGGCGTTCGCCAACGAGGCGGGCGCCGACCTGTTCCTGTCGCTGCACACCGACTCGAACGCCTCCCCGCACGCCCAGGGTGTCGCGAGCTTCCACTTCGGCAGCGGCAACGGCACCACGTCGACTCTCGGCGAGGCCATGGCCGGGCTGATCCAGCGCGAGCTGGCCATGCGCACCGGCCTTCGGGACTGCGGGACACACCCTAAGACGTGGGACATCCTGCGCCTCACCCGCTGCCCGGCGGTCCGCATCGAGATCGGCTACCTCACCAACGTCGACGACCGCACGCGGCTGTCCGACCCGGCCTTCCGCGACGTCGTCGCCGAGGGCATCCTGGTCGCGGTCAAGCGGCTCTACTTGCTCGGTGAGAACGACCAGCCGACCGGCAGCTTCACCTTCGCCGACGTCCTGGCCCACGAGTTGCTGGCCAAGGCGGAGTAGTAGCTGGGTCCTGTCCCGTGCGGGCAGGACCTACCGCTGGAGGACCGGGCTGGCGGTGCTCACCGAGACCGTCCCCAGCAAACGCTCCAGCGCCGCCTCGACGTCTTCCTTCCAGGTGATGGCCGAGCGCAGTTCAAGGCGCAGGCGGGGCCACCGGGGGTGCGGGCGCACGGTCTTGAAGCCGACGCTCGTCAGGAAGTCGGCGGGCACGACGCAGGAGCGCTCCTCGTCGGGCTGGGCGTCGCCGAAGGCCTCGATCGCCTTGACGCCGCGCCGGGTCAGGTCTTTCGCGACGGCCTGGACCAGCATCCGGCCGAGCCCGCCACCGCGGAACTCCGGCACGACGTGGAAGCCGGTCAACACGACCGAATCGGCGCTCACCGGCGAAGTCGGGAAGGCGGAAGCCCGCGGGACGGCGTTCGGCGGCGCGTAGAGGACGAACCCGACGGGCAGCTTGTCGCTGTACACGACGCGCCCGCACGAACCCCACTCCAAAAGGACGCTCGAAACCCAGGCTTCCTTTTCGAGTTCGCACGTGCCGAACTCCTCAGCCTGCTCTTTGAGGTGCGGCGCTAGTTCCCAGTACACGCATCCGCGACAGTGCTTCGGAAGGTGCTCCAGGTTGTCCAACGTGACGCCTACAACGCGTCGCGACACCCAACCTCCCGCACACATGCAATGCCTCGCGGAACGACCGTCCGCAGGAGGACGGCGTGATACCCAACCCAGAATAGGACCATGTGCCCTGCGCGGGAACCGTTGAAGCGATAATCAGGGCTAAGTCACCTGTCCGGTTACACTCGATTGATCTACCTGCACCAACGGAGCGCCCGATGACGCCTGGACAGCCGCCGGAAAGACTCGGTGCGCGCAGCCTCGACCCGCACCTGCAGCGTTACGCCGCGCGAGCGACGGGGATGACGGCATCCGAGGTGCGCGCACTGTTCGCCGTGGCCAGCCGTCCGGAGGTCGTCTCGCTCGCGGGCGGCATGCCGAACCTGGCCGCACTGCCGCTGGACTTCCTGGCCGAGCAGGTCGCATCGATCATCACCGACGAGGGTCTCACCGCGCTGCAGTACGGCTCGGCGCACGGCGTCCCGCTGCTGCGTGAGCAGATCTGCGAGGTGATGGCCCTGGAGGGCGTCACCGGCCACCCCGACGACCTGGTCGTCACCGTCGGCTCGCAGATGGCGCTGGACCTGGTGACCCGCATCTTCTGCGACCCGGGCGACATCGTGCTGGCCGAAGGCCCGTCGTACGTGGGCGCCCTGGGCACCTTCGCGTCGTACCAGGCCGACGTCCGGCACGTCGCCATGGACGAGCACGGCTTGGTCCCCGAGGCGCTGCGGGCCGCGCTGGGTGCGGCCCAGCAGGCGGGCCGCCGGGTGAAGTTCCTCTACACGATCCCCAATTTCCAGAACCCCGCGGGCGTGACGATGGCGGTGTCGCGTCGGGCCGAGGTGCTCGACATCTGCGCGCGCCACGACGTGCTCGTCATCGAGGACAACCCGTACGGCCTGCTCGGCTTCGACGGCCAGATCTACCCGGCGCTGCGGTCGATGGACGCCGACAACGTGATCTACCTCGGGTCGTTCTCCAAGACCTTCGCCTCCGGGCTGCGCGTCGGCTGGGCGCTGGCGCCGCACGCGGTGCGCGAGAAGCTGGTGCTGGCGGCCGAATCCGCGTCGCTGTGCCCGCCCACGCTCAACCAGCTGATCGTGTCGCGCTACCTCTCGACGCACGACTGGAAAGGTCAGATCAAGTCCTTCCAGTCGATGTACCGCGAACGCCGCGACGCGCTGCTGTCCGGGCTGGAGCAGCACATGCCCGCGGGCTGCACGTGGACCCGGCCCGACGGCGGGTTCTTCGTCTGGATGACCGTGCCCGAAGGCGTGGACACCAAAGCGATGCAGCCCCGCGCGGTCACCGCCCGAGTCGCCTACGTCCCCGGAACCGGTTTCTACGCCGACGGTTTCGGCAGCAGGCAGATGCGGCTGTCGTTCTGCTACCCGCCGCCTGAGCGGATCTCCGAGGGTGTGCGCAGGCTCGCCGGCGTGCTCACCGAGGAGATCGAGCTGCTCAACACCTTTGGTCCGTCGACGAGCCGTTCGCTGTCCGGGCCGCAGACACCCACGCCCGACACCGCGTGATCAATCGAATCGTCAGGGAGTTCGCTGTGACCGATCGCTTCGTGGCCGTACTCGCCGGAGGCCTGTCCCACGAGCGCGATGTGTCGTTGAGGTCCGGCAGGCGGATCTCCGCCGCGCTGCGGACGGTCGGCGTCACGGTGGAGGAGTGGGACGCCGACGCGAACCTGCTGCACCGGCTGCATGAGCACCGGCCCGACGCCGTCGTCGTCGCGCTGCACGGCGGCGAGGGTGAGAACGGCTCGATCCAGACGATCTTGGACCTGCTGTCGATCCCGTACGTGGGCACCGACCCGGACGCGTGTCGCCGGTCGTGGGACAAGCCGACCGCGAAGGCGGAGCTGGCGCGCGCGGGGGTGCTGACCCCGGACTGGGTCGTGCTGCCGCACAGCACGTTCCGCGAACTGGGTGCCGCGCCCGTGCTGGAGTCGATGGTGCAGCGGCTCGGTCTGCCGCTGATGCTCAAGCCGGACAAGGGCGGCTCGGCGCTCGGCGCCCAGGTCGTTCGCGACGCGGCGAACCTGCCGACCGCGATGGTCGGGTGCCTCGCCTACAGCGACGCGGTCCTCGCCGAGAAGTTCGTCGACGGGGTCGAGGTCGCGGTCACGGTGATCGACGGGCCGGACGGGCCCGAGGCGCTGCCCGCGGTCGAGATCGTCCCGGAGAGCGGCGTCTACGACTACACCGCCCGCTACACCGCCGGCCTCACGACGTTCCACACCCCGGCTCGGCTCGACCCGAAGACCGCCGACGCTGTCGCCGAACTCGCGGTGACCGCGCACAAGCTCCTCGGCCTCCGCGACATCTCGCGGACCGACGCCGTCATCGATCCGTCCGGCGCGGTCCACTTCCTCGAAGTGAACCTCTCGCCGGGACTGACCGAGACGTCGCTGGTGCCGATGGCGGTCGAGGCGGCCGGTCGGTCGCTCGGCGCGATCTATGCCGGGCTGATCGACCGGGCCATCGCCCGCTCACGGTAAGTCAGATTTGAACCACTGAGCGCCATCGTCACCGTGACGTAAGTACCCGGTGTGATCCCTTGCGGGATTTCTATGTCTGAATTGTCCCATTTTCGGCCATCATGCCGACGATGCGTTCAAGGTCGTCAACCGACCCGAATTCGACGACGATCCGGCCTTTTCGCTTCCCGAGTTCGACTCGGACGCGGGTGTCGAACTTGTCCGACAGCCGCTCGGCGACATCTTGGAGGCCGGGGGCGACAATCGGCTTGCGCGGCGCGGGCTTCGGCTTGGCGGCGGGTGCGCTCTTCGCGAGCGTGACCGCTTCCTCGGTCGCGCGCACCGACAGGCCCTCGGCAACGATGCGGGTCGCCATCTCCTCTTGATCACCCGGCTCCTCAAGCCCGAGCAGAGCACGCGCGTGTCCGGCCGACAGCACACCCGCGGCTACTCGTCGCTGCACGGGGAGGGGGAGTTTGAGCAGCCGGATCGTGTTGGTGATGACCGGCCTGCTGCGCCCGATGCGGGCCGCCAAGTCCTCGTGCGTCACCTCGAACTCTTCGAGCAGCTGCTGATAGGCGGCCGCTTCTTCGAGGGGGTTGAGCTGAACCCGGTGGATGTTCTCCAGCAGCGCGTCGCGCAACATGGCGTCGTCAGCGGTCTGCCGGACGATCGCGGGGATGCGCTTCAGCCCGGCCCGCTGCGAGGCACGCAGCCTGCGCTCGCCCATGACGAGCTCGTACTTGTCGTCACCCAGTTCGCGAACCACGATCGGCTGCATGAGCCCGAACTCGCGGATCGAGTGCTCCAACTCGGCGAGCGCGTCCTCGTCGAACACCTGCCGCGGCTGCTTCGGGTTCGCCACGATCGACGCCGTGTCGATCTCCCGGTAGACCGCGCCCGCGACGGTGCCGCTGTGGCTGGGGGCCTGGTGGTTGTTGCTCAGCCCCTCGATCCGCACCGGCACCCGTGGTGTCGACACGTCGACGGGAGGCGGCGGCGGGCCTTGGGGGATGAGTGCGGCCAGGCCGCGACCCAGGCCGCCCTTGCGTCCGGCTGGTCCGGTCATTCCTTTACCCCTGCTCCTCGGAAAGCGACTTCACGCGCGGCGTCCAGGTACGACATGGCGCCGCGGGAGCCTGGGTCGTAGGCGAGCACGGTCTGGCCGTAGCCGGGGGCTTCGGAGACCTTCACGCTGCGCGGGATGACGGTCTTGAGGACCGTCTCGCCGAAATGGTGGCGGACCTCGGAGGTCACCTGGTCGGCGAGCTTGGTGCGACCGTCGTACATCGTCAGCAGGATCGTCGAGACGGTCAGCTCACGGTTCAGGTGGCTCTGCACGAGCTCGATGTTGCGCAGCAGCTGGCTGAGTCCCTCAAGTGCGTAGTACTCGCACTGGATGGGGATCAGGACTTCCTGGGCGGCGACCATCGCGTTGACGGTCAGCAAACCGAGCGACGGCGGGCAGTCGATGAAGACGTAGTCCGGGTTGAGCTGGTCGAGCGCCTCGTCGGAGAGCGCCTCCTTCAGCCGGGACTCGCGGCCCGCCATCGAGACCAGCTCGATCTCGGCGCCTGCCAGGTCGATCGTGGCGGGCACGCAGAAGAGGAGATCGGACTGGTCGCTGGTCTGCGCGGCGTCCGCGAGGGTGACCTCGCCAAGGAGCACCTCGTAGACAGACGGCGTCCCGGACCGGTGGTCAACCCCGAGCGCGGTGCTGGCGTTGCCCTGCGGGTCGAGGTCGATCACCAGGACGCGCAGCCCGTGCATGGCGAGCGCGGCGGCCAGGTTGACCGCGCTGGTCGTCTTCCCGACCCCACCCTTCTGGTTGGCGACAGTCAGCACCCGCCGGTGGGTGGGCCGGGGAAACGGCGCCTCCGGGTGCTTCATCCGGGTAGCCCGAGCCGCCTCTTCAGCGATGGGCGTCCACCCCGCGACGGATGCGGGCGACGGCTGAGTCACTGGTTCTTCCCCCTCGAAAGCCGTTGTTTCACGTGGAACATCCTCGCTCCGTTCTCAGGCACGGTATGCACCCTGATCCTTCCTTGTCCGCCTGCGCGTCGTCGCCACCCGGTCGACCACCACGACGGTCGTCGGTGTGTCGAGGACATCGGCCCCGCAGGTCTCGACCCGCGGATCGGCGCCACCCAGTCTGGCCACGGCCTGCCGGTCCCGTTCGATCTCCTCAACCGCACTGCTGCCCTTGAGCGCCACCAAGCGGCCGCCGACTCGAAGCAACGGGAGACACCACCCGCACAACTTGGCAAGCGGGGCGACAGCCCGGGCGGTGACCACATCGGCACCGGCGACGTCGTCCTTGATGCTCGGTTCCTCGGCTCGGCCGCGGAGAACGATGACCGACGTCAGTCCGAGAGTCTCCACGACCTCGTCCAGCCACGCCACCCGTCGGGCCATAGGTTCCACAAGAACTATCTGAAGATCCGGCCGCGCGATGGCCAACGGGATGCCGGGCAGCCCCGCACCCGACCCAACGTCGACCACCCGGGCCTCCTGCGGCATCTGCTCGGCCACCACAGCGGAGTTGAGGACGTGCCGATCCCAGAGCCGCTCGACCTCGCGGGGCCCGATAAGTCCCCGCTCCACCCCATGCTCAGTCAGCAACCCAACGAACCGCTCCGCAAGTTCCAGCCGATCTCCGAACACAGCGGCGGCGGACGCCGCGACGGTCCGGTCAACGTTGGTCATACCGAATGAGTCCCATCCCGATGTTTCACGTGAAACCGTGCACTGCGATTGTCGCTGATGCCCAACAGTGGGTCCGCAGGCGCTCCGCATGTTTCACGTGAAACATCGAGATTAACTGGACGAAGGTGCCCGACGCCTAGCCGTCCAACACGAGCCGCCCGAGTTTGGAACAACCTCGCTTGCGTCAATCCGGTTGGCACTTTCGCCCTGCCGTCTGACAGCGCCTCGTGATGAGGGCACTTGCAGGTTCTGCTGGCAGTTCTGAGTACTGCCAATCCACCTCTACGTCGGGAGGACGGGGGTCGACTCCACCTTCCGCCTGGTCCCGGACATCGTTGCCGTACGGGTCGACGGTCGATGAAACATGTGGCAACCGCCTGCGCACGGCGCATACACCATTCGCTCCCCGCATCGACCGATGCGTGTGATCTTCCCCTGTAACCGAGACCGACCGACCGCTCGTTGTTCGACACTGCGACCGGTCCGTCATGACATGTGGCAAACCCCTCGACAACATCGTGGTACCACTAAGTGGAGATCGTGATCACCTTTTAGGCGATCTTTAGCGACCTCCAGAACTCACCGGCAAAGCTCGTTGCTGGACGCCGGTGAAGCAGGCGCGCCGTGGAGTCGCTTCCGTAGGGCGGCATCGCACAAGCTAGTACCTAGAAGGGGTTCAACACATGCGCAAGAAACTGTCGACCGGAATACGGGTCGCCTCCGGACTGGCCATTGGGGCGTCCATGGTGCTCGTAGGGACATCACCGGCCTCGGCGGCTCTCGGCAAGACCGAAACGGCAGCGGCAAGTTGCGGCTACTACCACTCCAGCGACGGCTGGGTGAAGTACAAGAACTGCAGCGACAACAAGTACAAGGTGTGGGTGGACACGTTGGACAACAAGAACGAGTACTGGTTCTGCGCAAGCGCGTGGAGCGATCGGGCTCTTGGATCCACCCACTACATCACTTGGGCCCACGCATTCGAACGCTGCTAAACAACGCTTGCTTCTGCGCACGTCGACGAGCGGCTGGCTTCGGGCGCCGGTCGCCGGAGGGCACCGGACGCCGCTATGTCCCTAAGGGTCAATCTCCTCGTCGCTGCGGTTCGTCCGAAGTTTCCCGGTCCTGCCAGTTCCGTCCCTTGTGACCCGGCGGAGCGCGGAAGCAGTTGTTTCACGTGAAACGCAAAGGCGCGGCCC
>NZ_JBOHGC010000127.1:0-41282 GCF_050699995.1 Actinokineospora sp. | reverse complement strand
ACCTTGGACACGGTGGCCTCGTGGCCCATTGACACCTCGTCGTTGCGGATGTCCACGTACGGGTACGTGTCACTGCGCGAGATCGTGTCGACCAGCAGCGCGTCACACACCACCGACGACTTCGAGTGATGCGCCCGCTTGGCCACCTTGACCAGCCCGCGGTACGACGTGCGGCCGCCGCCGCGGGCCACCGACTTCGACATGATCGTCGATGAGGTGTACGGCGCCAGGTGCTCCATCTTCGCGCCCGCGTCCTGGTGCTGGCCCTCGCCCGCGAACGCGATCGAGAGGACCTCGCCCTTGGCGTGCTCGCCCAGCAGGAACACCGACGGGTACTTCATGGTGACCTTGGAACCGATGTTGCCGTCGATCCACTCCATGGTCGCGCCCTCTTCGGCGCGGGCCCGCTTGGTGACCAGGTTGTAGACGTTGTTCGACCAGTTCTGGATCGTCGTGTAGCGGCACCGCGCATTCTTCTTGACGATGATCTCGACCACCGCGGAGTGCAGCGAGTCCGAGGAGTAGATCGGCGCGGTGCAGCCCTCGACGTAGTGCACGTAGGCGCCCTCGTCGACGATGATCAGCGTGCGCTCGAACTGGCCCATGGTCTCGGTGTTGATCCGGAAGTAGGCCTGCAGCGGGATCTCGACGTGGACGCCCTTGGGCACGTAGATGAACGAGCCACCCGACCACACGGCGCCGTTGAGCGCGGAGAACTTGTTGTCCCCGTGCGGGATCACCGAGCCGTAGTACTCGGCGAACAGCTCCGGGTGCTCCTTGAGCGCGGTGTCGGTGTCGAGGAAGATGACACCCTGCTTCTCAAGCTCCTCGTTGATCTTGTGATATACCACTTCGGACTCATACTGGGCCGCGACACCGGAGACCAGGCGGGCCTTCTCGGCCTCCGGGATACCCAGCTTGTCGTAGGTGTTCTTGATGTCCTCGGGCAGGTCCTCCCACGACTGGGCCTGCTTCTCCGTGGACCGCACGAAGTACTTGATGTTGTCGAAGTCGATCCCCGACAGGTCGGCGCCCCAGCTCGGCATGGGCTTGCGGTCGAAGAGCCGCAGACCCTTGAGCCGCGACTCGAGCATCCACTCGGGTTCGCTCTTCTTGGCCGAGATGTCCCGGACCACGGCCTCGGACAGGCCGCGCTGGGCGGCTGCGCCCGCGACGTCCGTGTCGGCCCAGCCGAATTCGTAGCGACCCAGGGAGTCGATGGTCTCTTCCTGGGTGAGCTGCGTGGTGGTGCGCTGCTCGGCAGCGGCAGTCATAGGGACTTCCCTCCATGCGGAACGGGTGAAGCGGTCTTGCCTGAGGACTGGAGCGGCACGTGCGTAGTGCACGCGGCGTCGCCGTTCGCGATCGTCGCCAGGCGCTGCACGTGGGTGCCGAGAAGCGCGGCGAACGCCGCCGTCTCGACCTCGCACAGCTGGGGAAACTCCGCCGCGACGTGCGCGACGGGGCAGTGGTGCTGGCAGAGCTGCTCCCCGGCGCCGACACTTCGTGTCGACGCAGCGTAACCCTCGCGGGTCAACGCGGTGGCCAGGGCCTCCGCGCGGGCGACCGGGTCCGCGACCGAGGTGATGGCCGCGCGGTGCCGGTCGACCAGGGTGCCCATCCGGCGCTCCGCGAACGCGCGGACCGCCTGCTCTCCCCCGGTCTCGGCGAGGAAGCGCAGGGCGGAGATGGCCAGGTCGTCGTAGGCGTGGCCGAAGCGGGACCGGCCCGCCTCGGTGAGCAGGAAGAGCTTCGCCGGGCGGCCGCGGCCGCGGTGGCCCAGGCGCGGGGCCTCACGGGTGTAGGCCTCCCCGTCGGCCACCAGGGCGTCGAGGTGCCTGCGGACGGCGGCGGGGCTGAGCCCCAGCGCCTCGGCGACCGCGACGGCCGAGATCGGTCCCTGCTCCAGCAGCATGCGGGCCACACCAACCCTGGTGCGGCCGTCCTGCTGCCCGACCCCAGCGAGACCAGTGGTCTCCTCAGGGGCCCGCGGAGCGGGGGCGGTCTTTTTCACAACACAAGTGTGTCTTATTTCCGACCCAGGGGCAAAGGTGGGGTGCCTTCCGGTGACCGGCCTCACCCCACCCACCCGGGTGGTTAGTCTTTGCGCGTGGTGATGGCGGAGGCGGGGCGACGCGTGCGGGTGTCCGATGACGAGGCAGGCGCGCTCAACGCGGTGGAGCGCAAGCAGCTCGACATCGTGCGGCGGTTCGGCACGGTAGGCGCGCTGTTACTCACCGTGGGCTCGCTGGGCGCGGGGGCCGCTCCGGTGTTCAACCCGGTGATCCGGCTCCCGGTGTTCAACCTGTTCATTCGGATGACCACGGTGTCGCTGGCGATCGGCTTCACCGGCGTGTTCATGATCGTGGTGGCCTGGCTGGCCCTGGGCAGGCTCTCGCGCCCTGGCCGCGAGCGGGTCGTCTCCGTGCCGCAGATGGCGCGGACGCTGGTCATGTGGATCGCGCCGCTGGTGTTCACCGTCCCCAGTTTCAGCCGCGACGTCTACAGCTACCTCGCGCAAAGCGAGATCGTGGCCCGCGGCATGGACCCGTACACGCTCGGCCCGGCCCAGGCACTCGGCGTCGACCACCCGCTCACCCAGGGTGTGCCGACGATCTGGCGGGAGACGCCGTCGCCGTACGGCCCCCTTTTCCTCACCCTGGGCAAGGCCATCAACTGGCTCACCGGCGATCACGTCGTGCACGGTGTCGCCCTGCACCGGCTGCTGGCGCTGATCGGCCTGGCGATGATCGTGTGGTCGCTCCCCCGGCTGGCCAAGCGGTTCGGGGTGAGTCCGGTGAGTGCCCTGTGGCTGGGCGCGGCCAACCCGCTGGTGCTGTTCCACCTGGTCGTGGGCGTGCACAACGAGGCGCTGGCGATCGGGCTGATGCTGGTGGGCTTCGAGCTGGCCCTGACCCGGATGGCGAAGGTGACCCCGGACGGCCCGTTCCCGCCGTGGCAGCGCGGCGAGTTGGCCTGGTACGCCATCGGCGGCGCGGTGATCACCCTCGGCGCGGCGGTGAAGATCCCGGCGGCGCTGGCACTGGGCTTCCTCGGGGTGATGATCGCCCGGCGGATGGGCGGCAAGTGGAAACACCTGTTCCAGGTCGCGGGCGGGCTCGGTGTTGTGTTCCTGGTCGTGCTCACCGCCTGCTCGTTCGGCGGCGGCCTGGGCTACGGCTGGGTGAGCACCCTGAACACCGCGTCGACCATCAAGAGCTGGCTTGCCCCGATGACCGCGCTCGGCTTCGGCGCGGGCGGACTGGGCATCCTGATGGGCCTGGGCAACCACACCGACGCGGCCATCACCGTCGCGCGGCTGTTCGGCGCCATCATCGGCCCGCTGATCGCGGCGAAGCTGCTGCTGGACAGCTTCCGCTGGAAGCTGCGGCCGCTGACCGGCCTCGGCGTCGCCCTGGGCGCGGTGCTCGTGTTCGGCGCGGCCGTGCACGCCTGGTACCTGCTGTGGGCGGCGCTCCCGCTGGCCGCCGCGGCGGGCAACACCCGGTTCCGCACGGCGGCGACGGTGATCAGCGCGGGTCTCGCGGTGGTGCTGGCGCCGACCGGCGGGACCTTCGATGGGCACATCTTCGTGCTCCCCTACGCCTACCTCGCGGCGAGCCTGGCGACCCTGCTGGCGGTCGCCGTGGTGTGGCGGCGCCTGCCGTGGCCGCCCGCCCGCCGGGTGACCACCGGCACGCCTTAGGCTTTCGAGTCGTGAGTGTGCCCGCCGTCGAGGTGTCCGACCTGGCCAAGAGTTACGGGTCCACCCCTGCCGTCGACGGCATCGGGTTCACCGTGGAACGTGGTTCCGTGCTGGCCTTGCTCGGGCCCAACGGCGCGGGCAAGACCACCAGCATCGAGATCTGCGAGGGCTTCCTGCGCCGCGACGGCGGTTCGGTGCGCGTCCTCGGCCTCGACCCGGCCACCGACGGCGAGAAGTTGCGCCCCCGGATCGGCGTGATGCCCCAGGGCGGCGGCGCCTACCCCGGCGTGCGGGTCGACGAGATGCTCACCCTGGTCGCGGCCTGCGCGGCCAACCCACTCGACCCGGCGTGGCTGCTCGACATCCTTGGGCTCGCGGGCGCGACCCGGACCCCGTACAAGCGCCTCTCCGGTGGGCAGCAGCAGCGGCTGTCGCTCGCGTGCGCGCTGATCGGCAGGCCCGAGCTGGTGTTCCTCGACGAACCGACAGCCGGGATGGACCCGCAGGCCCGCAGGCTGGTCTGGGAACTGGTGGCCGCCCTGCGCGCCGACGGCGTGAGCGTCCTGCTCACCACCCACCTGATGGAGGAAGCCGAGGCGCTCGCCGACCGGGTGGTGATCATCGACCACGGCCGGGTGGTGGCCCAGGGCAGCCCGCGTGAGCTCACGGAGCAGGGCGCCGACGAGCAGCACCTGAAGTTCCGGGCCAAGTCCGGGATGGACACCACGCTGCTGGTGGCCGCGCTGCCCCACGGGTGCCGGGTGAGTGAGCCGATGGCCGGCCAGTACCTGGTGACCGGCACGGTCGACCCCCAGGTCGTCTCCACGGTGACGTCGTGGTGCGCCCAGCAGGGCGTGCTTGCCCAGGAACTGCAGGTGGGCAGGCGCAGCCTGGAGGACGTCTTCCTCGACCTGACCGGACGGGAGCTGCGCTCGTGACCGCACGATTCGAGCCCGGCACCTTCACACCGGCGCCGGGGGCGGGCAAGCCCCTGCGGATGCTGATCACGCACGCGCGCACCGAGGCGATGCTGACCCTGCGCAACGGCGAGCAGGTGCTGCTGACCGTGCTGATCCCGCTGGCACTGCTGGTCGGCCTGAGCCTGCTGAAGATCATCGACATGCCCGAACCCCGAGTCGACTCGGTGACGCCCCGGATCTTCGCCCTCGCGGTGATGTCGTCGGCCTTCACCGGCCAGGCGATCGCCTTGGGCTTCGACCGCCGCTACGGCGTCCTCAAGCGGCTCGCCGCGACGGCCCTGCCACGCTGGCTGCTGGTCGCGGGCCGGGTGCTCGCGGCGTTGGCCGTGGTGGTCCTGCAGTTGGCTCTGCTGGCGGTGACCGCGGCCCTGCTGGGCTGGTCCCCGTCGCCGTCCGGTCTGGTGTGGACACTGCTGCTGGTGGTGCTGGGCACGGTGGCGTTCGGGGCGCTCGGCGTGCTGCTCGGGGGCGCGCTGAAGGCCGAGGTCGTGCTGGCACTGGCCAACATCGTGTGGTTCGTGCTGCTGCTGGCGGGCGGCATCATCGTCGCCGCCGACTCACTGCCGGACGGGATGGCGACGGTGGTCCGCCTGCTCCCGAGCGCGGCGCTGACCGAGGGACTGACGACAGCACTGGTCGACGGCAAAGTGCCGGACTGGTCGGTGTTCGCGATCCTCGCGGGCTGGGGCGGCGGCGCGGCGCTGCTGGCCACCCGCACCACCAAGCTCGTTTAGCGGTCGGGTCGCCTCAGAGTTCGCCGAAGCGCTGCCAGGCGACGAAGGCCGCCAGCAGGGCCAGCACGAGGGTGACCGGGACCATCTTGGTCTCACCGCGGCGCAGGTGGGTGGCGCTCGCGCCGATCATGAGCACGATGATGCCGACGGCGGCGATCGGGGTCAGCACCGGCGCGATGCCGGTGAGCCACGGGACGACCAACCCGATCGCGGCGAGGATCTCCAGAGTGCCGATGCCCTTCACGACGGGCGCCGGGAAATCGCCGGTCCAGGCCATGTTCGGGTCGGCTTTGAGCGCGTCGTACGACTTGGCCAGTTTCATGGAGCCCCCGGCGAGATAAACCGCGGCGAGAAGGCCTTGCACAATCCACACGAACACGTTCACGGAGCCTCCAGTGATCGTCGTCGAGACAACGGTAGACCTGGAGCGACAGGTTGACCACCGGGCGCTGCCGCCGGCCCTGGTCGAGGGGGGACGCGACCGGGCCGGCGACAGCTGAGAGAGGCGATGGGGGAGTTCGCCCTCTGACGACTCAGTGTAGTAGCTCATGATCACTGCGTGGGAATGAACGGCGAAGATTGCCGAGCTTCGCCCCGTTCTGCGCACGATGGGAGGCCCGCCACATCCCCGACCGGCCGCGAACGCGCTCTCAGGGGCGCCCGCATACCATCGTCGCGTGCTGCCGCAATCGTTGAAGGACCGGATCGACCGCCTGCCCGCGCCGGGTGTCCGCGCCCAGCGCGCCGTCGCGATCGCTGTCGTCGTCACGCAAGCGCTGATCGCGGTCACCGGGTCGGTGGTCCGGGTGACCGGGTCGGGGCTGGGCTGCACGACGTGGCCGCAGTGCCATCCGGGCAGCATGGTGCCGGTCGACCACCCGGAGTTCGCGGCCCTGCATCAGTGGATCGAGTTCGGCAACCGGATGCTGACCGGTGTCGTCGGCTTCATCGCGATCGCCGCGTTCTTCCTTGCCTACCTGGACCGCCCGCACCGCCGCCGCCACCTGCGGCTGGCGCTGATCATGCCGCTGGGGGTGCTCCTGCAGGCGGTCATCGGCGGCGCGACCGTGCGGCTGGACCTGTTGTGGTGGACCGTGGCGGTGCACTTCATGGTCTCGGCGGTGATGGTGTGGCTGGCCGTGCTGCTCGTCCACGCGGTCGACGAGGGTGACGGCCCGCGGGTCGTTCGCGGGCCGAGCGGGCTTCGCGGGCTGCTGACCGCCATGGTGGTCGTGCTCGCCGGGCTGCTCGTGGTCGGCACGATGGTCACCGGCGCGGGCCCGCACGCGGGCGACCCGGAGACGCCGCGACTGGGGCTGCCGGTGGAGACGCTGGCGCACGTGCACGCCGCGTTCCTGTTCGTCTATCTCGGCATGGTGCTCGCGGTCGGGTTCCGGCTGTGGTCGGGGTCCGACCGCTCGCTGTGGCGTCGGTTCTACGTCCTGGTCGCCGTCGTGCTCGCGCAGGGCTCGCTGGGGTTCGTCCAGTTCTGGACGGGCGTGCCGGAGATGCTGGTGTCGCTGCACGTGCTCGGCGCGATGGCGGTCATCGTGGCCACCGCGACCCTGTGGTGCGCGACGCGCGACTACCCGCGCGCGACCGCCGAAGCGGACCACGCGCGGGCAGTCGCGGTCTGACTAGCCTCGGGTCCTGGCGGCCATCTTGCGCCGGTGACCGGCGCCGATCTTGGTGGCCTCCACGGTCTCGCGGTCCCACTCGGAGAGCTCAAGGCCCTCGATCCGCGCGACCAGGGCCTCCCCCGACGCGGGGCTGGGCACGATGATGTCACCCATCGCGCCGTCGTCGCCGACGAGCACCACGCGGGCGCCGGTGCGCCCGATGTTCTGCACAACGGCCCGGCTCGGCTTGCCATGGTCCGCGATGAACGCGGTGGCGGCCTTGACGGCCTGGGCGGGGACCTGGGGTTCGGTGTTCTCGTCAGCCACGGACCGAGCTTAGGACCAACCGGGCGATCAGACCCGTCCACCGTGAGCGGTTCCACTCGGGCATGCTTGGAACATGACAAAGGCAGTGGTGGTGACACGCACCGGTGGCCCCGAGGTACTGACCTACGCAGACCGGGAGACCCCCGCCCCAGGCCCCGGCGAAGTGCTCGTCCGGGTGAAAGCGGCGGGCGTCAACTACATCGACACCTACCACCGCGACGGCATCTATCCCCTGCCGCTGCCCTTCGGCCTCGGCCTCGAGGGCGCGGGGACGGTCACCGCGGTCGGCGATGACGCCACCTTCGCGGTGGGCGACCGAATCGCCTGGGCCGACGCGATGGGCAGCTACGCCGAAGAGGTGCTGGTCAAGTCCACGGTGGCGGTCCGCGTCCCCGACGGCGTCGACGACGAGACCGCGGCGGCCGCGATGCTGCAGGGCCTCACCGCCCACTACCTGGTCACCTCGACCTACCCGGCCCGCCCGGTCGACACGGTGCTGATCCACGCGGCCGCGGGCGGTGTCGGGCTGCTGCTCGTGCAGCTGGCCAAGGCCCGGGGCGCCAGGGTCATCGGCACTGTGTCCACTTCGGACAAGGAGGCGCTGGCGCGGGAAGCGGGCGCCGACGAGGTGATCCGCTACACCGAGGAGGACTTCGTCGCCCGGACCCTGGAGCTGACCGACGACGAAGGCGTGGCGGCGGTGTACGACGGCGTCGGCCGTACGACGTTCGACGGCAGCCTGTCGGTGGTGAAGCGGCGCGGCACGCTCGCGTTGTTCGGCGCCGCGAGCGGACCGGTGGACCCGGTGGACCCGCAGCGGCTCAACAAGGGCGGCTCGCTGTTCCTGACCCGGCCGAAACTGGCTGATCACGTTGCGACGGAAGAGGAACTGCGCTGGCGCGCGGATGAGCTGTTCGGCTCGATCATCGACGGGAGCCTGAAGGTGCGCGTCGGCGGCAGGTACCCGCTCGCCGAGGCACGGCAGGCCCATGAGGATCTGCAGGGAAGGCGCACCACGGGAAAGCTCCTGCTGCTCCCCTAGTGTCCCGAGCGCCGAATTTCCGACTCGGGACACTAGGCCCCGTCCAACCCCGCAGGCGAACTGAAGTCGCCGCAGACCGGCGCCCAAGGGGCACCGTGACGGCGGCCGACCACGGTTACCGACTACCCGCGGCGGCCGCTCGCCAGGTGACCCAAGCTTTGAATTTCGGGGAGGCGGAACAGTCAGGTGACCTGGACGGCGTCGATCACGAAGACGAGGGTCTCGTTCGGCTCGATGCCGCGGCCACCCTGGCCGTAGCCCTTGTCCGGGGGCACGATCAGGAGCCTGCGGCCGCCCTGCTTGATGCCGATCAGTCCCTCGTTCCAGCCGTCGATGACCGAGGCCTCGCCGACACCCTGCAGCGGGAACGGCTGGTTGCGCGACCAGGACGAGTCCTTCTCGGCCTTGTTCGACCACGTGACGAGCAGGTAGTGGGTCAGCATGTCGCTGCCCTTCGCGACCTCCTTGCCCGTGCCCGGCGTCAAGTCCTTGACGATGAGCTTCTTGGGCGGCGCGCAGGTGGTGGGGATGGTGATCTCGGGCTTCGAGTTCACGGCACCGGTGACCTTGACGTCGTCGGCGGTGCACTCGGCGCCGGCGGAGGCGGCCGCGCTGGTCGGGGCGGAAGACTCGCTGGTCTTGGTGGGCTGGGCCGCGGCCGGGGTGCTCGGGCCACTCTGCGGCTGGGTGGAGGCCTGCTCCGTCGGGGCGCAAGCCGTCAGGCCCACCGCCACCGCCGCCGCGATCATGATCTTGCCGACGTTCTGCATGGTCAGCGAGTCTAGGAAAGGCGCTCCGAGGTGCCGCACCCGGTCCGCCCGAAGGTGAATCCTCACCCGATTTTCGCAATCCATGGGTGGGAAATGGCGCGTAAAGTGACTCCGCGCGCCTGATCGGATACTGACCGCGTTCGTCCGTTCGGGTGCGCCCCAAGGAGGTGACCACCGTGCCCGCGGATGCCGAGGGCCTCCGCACCCACCCGATCCAGGAGCTTTTCTGGACCCGAACGGGTCTGCTGCTCCTGATCCTGCTCGTGGTGTCGGGAACGTCGATGTGGACTTCGAGCGGTCTCGACCCGGGTACGGCCAAGAATCTGCTCGCCGCGCTCGGGACCGGGACCATGGTGTCCGCGGTCGTCGGGTTCGGCCAGACGCTGATCACCGCCACCGCCGCCCAACGCGCGATGGTGACGCCGGTGATCGAGGAGAGCAGGCGCGCGCTTCGCGAGTTGTCGGCGGAGTACCGGGCCCTCAACCAGGAGTTCTTCCCCACCCACGTCTTCGAGGCGACCACTGACCCCGACCCGACGTTCAACGCCCTGATGATGCGCGACCTCAGGGACACCAGGCAGTTCTGCTTCCGCGGCTTCTCCGGCCGCCACGCCGCGGTCCGCCTGCTGCACTCCCACGCCGAATGGGAAGTGCGGGCTGTCGTGGCCGATCCTCGGGAGCGCACGGCAATCAGCGGACGCGCCCGGCACCTGGTGCGCAACGCCGGGGTCGACGCGGACTACGAAGGCATCCAGGCGACGCTGCACGAGGAGACCCGCATCGGGCTCGTCGGCCTCTACCTGGCACGCGCCAGGTGTTCGGTGATCGACGTGACCGTCATCGCCGATCCCCCGCTGGACCGCCTGGAACTGTTCGACGACAGCGTCTGGATCACCCTCTACAGCGATGTCGCGGGCGTCGCCTCGCTTTACCCAAGGACACTGCGCTTCTCCGAGGGGTCGTTCATCTACTCGATGGAACGCGCCGATTTCGCGCGGCTGCGCGGCGCCCGGGACGCCGGGCGGTTCCAGATCACCCCCGACACCACCCGCGCGGAGTTCCTGGCGCACTTCGAGCGGGTGACCGGCACCGCGCTCACCGAGAAGCGGTTCCGGGAGCTGGAAGCGAAGTTCCACGCGTTCCGCCATGACTTCTCCGCCAAAGCCGAACTGGAGGCCTGATCCCGTTGTCGACCGCGCTGTCCGAGCTCGCCGACCGGATGCGCACCACGCCCGCGCGCCGCTGGGCGGCCATGCACGACTGCTTCGGGTCCTGGGTGGACGGTTCGACGCTGCGATCCGTTCTGCGCCAACACCTTCTGAGCCTGGGACCGGACAAGGCGGCGGCCCTGATCGGCCGCTCCCGGGAAACCACGACCCACTTCGCCTGGTGCCTGCGCGACCGTGCGGCCGAGCCGTTCACCTTCTGGCTGCACGAGTACAAACCGCAGAGCGACTGGCGGCCCGGCTACGCCGATTCCGTGCACAACCACCGCTACCACTTCTGCACGGTCATCCTGCGCGGTGGCTACCTCCACGAGCGCTACGCCACCACGATCGACCCCAACACCGGCCTGATCTCGTCGGCGACCCTGCTCCGTCGCACAGAATGCGCTGTGGGCGAGTCCGGTTTCCTGCTCGCCGACGAGTTCCACCGCATCCCCAGCGCGGCCGACCAGACGATGACGTTCCTGGTGAAATCCCGCCCCGTGAGCCCCGCCAGCCTCTCGTTCGACCCGGCCACCAAAATCGGCCACCGCCACGTCCCCGTCGAATCCCGACTTGAGGAGCTGACCAGCAGGATCTAAACCACCTACCATCAGCCCCACCCGATTCCACACCGCTCGGGAGGGGCTCCATGTCCACGCCAGTTCTGTCCGAAACCGTCAGCGCGGACGCGATCGCGCACGTCAGCCGCCGGGTCCGAATGCTGTGCAGGCGCTACGCCGACCGACTGCCTTTCCACGGCTGGCACCACGTCAGTTTCGTGCGCGACAAGGCCGTCGAGTTTGCCGTGCTCAACGGCTCCGACGTGGCTGTCGTGGAGACGGCCGCGCTGGTCCACGACGTCAACTACCTCGTGCGGCGGAACTCCTTCGCCGCGGCCGGAAGCGCGCTGCGCAAGCGCATCCTGGCCGACGCGGGCATCGGCACGGCCACGGTCGACTGGATCGACTCGCTCATCGACGAAGCCGAGATGCGCACCCGGCACCGTGACATCTCGCTGGAAGCCCAAGCGCTCAGCGACGCGGACACGCTCTTCAAGGCGCTGCCGGTGACCCCAGTCGTGTTGGCGCACAAGTACTTGGCGGAGAACGGAGTCAGTCTGCGCGAGCTGGCCGACAAGATCGTCGGCGAACAGCGCGACGTGCACGACGAGGGTTTCTACTTCTACTCCCCCGCCGCCGCCTCAAGCTATTCCCGGTGGGCCACCGCGAACCTCGAACTGTGGTCCTGCATCCGGGAATCGCTCAACGATCCCACAGTGGAGCGACTACTCAAGGCTGTTGGCTGACCGGACCACCCGCGCTCAGCCACGACTCCGGCCAACATTGCGCCGTCGGCTCATTCACGGAGTTTGTCGACGATGGCTTCCGCCCCGTTGCTATCGGCTGCCAATAGGCTGAAACTGATCACCCGCCGAGTTTCCGGACGATCTCCTCAGCCACCGAGTCCGCCTGCGCACATGCGCGATCCACTCCGCCGACGTCGACAACTATGCCTTGGTTGGGCGAGAGGCCAATGGCGATTCGGCAAACACTATGGATGGGAAAGGTGGTTCGCGCCGCCGGCTGCCCCGCCACGGTGTGGGGTGCCCAGTCTTCACGTGGCCACATAAGAGGCGCTGCCGACCTACCCCGGTATACGGAACCGAGAAAGTCAAAGTTTGGATAGTGTTCGATTATGAGGTGCCGGTATACACCGCCGGAACTTGTGAATCGAGAGCATGCGGCAGCACGGTCATTGGTTTCGAGCTTGATTTCTCCAGGCTTGTCAAAACCTTCGACCTTGGCTTGCTCGTCGGTGAAGAGCTCGCACAACCGGCCGTGATAGACGGACGCGTCCAACTCGCGATCGATCGGTGGCGGGCTGGACGGGCGGCTAGCTGTCGAGTTCGGGGGTGTGGGCTGCCCCGAAGTCCCGCAGGCGATCGTGGAAGCGGCACAGGTGATCACCGCGAGCCACCGCCGAATTGAGCCGATTCGAGGGTGTTTCCAGGTCCTCATATCGCTCCCTTGTCCCCAGCGAGCCGCCGACCAATGGGACTGTCTTGGTCGTGTTCTTCTTGCGCTTGTCTGTCACGCTCGGCGGCGACGCGTGGGCTAATGGTTCCGACTGCGGCTTCGTCCTGGCCAGCGAGTTTGAAGGTCTCGTACCTAAAGTCCGGGCTGTCCACGTCACACGACAGAGGAAGCGGTTCATACAGCGCCACCTCGGTTCCAGCCACCGATTCCGTTTGGCGACGCAAGTGATCGCGAATCGTCAACAGGCCATCTTGGAAGCCGTCGAGCAGCGCGGTGGCTTGTCGTTGATACGTGCCGATCACTTCGTCCGCGTCACCACCCATGACATATTCGTAGACGTGGGTACCGACGTCGATCATGGTTTCAAGTGCTCCGCTGAGCAGACGACGAGGATCGGCGCTGAGTACGCCTTTCGCGAGATCACCGAGGATATCGATAGTGAACTTGGCGTCTCGCTTCGCTTGTTCGCCGATCTCGTTGATGGCAGCGGCCTCAGTTGCCACGCAGAGTCCGTGATAACTCCTGCGTGCCGCGATCGCCAAGACGAACGCCGTCGACAAGCCTTGAAGCGCTTGGAGAAGATCCGTCTGCTGGCCGTCGCAGAAGATCTCCATCTTGGTCATCTGTTCCTTGTAGGCATTGGCGGCAGAGCCGTTCCAGCCTGCAAGGTGCGTGTTCGCCGTCAGCCTCAACTTGGCCACCGCCTCGGCGTTCTCTCCCACGGACTTGGCCGCGCGGAGAGTCCGATCGAACTCGTCAATGATCTTCTGCGGCTCCAGACAGAGCACTGCTTGACTGTGGCCTCGGGCTGCTTCGATCACATCGCCGGGATAATCGGCGACCCAGCCACCGTCGAACATGTAGGTCAGAGCCGACTCCATAAACCCGCGCGCAAGGTCAACATCGCGGTCAGAAACCCAGTTCCCCATTCGGATCTACCCCTGACCGTCGACGCGACGATAGAGGGCGATGATCTCGCGCAGGGATTCCGCCGACGCATCGATGATGTTGCACGCCTTGGCTTGCCGCTCGGCGAGCAACGTCACATAGGACTCGTAGGCGGCCTGAACGTCATAGGCTGCGTCGAACCGGCCAGAACCATAGAAGTCGTCGTACTGGAACAGGTCGCTGACCGGCGCCCGCAGCAATGACGCCGCATACGGGATCGTGCCCGTGTCCACTCTCGCAGCCAACTCCAACTCGTTCAACTGCACGCTGAACCCATCCCCCACCGGCTTGTCCGCTCCCCTGTGCTCCACCCTGTTCCAGTACGACGCGGACACCGACGCGCCGGTTGCTACTCCGTTCGAGCGCTCTTCACAAGGGCGAGCAACGCCCGCAGACCGGGCGTGCCGACCACCAGGAAGGGACCCGCCGGATTCTTGGAGTCCCGCACCGTGTCAAGCCCACCCCCGACCTCGACACACTGACCCGCGCTCTGGCTACTGCTCGACTTGCGCCACCCCGGGTTCTTCATGTGCGCGTACCTCACGGAACTCCTCGGCGATCGTGGAGATCAGCGTAGCGGAGTCCCGAACACTCAGTGCGGCGGCGCGAACATCATCGAAGACGATCGACATGGTGGTGACACCCCTCGGGTCATCCACCACGAACCCACCCAGCGGGTGCTCGATCCACCCGATGTCTGGATCTTGCGGGTCCTCGTACGACATCACGTAGATCGAGCCCGACATGGACGGATGAGCGCCCGATACGAGCGGCAACACCTGGATCTTGACATGGGGAGCCTTCGCCATGTCGGCAAGGTGGTCCAACTGATCCGCCATTCCCCCGGCGGAAAGTACCGGCCGCCGCAACGCTTCTTCACCGATGATCGCCCACAACTCCAACGCCGGAAGGCGAACCGTGAGCCGTTGCTGGCGCTCCTTCCTAGCGGCGACAAACTTGTCGACCAGGTTGACAGGTGTGAGCTGCCTGCCCGCCACGTGCAACGCGCGCGAGTACGCCTCAGTCTGGAGCAGCCCCGGGACCAGATTCGGCTCGAAATTCCGCGCCGAGACCGCCTCACTCTCGAAGCCGACGAGCGGCTTGACCCACTCCGGCAAGTTGTAAGTCGACCACCACCCGCGCTTGGCGCTCTCCCGTCGGATTGACTCCAAGACCTCGAACTGGTCATCGTCAGCCCTATAAAGCCGCAGCAGCAGCTCCAGTTCAGCCTTCTTTGCCGCAGCGTCGCCACGTTCCAGGTTGACGACCTTGCCCACCGAACAGTCCAGCGCCTTGGCAGCGTCTCGCTGAGTAAGAGCGGCCTTCTCACGCAATGCGATCAGGGTCGCTCCCAGCCGCCTCCGTCGTGCGGTCCGTCCACCTGAAGCCACGTCGTTCCCCTCTCGTTCAAGGAGCAGGATACGAGGAACCGGCGCTCATCAACATTGCCCAATCGTGTGATTGTATGTAGATGAGCCTCATCTTATCGTTCAGATAACGACGAGGTAGGGAGTTCGGATGGTTGTGTTCGCGGCGCGGTGGACTGTCAAGGGGCGCAAGCCGGACGGGAGCGACTGCACAACGATCTTCGATCTGACGCCGAACCGGCGGTGGCTGGTCGTCTACCCGGCCGCTGTCGACGACTATTCGATGACGCTCGATCTCGACGCCGTCCGCATGTTCCTGTCCATTGTGGAGTGCAGGAACGCGGGCGCGGTACCAGGTGTGCACCCGGCGCACGGCAAGCGTCTGCTGTCAATCGCCCCGTATCAGGGACTCGTCGAGCCGCCGTGGACCGACCGGCCCGCCAACGCGCCGCCTTATCTCGGCCCGATCGCGCTGTCGGTCCGGTTGCCCGGTGGTCGGGAGATCCACATCGTGTACCGCACTGACCGATACCAAGCATTGGTCGACACGCTCACGGAAATCGTGGTGTGTCTGGAAGGGAGCAAGACCGTTGTCCGGTAAGCACATGGGCGGGATGGCGCTGGTGTCGTTGGCACTCGCGGGTTGTGCGCAAGGCACACTTCGACCACTCACACGGGCGGCCGACATGGGCACCGTGGCCCAGTCATACCCGGTGGGCGCGCGAATCGGCGACGGTGTGGAAGTCATCCGGCGGATACCGGTGAACGAACTGTCCACCGCCGCTCCCCCGGTCATCGACTCGCGCGACGCCTGCGGCTCGGTCCCTGCCGAGATGATCAGCGCGGTCGGCATGGCCCCGAAACCGAACCAACGCGCCAAGTTCCTCTGCACATTCACCCCGAAGGGGCCAACCGGCGACACCGCGTTGGAGTTGGCCATCGGCTCGCTGCGATCGCCGATGCCAGCGGAAGTCGCCGAACACGTCGACATGGCGGCGGGCCGTGGCGCGGACGCGCTGTCACACCTCGTTTGGCTGCGCATCGGCTCGCACTACGCCATCGAACGCATACTGGCATCCGACACGTCGTCCAGCTGCTACCTGACTGCGGAGTCCGGCAGCGCCGAGACCTTCCATGTCGTGGTCACCGCACCAGGGGCATTGGACGTGAACCACGGCGGTCGACCGGTTCTGCCCGATCAGCAGGCGGATCGCCGCCGACCTGCTCGATCACGCCGCCGGCGGCCGGGTGGGCGCGGGATTGCCCACAGGGTGACATGCGCCGAAACCACCCCAGAGCATCCGTGCGGCTTGCTAGCATCGACTCCGGTCAGTGCTGGGGTGGTCACGAGGGGGTACAGAGATGCCGTTCCTACAGGACGGCGGTAGCGGGTCGACAGACGCGCTGGGCGAAATCGGCTCAGCCCTACCAGCCGCTACCATGCGAGTCGAACCGGACAAAATCCTCGCGCTCAAACGCCGCTTCGAAGACCGCCGCGAGATCGTCCGCGAGTTCATCGACCTGAAGCGTGATGCGTTGGTCTCCGTCCGTCCGCCGGGCACCGATCCGTGCAGCGAGAAGACCGTCGCCGCACTCGGCGAGAACGGTGCCTCAGCGCTCGACGCGGCCCGTGGATACATCAACGAGCTGACGGCTGTGATCGACTCGTTGTCGGAGGCCGCCCGAACCTACGGCTTGGTTGAGGACAACAACGCCCAGGCGTTTCAGCAGGTGCAGCGATGAGTCGACTCGCGCTCGCGACCTCGCTGATCATCGTCGCGGCCACAACTGTCGGATGCAGCGAACCATCATCTGGAACTGCCGTTCCCAGCCCATCCACAACGTCCGGAACAACGTCCAAGCAGCCCAGTTCGAAACCCAGCACGCCCCCACGGCCTCGCGAGATTCGCCTGGTCGGCAAAGATCCGTGCACCCTCATACCGCAGTCGGACTGGACGAAGTTCCACATCGAGAAGCCGGGGAAGGCACGGGTCCGTGAGACCACCAAGTCGCCGGACTGCTTCTTCAGCACGGATGTCGGATCGTTCAGCGTGACGACCGTTGTCACCGAGGGCGTGGCCACATGGCTGGACGGCAGTCGCAACGCCGAGGCGAAAGAAACCGATCCTGTGGCGGGGTTCCCGGCACTAAAGATCACCCTCGGAGATCGGGACTTCGGTTGCAATGTTGCGGTCGATGTGGCGGACGGGCAGTACTTGTGGACGACAGTGATCTTGGATGACAGCAAGGTCGATGAGTTGCCGGAGCGGTGTGAGTATGCGCATCAGTTGGCTGAGTCGGCGATGAAGACGCTGGTGGGTTCCTGATGGGGCGGCTGTCTCAGCAATCGTCGGGCGTGTCGAACTGGGCGTGGTATCCGCACGCGAAGCTCCACGCGATGGTCCGCACCGAAGCCGAAGGTCCGGGCGCGGTCGGCGAGACCGATCAGACGTGGGCCGAGTTCAGCAAGCTGATGGAGGAGTCGAAGGCCGACACCGAGCAAGCGCTCGCCGAGGCCGGTGCGAGTTGGGAAGGCCTCGCGGTCGAGTCGATGACCGCTGGGGTGACCCCGCTGGCGCAGTGGGCCGGTGACGCGGGCACGGCGAGCACGGCGAGCAATGCGAGTGTGCGGCAGGTCAGTGAGGCATTCGCGCATACGTCGAACTCGATGCCGGAACCCGTGCCGGTGACCTCGACCGCCAACTCCGACTTCGGCGGCCTCTCCGCCGGGTTCGTTCACCTCTTCGGCGGACAGACCGACCAGGACAAACAGGAACGTGCGGCGCAGGAAGCCAAGCAGCGGGCCGTGGAGTTGATGAACGCCTATTCGACCGAGGCCGATTCCGCGGTGGGCAGTGTGGGCACGTTCGTGCCGCCGCAGTCTGTCGTCGTGGCGGTGCCGCCGCCCAGTGTCGAACCCGGCCAGGTCCACTCGACCGACGGCGAATTCGTGGGCCCATCAGGCCGCCAGGGGAAGACCGGCGGAACCGGGGTGATCACGGGCGACTACAACGGCATTGACGGTCCGCCCGGTGGCGAGTCGAGCGCGGGGCGAACCGTGGTCGAGCCCTCCGGCAGGACGACCACGTCCAGTGCAGGCCCCGTCGCGCCGGTGGGACCCACTCCGGTGACCGGGGGACAGCCCACCGTCGGCGGCGGATCGGGTGGCCCAGGCAACACCTACCCTCCGGGTACCGGATTGCCGATCAGCGGCACGACCGGTCGTCCTGGGATGCCAGCGTCCGACGGCCGCGGCGGCCTTCGGCCGGGCGGCTCTGGGCAGGGCGGTCGCCCTGCCGGAGGCACCTCCGGGGGTGAGCACGCCCGTGGCGGGCGCGGGGCCGGATCGACTGGGGGCGGCGGTGAGCACGCCCGTGGCGGGCGCGGCGCCGTGGGTGGCCTCGCCGAGGACGGACACCGTTCAGGCGCTCGCGGCGGCCTCGGCGCGGCGGGCGAACATGGCGCAGGCACACGGGGTGGCGCGGCGGCGGGACGCGGCGGCGTGGGCGCGGGAGCGATGGGTTCCGGCGGCGCGGGTGCGAAGAGCGAGGAAGACCTGGAGCACTTCTCCCCCACCTACCTGCACGACCAGCACGACGACTTCTGGGATGACAACCACATCGTCGCACCGCCGGTGATCGGGGAATAGATCCGTTGAGCAAGATCGAGCTTACGTGGGCGGAATACGACTTCCTGTGGGAGCACTTCGCCCTCGGCGCGTTCCCGCCGATCCTGCAGATCGACTCGCACGGCCGCACCATGGGTGAACGCGACGAGTTGCGCCGAGCGGCGTGGAAGTCACTGGCTGTCAAGGACTTGGGAACGCCACAGGAGTTCGACCCCCGTCTGGAACGCTGGTTCAACAAACTGGTTCACCCCGAGTGGGAACTCGACGCCCGTCTGCACATGGACCTACTCGGCCCACGGATCTCCTGCCTTATCGCGTGGTCCGGCCAAGAGGCCGCGGTCGCGGTCCTGGACGCCCATCACCTGACCCTGTGGGCCGTGCCCTCGGCCAGAGTCGCGTTGACCGCGGTGTGGTTCCTCCCAGGGCATCCACCGGGAACCGGCGGTTCGATCACGATCCCGGCTGAGGCCTTCGATGCCGCCACCCGCCGGGCGGGTAGCGATCGGAACACGCTCGCGCGGGAACTCACGGCGCAGGGACTCGGCAAAGGCGAGTCGAACAAACTCACCGATGTGGCAGGCAACGTGATCCGGCTCGGCCATTTCGGCGCCGCCCGCACCCCGCGCGTCGGGGATCGCGTGCGCGCCGACCACGTGGTCAGCGTCTATGACACGCATCAGCAGCGCTACCTGTTCACCCGCAAACCCAGCGGCGGCAGGCATTGGATAACGCTGACACCCGGCACCGACACTGCCATCGCGCGCCAGATCGACGAACTCCACAGCAGGCTCCCGACCCGCTGACCTCAGCCGCCTGGACCGCCTGGCTTACCGGCCGCCGCGGCGCTCGTCCCCCCAGCATCGGGCGAGCTAGAAGGGCCAGCCGGTGACGGGAAGCGCCAAGGCGGAGTCGACCGCGAGAGCGACGAAGACCAGCGTCAGGTAGCTGTTCGACAGGTGGAACAGCTTCATCGGGTTGCCCGGCTCACCACGCCGGATGGCGCCGTTGAGGCGGTGGGCGAAGATCAGGAACCACAGCCCGGCCAGCAGCGCGAACGCCGTGTAGACCCAGCCAGTGGCGGGCACCAGCAGCAGCGTCCAGGCCACCATCACCCAGGAGTAGATGACGATCTGCTTGGCCACCTGCCGCGGCGTGGCGACCACGGGCAGCATCGGCACACCGGCCGCCGCGTAGTCGTCGCGGAACTTCATCGCCAGCGCCCAGAAGTGCGGCGGGGTCCAGAAGAAGATCACACCGAACATGACCAACGCGGGCCAGCCGACGTCCCCGGTGACCGCGGACCAGCCGATGACGACCGGCATGCAGCCGGCGGCCCCGCCCCAGACGATGTTCTGCGCGGTGCGGCGCTTCAGGATCATCGTGTAGACGAGGACGTAGAACAGGATCGCGCCGACGGCCATGGCCGCGGCGAGGAAGTTCGTGGTCGCCCACAGCCAGGCGAACGACAGCACGCCGAGGAGGACGCCGAAGACGAGCGCGTTGCGGGTCGGCACGACGTGCTGGGCCAGCGGGCGCTGCTTGGTGCGCTTCATCAGCGCGTCGATGTCGGCGTCGACCACGCAGTTCAGCGCGTTGGCGCTGCCCGCGGCCATGGTGCCGCCGAACAGCGTGGTCAGCACCAGCCACGGCGACGGGATGCCGCGCTCGGCGAGCAACATCGCGGGGACGGTCGTGACCAGCAGCAACTCGATGATGCGCGGCTTGGTGAGGGCGACGTAGGCCTTGAAGACCTCACCGCGGGTCGGCGCTGACGGGGGAACGGCGTCGACGGGCACTGGTATCACCGACGACATCTCGCTCCTCAGATCTGCTCGCGACCCGGCTGAGACGCCGGTCACGGCGGTTGCGTCCGCGCCGCGGGACGCCCGCGACACCGAAGGAAATGTTAACCGCGAGTCTCACGGGCACCCGTATCGGGTGGCGGCGTGGGGCCCGAAGTCGGTCGGGAATCACATCGGCCGACCCCGACGACTACGCTGACCACGGACCAGGGATGGCATGCGGGTCCGGCCAGGTCGCCCCCTACGGTATCGATCTAGAATCCGGTGGCAGGGGTGATCATGAGCCGCGAACCCGCCAGACGTGGAAATGGGAGCTCAAGTCCGTGTCCGTCAGTGAAGTACCCAGTGAATTGACCGAACTCACCACCGCGGTGCTGCCCGAGGACTGGACTGACCTCGACAAGCGCGCGGTCGACACGATCCGCGTGCTCGCCGCCGACGCCGTGCAGAACGTCGGCAACGGCCACCCAGGTACGGCGATGAGCCTGGCCCCGCTGGCCTACTCGCTCTACCAGCGCACGATGCGCCACGACCCAAGTGACCCGGACTGGATCGGCCGCGACCGGTTCGTGCTGTCCTGCGGGCACTCCAGCCTCACCCAGTACCTGCAGCTGTTCCTCTCCGGCTACGGCCTGGAGATCGAGGACATCGCCGCGCTGCGCACCTGGGGCTCCAAGACCCCCGGCCACCCCGAGCACGGCCACACCAAGGGTGTCGAGATCACCACCGGACCGCTGGGCCAGGGCCTGGCCTCCGCGGTCGGCATGGCGATGGCCGCCCGCCGCGAGCGCGGCCTGTTCGACCCGGACGCCGCGCCGGGCGAGAGTGTCTTCGATCACCACGTGTACGTGGTCGCCTCCGACGGTGACATCGCCGAGGGCGTCACCTCCGAGGCGTCATCGATCGCGGGCCGCCAGCAGCTGGGCAACCTGATCGTCTTCTACGACGACAACGAGATCTCGATCGAGGACGACACCAAGATCGCGATGGCTGAGGACACGGCCAAGCGCTACGAGTCCTACGGCTGGCACGTGCAGCGGGTCATCGGCGGCGAGAACGTCACCGGCATCCTCGAGGCGATCGAGAACGCCAAGGCCGAGACCGGCAAGCCGTCGTTCATCCTGCTGCGCACGGTGATCGGCTACCCGGCGCCGAAGCTGATGAACACCGGCAAGGCGCACGGCGCCGCGCTGGGCGACGAAGAGGTCACCGCGGTCAAGAAGATCCTGGGCTTCGACCCGGAAAAGACCTTCGAGGTCGACCCGACCGTGCTCGCGCACACCCGCGAGGTCGCCGAGCGCGGCAAGGCCGCCCGCGCCGACTGGGAGACCGAGTTCGAGAAGTGGGCGCAGGCCAACCCGGAGCGCAAGGCGCTGCTGGACCGGGCGACCGCCTACAAGCTCCCCGCTGGCTTCGCCGAGGCGCTCCCGAGCTGGGACCCGGACCCGAAGGGTGTCGCCACCCGCAAGGCCTCCGGCGAGGTCCTCAACGCCGTCGGCGGGCTGCTGCCCGAGCTGTGGGGCGGCTCAGCCGACCTGGCCGAGAGCAACAACACCACCATCTCCGGCGCCGACTCGTTCGGCCCGGTGGAGTCGGCCACGAAGCACTGGAACGCGCAGCCCTACGGCCGCACGCTGCACTTCGGTGTCCGCGAGCACGCCATGGGCTCGATCCTCAACGGCATCGTGCTGCACGGCCCGACCCGCCCCTACGGCGGCACGTTCCTCGTGTTCTCCGACTACATGCGCCCGGCGGTCCGGCTGGCCGCGCTGATGAAGCTGCCGGTCACCTACGTCTGGACGCACGACTCCATCGGCCTCGGCGAAGACGGCCCGACGCACCAGCCGATCGAGCACCTGGCCGCGCTGCGCGCGATCCCGGGCCTGGTCGTGCTGCGCCCGGGTGACGCCAACGAGACCGCCGCGGCATGGAAGGCGATCCTGTCGCAGTCCGACGCCCCGGTCGGCCTCGCGCTGACCCGGCAGAACCTGCCGGTGCTGGAAGGCACCAAGGAACTGGCGGGCGACAATGTCACCAAGGGCGGCTACGTGCTGGCCGAGGAGACCGGCGGCCCCGCGCAGGTCGTGCTGATCGCCACCGGCTCGGAGCTGCAGCGCGCGGTCGAGGCCCGCAAGGTCCTCGAAGCCGACGGCGTGCCGACCCGCGTTGTTTCCATGCCGTCCATGGAGTGGTTCCAGGATCAGGACCAGGCCTACCGCGACACCGTCATCCCGCCGAACGTCAAGTCCCGCGTGGCCGTCGAGGCGGGCATCGCCCAGCCGTGGCACCGCTACGTCGGCGACACCGGCGAGGTCGTCTCGATCGAGCACTTCGGCGCGTCGGCGGACCACCAGACGCTGTTCCGCGAGTTCGGCTTCACGACAGAGGCAGTCGTGGCGGCCGCGCGTCGCTCCCTCACCGCGAATGGAGGCCAGAAATGAGCGACTCCACTGGCAAAGGGGCACTGGCTGCGTTGTCGCACGCCGGTGTGTCCATCTGGCTGGACGACTTGTCCCGTGAGCGGCTCACCTCGGGCAACCTCGCCGAGCTGATCCGCGATCAGCACGTGGTCGGCGTGACGACCAACCCGACGATCTTCGCCGGGGCGCTCTCGGCCGGCGAGGCGTACGACGCCCAGGTCCGTGAGCTGGCCGCGCGCGGCGCGTCGCTCGACGCGGCGGTCCGCGAGCTGACCACGACGGACGTGCGCAACGCGTGCGACCTGTTCCGCAGCCACCACGCGGCCTCCGACGGTGTCGACGGCCGGGTGTCGATCGAGGTCGACCCGCGGCTCGCGGCCGACACCGAGGCCACCGTGGCCGAGGCGGCCGACCTGTGGAAGACCGTCGACCGGCCGAACCTGCTGGTCAAGATCCCGGCCACGGTCGAGGGCATCCCCGCGATCGCGCGCACGCTCGCCGAGGGCATCAGCGTCAACGTCACGCTGATCTTCTCCGTCGAGCGCTACCACGCGGTCATGGAGGCCTACCTGACCGGCCTGGAGCGGGCCAAGGAGAACGGCCACGCGCTCAAGTCGATCGAGTCGGTCGCGTCGTTCTTCGTGTCCCGTGTGGACAGCGAGATCGACAAGCGGCTGGACAAGATCGTCGACGACGAGGCTGGAACATCGCGCGGCGAAGCCGCGGGTGCGCTGCGCGGCAAGGCGGCCATCGCCAACGCACGACTCGCTTACGCGGCGTTCCAGGAAGTCTTCGCCGGTGAGCGCTGGGAGGCACTCGCCGCCGAGGGCGCCCGCCCGCAGCGTCCACTGTGGGCGTCGACGGGCGTGAAGAACCCGGACTACGTGGACACCATGTACGTCGACGACCTCGTCGTCGCCGACACGGTCAACACCATGCCGGAGAAGACGCTGCGCGCGGTCGCCGATCACGGCAAGATCAGCGGTGACACCGTCACCGGCACCGCCGCGCAGGCGCAGGAGGTCTTCGACAAGCTCGAAGCGGTCGGCATCGACCTCGACGACGTGTTCCGCGTCCTGGAGACCGAGGGCGTCGACAAGTTCGAGAAGTCGTGGGCCGAACTGCTGGACACGGTGCAGGGACAGCTCGACAAGGCGCGATAGGAAAGGCTGACGCCACGTGGCACACCCCGGAGAGACCGTCGCAGTAACCATCGTCGACCAGCGGCTCACCGAGGAAGCCGCTTCGCTCGTCCAACAACTCGTGGACGACGCCGTGGCGTCGAAGCTCGCGGCCCAGGACCCCACGCTGTGGGGTCCTGAGGCCGAGTCCGAGTCGGCCATCCGGCTGGCGTGGACCACGCTGCACGAGACCTCGCGCCCGCTGCTCGCCGAGATCGACGCCCTCCGCGCGGAACTGCACGCGGAGGGCGTCGACCGGGTGGTCCTCGCGGGCATGGGCGGCTCGTCGCTCGCCCCCGAGGTCATCACCGGCACGGCGGGTGTCCCGCTCGTCGTGCTCGACACCACCGACCCCGGCCAGGTGGCCGACGCGCTCGCGGGCGACCTGACCCGGACCGTCCTGGTGGTGTCGTCCAAGTCGGGGTCCACTGTGGAGACCGACAGCCACCGGCGGATCTTCGCCGAGGCGTTCGCCGCCGAGGGCATCGACGCGGCCTCCCGCATCGTCGTGGTGACCGACCCCGGTTCGCCGATGGAAGCCGCGTCCGTGGAAGCGGGATACCGCAAGGTGTTCCTGGCCAACCCGAATGTCGGCGGCCGCTACTCCGCGCTCACCGCGTTCGGCCTGGTGCCCTCGGGGCTCGCGGGCGCGGACGTGGCCGCACTGCTCGACGACGCGGCCGAGGCGGCCCGGATCCTCGCCACCGACACGCTCGACAACCCGGCCCTGGTGCTGGCCGCCGCGCTCGGCGCCGCCCACTCGCGGGGCGCGGAGAAGATCGTCATCGCCGACACCGGCTCGGGCATCGCGGGCTTCGGCGACTGGGCCGAACAGCTCGTCGCCGAGTCCACCGGCAAGGACGGAACCGGTTTGCTGCCGGTGGTCGTGGCCGACGCGGACTCCCCCGGCTTCGCCGACGCGGGCGAGGACGCGACGGCCATCGCGATCGGACCGCCGGTCAGCGCCATCGCCACCTCGGGTCCGCTCGGCGGCCAGATGCTGCTGTGGGAGTACGCCACCGCGATCGTCGGCAGGCTGCTGGGAATCAACCCGTTCGACCAGCCCGACGTCGAGGCGGCGAAGAAGGCGGCGCGCGCGCTGCTCGACTCCCCCGACGCCGCGGCCGAGGTCGCTCCGTCCATTGTGGACGGTCCGGTCGAGGTGTATCCTTCCGGCGGCTGGCTGCCCGAGGGCACCGAGTCCCTGGTGGACGCGCTGAACGCATTGCTCGACGCCGCGCCCGAGTTCGGCTATGTGTCCATTCAGGCCTATCTCGACCGGCTCGACGACGCCTCCGCACTGCTGCTGCGCTCGGAAATCGCGCGGCGCAGCGGTGTGCAGACCACGTTCGGTTGGGGACCGCGGTTCCTGCACTCGACCGGGCAGTACCACAAGGGCGGGCACCAGAACGGCGTGTTCCTCCAGATCACCGGCGCTGTGGAGGAAGACCTGCCGGTGCCCGACCGGCCCTACACCCTCGGCGTGCTCCAGCACGCCCAAGCTCTCGGCGACGGACAGGTCCTCGCCGACCACGGCAGGCCCGTCCTGCGACTGCACTTCACCGATCGCGCCGCGGGGCTCGCGCATCTGTTGAACGCCCTCTCGGAGGTTAACCGGTGACTACAACCAAGCAGTGGGCGAACCCGCTGCGTGACGAGCGGGACAAGCGGCTGCCGCGGATCGCGGGGCCGTGCGGCCTGGTGATCTTCGGCGTGACCGGCGACCTGTCGCGCAAGAAGCTCATGCCCGCGATCTACGACCTGTCCAACCGCGGCCTGCTGCCGCCGGGTTTCTCCCTGGTCGGCTTCGCCCGCCGGGACTGGGCGGACCAGGACTTCGGGCAGATCGTCTACGAGGCGGTCAAACAGCACGCGCGGACGCCGTTCCGCGAGGCCGTGTGGGACCGGCTCGCCGAGGGTTTCCGGTTCGTGCCGGGCACATTCGACGATGACGCCTCGTTCGACACCCTCGCCACGACCATCGCCGACCTGGACCGCGAGCGCGGCACCAGCGGCAACCACGCGTTCTACCTGTCGATCCCGCCGGGCGCGTTCCCGGTGGTCACCAAGCAGCTGGCCCGCGCCGGTCTGGCCACCCCGGCCGCGGCCGACCAGTGGCGGCGCGTGGTCATCGAGAAGCCGTTCGGCCACGACCTGGCTTCGGCGGTGGCGCTGAACAAGGTCGTGAACAAGGTGTCCCCCGAGGAGTCGGTGTTCCGCATCGATCACTACCTCGGCAAGGAGACCGTGCAGAACCTGTTGGCGCTGCGCTTCGCCAACCAGCTCTTCGAGCCGGTCTGGAACTCCCACTACGTCGACCACGTGCAGATCACCATGGCGGAGGACATCGGCCTGGGCGGGCGCGCGGGGTACTACGACGGCATCGGCGCCGCCCGCGACGTCATCCAGAACCACCTGCTGCAGCTGCTGGCGCTGACCGCGATGGAGGAGCCGGTCTCCTTCAACCCCAAAGCCTTGCGCACCGAGAAGATCAAGGTGCTGGAGGCGACGAAGCCGGTCGGGCCGTTCGCCGAGACCACCGCGCGCGGGCAGTACCTCGGTGGCTGGCAGGGCGGGCAGAAGGTGCTCGGGCTGCTGCAGGAGGAGGGTTTCGCGAAGACCTCCACCACGGAGACGTTCGCCGCGATCACCCTGGAGGTGAACACGCGGCGGTGGGCCGGGGTGCCGTTCTACCTGCGCACCGGCAAGCGGCTGGGGCGCCGGGTCACGGAGATCGCGGTCGTGTTCAAGCGCGCGCCGCACCTGCCGTTCGACGAGACGTCCACTGAGGAACTCGGGCAGAACGCGCTGGTGGTGCGGGTGCAGCCGGACGAGGGCATGACCATGCGGTTCGGCTCGAAGGTGCCGGGCAACGCCATGGAGGTCCGAGATGTGTCGATGGACTTCAGCTACGGTCACGCGTTCACCGAGTCGTCGCCGGAGGCCTACGAGCGGCTGATCCTCGACGTGCTGCTCGGCGAGCCGTCGCTGTTCCCGGTCAACCAGGAGGTCGAGCTGTCCTGGGAGATCCTGGAGCCGGTGCTGAAGTACTGGAAGACCGCGGGCAAGCCTGAGGGCTACGCGGCGGGCACATGGGGGCCGGAGTCCGCGGACAAGATGATGTCCCGCACCGGCAGGCACTGGAGGCGACCGTGATCATCGACCTGCCCTCAACGACGACTTCGCAGGTCAACGCCAAGCTGGTGCACCTGCGTGAGCAGGGTGGCGCCCACACCCTGGGCCGGGTGCTGACGCTGGTGATCGTCACCGACGACGGCGAGCGCGTCGAGGACGCCGTCGACGCGGCGAACGACGCCAGCCGCGAGCACCCGTGCCGGGTGATCGTGGTGGCCCGGGGTGCCAAGAAGGCCGCGGCGCGGCTGGACGCGCAGATCCGGATCGGCGGCGACGCCGGTGCGAGCGAGGTGATCGTGCTGCGCCTCTACGGCCCGCTGGCCGACGAGGGCGCGAGCTGCGTGATCCCGCTGTTGCTGCCCGACGCCCCCGTGGTGGCGTGGTGGCCGTTCGAGGCGCCCGCGAAGCCCTCGGACGACCCGATCGGCAGGCTCGCGCAGCGGCGGATCACCGACTCCGCGGCCGAGCGGCAGCCGATCAAGGCACTGCAGATCCGGCAGAAGCAGTACGCCGACGGCGACACCGACCTGGCGTGGACCCGGCTGACCCTGTGGCGGGCGTTGCTGGCGGCGGCGCTGGACCTGCCGCCGTACGAGAAGGTCACCGCGGCCTCGGTCAGCGGCGGCGGCGACTCGCCGTCGACCGACCTGCTCGCGGCGTGGCTGGCGACGTTCCTGAAGGTGCCGGTGAAGCGGATCAACGCCGGTGACGGGCACGGGATCGTGTCGGTGGCGATGGAACGCCGGTCGGGCACGGTGGAACTGCAGCGGCCGGACGGCAAGGTCGGCACCCTGACCCAGCCCGGCCAACCCGCGCGCCGGGTGGCCCTGCAGCGTCGGGAGGTGCGCGACTGCCTCTCGGAGGAACTGCGCAGGCTCGACGCGGACGAGATCTACGAGGCCACGCTCAACGGGCTCGCGAAGGTCACCCGCGGCCGGGCGACGGCGGCCCGCAGGGCTGCCCCGGCACCGTCGGCGAACACGCCGAGGCCGTCGGCGAAGGTCGCGGCGAAGACGGCGGCGGATGGCAAGGCCAAGGCACCCACGGGCACCTCGACGACGAAGTCGTCCGCGAAGGCCTCGCCCAACGGGTCACCCGCTTCCGCGAAGACCCGTTCCACGGCGGCGGCGAAGAAGGCCGCGCCCAAGCCGAAGGCCGCGTCATGAGCCGCCCACAGGTGGTCGTGTACTCCAACCCCAGCCTGCTTGCGGCGGCCACCGCGGCCCGGCTGATCACCCGGCTGGTCGACGTCCAGGCCGCCACCGGCTCGGCATCGCTGGTGCTGACCGGCGGCGGCACCGGCATCTCGGTGCTGGAGCAGGTCCGCGCCACCCCGGCCCGCGACGCCGTGGACTGGTCCAAGGTCGACCTGTACTGGGGCGACGAGCGGTTCCTGCCCTCAGGCCACCCGGACCGCAACGAGACCCAGGCACGGGCCGCCTTGCTCGACCACGTGCCGGTGTCGCCGGAGCGGGTGCATGCGATGGCCCCGTCGGACGGCGAATTCGGCAACGACCCGGAAGCCGCCGCGGCGGCCTACGCCGACTTGTTGGCGAACGCGGCCGAGCCGGAGGACCACGGGCCGGTGCCGACGTTCGACATCTGCCTGCTCGGGGTCGGCGAGGAAGGGCACACGCTGTCGGTGTTCCCCGGTTCCCCCGCGGTGTATGAGAAGGAGCGGACGGTGGTGGCGGTGCGCAACTGCCCCAAACCACCCCCGACCCGGATCAGCCTGACCCTGGAAGCGGCCCGCCGCTCAACGGAGGTCTGGCTCATGACCACGGGCGAGAGCAAGGCCCCCGCCGTGGCAATGGCCCTCTCCGGCGCGGGCGAGGTCCAGCTCCCCGCGGCAGGCGCCCGAGGCACCCACCGCACCCTCTGGCTCCTCGACAAGCCCGCCGCCGCCAAGGTCCCCAACGTCTTCACCCCACCCCTCTCCTGACCGCGAGTCCCCACCTCCCGACAGTGAGTTCTCAGTACCCGACAATGAGTTCTCATTTCGCGACGCCGCCAGCGCCCCCGGTCGGTTCCGAACGAGGAACCTGGCTGCCACGAAATGAGAATTCGCTGTCGTGAACTGAGAACTCGCTGTCGTGAGCTGAGAACTTGTTGTCGGGAGGTGGGGACTCGCGGGTTAGCGGAGGCCGTTGCGGGTGGCGAGCTTGACGAGGAGGTCTGGGTCGTCGCTGATGATGCCGTCGACGCCGAGGTCGATCACGCGCTGCATGGTGGGCTCGTCGTTCACGGTGTACGGGACGACCTTGAGGCCGCGGCGGTGCAGACCGGCGATGTCGGGGCCGTGGAAGTACGCCGGGTCCTCGCGTAGGTACCAGTCCGGCGATGTCACCTTGGCCTGGGCGGGATCGTGGACCTGCCAGTTCGATGACACCGTCGTGGCACCGGATTGGCGAACCAGCTTGGCGAGATCCTGGTGCTTCCACCAGTCCAGGCCACTGGTCCACGGGCTCTTCACCGACGGATCCCCGTAGGCCGCCTGAAGCGAGCATTCATCCGCGAGCGCGGCACACTCCGCCGGGCCGTACTGCCACACCAACGCGACCGTCCGCACGCGCGGCTCAAGCTCCCTGGCCAGCATGATCGTGCGCCAGTCGAAGGACTGCAGCGTCGTGCGGGAAGCGAAGCCGGAACGGCTGATCTCGCCGATGACCTTGCGGGTGAACACGTCGTACGGCGCCGTGTCGTCGGTGGTCGGGCTGATCTTCGTCTCGATGTTGAACCCGAGGTCGCCGCGCCCGCTCGACCGGACGAGGTCGAAGACCTCCGACAGCGTCGGGATGCGCTCGCCCGGCGCGGCCTGCTGCGCAACGGAAACTCCGGCAGCGTCTTGGAACCGCAGTCGATGGTCTTGACCTGGGCCAAGGTCAGATCGTGGATTCGCTTGCCCACATAGGGAAACTCCGGGTCACCCGCGGAGACCGGCGCGGTGTCGACGCAGTGTGAACCGTTCACCGTGCGGTCGTGGATCACCACGACGTGACCGTCCGCCGTGACGCCGGTGTCCAGCTCCAAAGTGGACACACCAGGGTTGCCCAGGGCGTGGCGGAATGCGGCGAGGGTGTTCTCCGGGCGGACCGACCGGGCGCCGCGGTGGCCCTGGATGTCGAACAGCGAGGCATACCCGCGGGGAAGGCGGTAGCCACGGGACGCGAGCAGACCACGCAGCCGGTCGGGGTAGTCGGTGATCAGGCCGTCGACACCGTCGTCGAGGAGTTTGGCCATGGTGGGGACGTCGTTGACCGTCCACGGGACGACCTTGATCCCGTTGCGGTGCGCGTGGTCCACCATCGCGCGGGTCACGTAGGGGCGGTAGCCGGGGTCGACGACCGAGCCGCCCTGCGGGAAGCCGTGGACCGGGGAGAACGCCGTGACACCGAAGGACTTCACGGCCGCGATGGGGTCCCCGCCGAAGTCGTCGATGTCGATCCCGCCCAGCCACGGCGACGCGCCGGGCTTGCCGGTCTGCAGGAAGTCGTAGTTGGTCAGCGCGACCAGCGGCAGCCGCGGCGCCACCTCGCGCAGCCGCATCAGGGCGCCCCAGTCGAAGCTCTGGACGCTGACCCGGCGCTCCACGCCCGCCGCCGTGATCTCGCGGGCGGTGAGCTGGACGAACTTCTCGCGCGGGGCGGTCTCGTATGGGGCGCCCGCCTCGACCTTGGTCTCGATGTTGAACCGGACGTCCTTGGCGCCGTAGCGCTGGGCCAGCGCGAACACCTCACGCAGCAGCGGCATCTTCGAACCCGGCGCCAACTCCTGGCCGGGCCGGTCGGCGAGCCGGACCGAGCCGCAGTCGAGGGTGCGCACCTGGGCGAAGGACAGCGTGTGCACGAACTTCCCGACATAGGGGAACTCCGGGTCGCCCGCGGCGACCGGCGCGGTGTCGCGGCACTTGCGGGCGTCGACCCTGCGGTCGTGGGTGACCACCGCCTGGTCGTCCTCGGTGATCTGGACGTCGAGTTCCACAGTGGACACGCCGAGCCGGAAGGCGTTGCCGAAAGCGCTGAGTGTGCTCGCCACGCGCAGGCCGAGGCCACCGCGGTGCGCTTGCAGGTCGAAAGCGCGAGCGGGCTCAGCTGAGACGGGAACAGCGGCGGGGACAGCGGAAAGGCAGGCCGCGGCAAGGACCACGGCGCCTGCCCGGGATAACCGGGATGGGGTCATGACGCGGATGGTGGCAAGCCGAGATGGCCGGTCGGTGGCCTGCGGGCAAACTCAGGACGCGCGCACGCGGTCCGGGAACTCCGCGCCCAGCAGACCGAGCATCGTGGTCGCCTTGACGGCCGTCTCCTCGTACTCCCCCGCCGGGTCCGACAGGGCGATGATCGCGCCGCCGACGCCGAAACCGACCTCGCCGGGCCGGGCCACGAGGGTCCGGATCACCATGCTCAGGTCGGCCGCCCCGCTCAGCGAGAAGTAGCCGATCGCTCCTGAGTAGACACCGCGCGGGCCGCGTTCGAGCCGGTCGATGATCTCCATGGTCCGCACCTTGGGCGCGCCGGTCATCGACCCGCCGGGGAACGCGGCGCGGACGCAGCGCACGGCGGAGACCCCTTCGGACAGTTGCGCTCGGACCGTGCTGACCAGGTGGTGCACGGTCGCGTAGGTCTCGACCTCGAAGAGCCCCGGCACGTGCACCGACCCGATCTCGGCGTAGACACCGAGGTCGTTGCGGACGAGGTCGACGATCATCAGGTTCTCGGCGCGGTCCTTCTCGTCGGTGCCGAGGTCGTGGCGCAGCGCCTCGTCCTCGGCCTCCGTGCGGCCACGCGGGCGGGTGCCCTTGATCGGGCGGGACTCCACCTGGCCGGTGGCCGTCACGGATAAGAACCGCTCCGGGGACGTGCTCAGCACCGACAGGTCGCCGAAAAGCAGCAGCGCGCCGAACGGGGCCGGGCTCTTGCGGCGCAGATACCGGTACGCCTGCCACGGGTCGATCGTGGCGCCCGCGGTGAGCACGTTGGTCAGGCAGACCTCGTAGGTCTCGCCCGCGGCGATCGCGGCCTGGCACTCGTCGATCATCGCCAGGTAGGTGGCGCGGTCGTGGCGTGGGGTGAGCGCTCCCGCCACGACACCGCGCTCCACCGGCGGCGACGGCTCGGGCGCGGCGGCGAGGTCGACGAGCCGGGCCGCGGTCCGGTCCGCCCACTCCAGGTCGAACGACAGCAGGTACACCTCGCCGGTCGCGTGGTCGAACACCACCGCCCGGTCGACGAAGACCAGCTGCGCGTCCGGGTCGGGCGAGTGGTGGACCCGGTCGGCGCCGCACTCGGCCTTGAGCTCGTAGCCCAGATAGCCCACCCAGCCCAGGGCGAAGCCGAAGGGCAGGTCCGGGACCTCGACCCGCCACCGCGCGAGGTCGGCGTCGAGCCAGGCGAGGAACTCCTCCTGGACGACCTCGACGCCCGTGCGCGAGGTGATGGTGACCTGGCCGGTCCACACGTCGGCGGTCGCGACCCGGGCCAGCGGGCCGGAGGCGTCGCCGAGGAACGAGAACCGGCCGCCGGTGGCGCTGTCGAGCCAGAAGGCGTGCGCGGAGTCGCGGTAGAGGGCGTCGAACGTCTCCTCCGCGGTGACCGGCACCGTCAGCTTGCGGACATGGACCGGCGCGGCGGGCGGCGGCTCGGGGTGGTGGGCCTCAGGCACCGGGGCGGCGACCACAGTCTCGCGCGGGTGTTCGTCCCACCAGCGGCGGGTCAGTTCGGCGAAGTTCGCCAACAGGGCGTCGCCGTGTTCGGTGCACACCGACTCGGGGTGGAACTGCACGCCCCACGCGGGCCGCTCGCGGTGGCGCACGCCCATGAGGACGCCGTCCTCGGCCCAGGCGGTCGCTTCGAGCTCCGCGGGCAGGTCTTCGACGGCCAGGGAGTGGTAGCGCACGACCCGCATCGGCGAGCGGATGCCCTCGAACAGCTCACGGCCGTCGTGGCGGACCTCCGAGAGCCTGCCGTGGCGCACCTCGGGCGCCCTGGTGACCTCGGCGCCCGCGAGCAGGCAGAGCCCCTGGTGGCCCAGGCAGACCCCTAACAGCGGCTGCCGCGCGGCGGCGAGGACGGCGCGGCTCAGGCCGATGTCGCGGTGCACGCCGGGATGGCCGGGCCCGGGCGAGATGACGACGTTGTCGAAATCGACGAGCCCGCCGAGGTCCCAATCCTCATCATTTCGGACGACAGTCGGCCGAGCGCCATCGATGGCGGCCAAAGCCTGGTAAAGGTTGTAGGTGAAGGAGTCGTAGTTATCGATGATCAGCGTACGCAAATCTCCTCCTCCCTCCCCGCCAAGCTTGTGGCCGGCGATTTGCTCTCGCACAGAATCGGGCACTATTCCGTCCCGATATGGGCGATTATCCGTCGTTGTGGGTAGCGAGCCCCGAGAGTGCTCGTGGGCCAGAAAGGCGATCCATGCCACACCTACCGCACCGCCCGGGATCGAACCGCAAGAATGCTACAACCTCGAAGACCGTTCCCGAGCAGCGTGCGGCCCTGCATGACCAGCCTGAGCAGCGAGAAACGGTCTTGGACACTGCGCTCGTCGATGGAGGTGGCACCCTGGTCGCCCAGATGGTCGTTCCTGACGACACCGCGCTCGTGACGCCTGCCCGAACACCCGGGCGATCGCGTCGCCGGATCCCCCTGCCGCCAAAACTCGCCGCACTGTGGGCCAACCCCCGGGTCAGGGGAATCGTCTCCGACATCGCCGCCACGGCGATCGCCGCGCTCGACGTGTGGCTGGTCGAGCCGGACGGCGCGCCCGGCTACTCCAGCTGGCTGTCGTGGCTGGCCGTGCTGGCGATGCCGCTGCGCAGGCATGTGCCGTGCGTGGCGCTGGTGCTGACCATCCCGGGGTTCTTCACCGGGTGGGCCCAGCTCGCCGCGATGATCGCCCTCGGGACGCTGGCCAAGCGCTACCTGCTGACCTGGCGGACGCTGGTGGCCGCGTTCCTGGTCGGGCTGTGCAGATTCGTGCTGTGGCCGTGGGCCGACTTCCTCGACCTGACGTGGCGCGAGCACTTCCTGGACGCGATCTACGGGGTGCTGGTCGCCGGGATGCCCGTGGCCATCGGGATGTTGATCACGGTTCGGCAGGAGTTGTCGGCCCGGATAACCCAGCTCGCCCGCAGCCGCGCCCGCGAACAGCGCCTGCACGCCCAGACCGTGCGCTCGGCCGAACGGGCCAAACTCGCGCGCGAGATGCACGACGTGGTCTCCCACCAGGTGACCCTGATCGCGATGCAGGCCGGGGCGCTGAAGGTGTCGGCCAAGGACGCCGAGTCGGTGGACGCCGCCGAGACGATCCGCGCGCTGAGCACCCGGACGCTGGAGGAGCTGCGCGAGCTTGTCGGCGTGCTGCGCTCGGGTGGCGACGAGGACGAATACCAGCCGGGGCTGGAGAACATCGGCACGCTCGTGCACGGCTGCGACGTGTCGGTGACGCTGGCCATGGAGGCCTCGCCGGAGCTGCTTCCGGCGCCGGTGTCGCGCGCCGCGTACCGCACGATCCAGGAGGCGTTGACCAACGTGCACAAGCACGCCGCGGGCTCGCCGACGACCGTGCGGGTGCAGGCCGCCGGGTCGACGCTGGTGGTGGAGATCCGCAACGACCGGCCGAAATGCCGTCCGTCCGGGCTTCCATCAGGGGGCCACGGACTATTGGGACTTCGCGAGCGGGCCGGTCTGCTAGGCGGCAGCTTCACCGCGGGACCGACAGCGGATGGCGGATTCCGGGTCCGCGCCACTTACCCGCTTTCTGTTTAGATCTCAAATAGTCGGCGGGCGCTGCGAGAACCGAAAAAGCCACCCCAGGAAACCCTGGGGTGGCTTTTCAGCTGAAGGTCAGCCTTCGCGGCGGGCGCGGAGCTTGGCCAATGCCTCGGCCAGGATGGCTTCGCCATCGGCGTCCGAGCGGCGCTCCTTCACATACGCGAGGTGCGTCTTGTACGGCTCGTTGCGCGGCGCCTTCGGCGGCTCTTTCTCGTCGAGCCCGGCCGGGAGACCGCAGCGCGGGCAGTCCCAGGACTCCGGGCGCTCCGCGTCGAGGGCGAACGACGGACGCGACTCGTGTCCGTTCGCGCACCAGTAGGAAACTCGTTGCCGAGGGGCGGACTCGCCTCGCTCGGATTCACCCATGGGACCAGCCCCGACCCGGGTACCCCGGATCGCATTGCCACCGGCCATTGATGTTCACACCCCCACCACGTGGTTCGTCAGTTTGTCCTGCGAGCCCCGCCGCCTGGCCCCAGCCCGGCAGCGGGTGAATGCCGACTCAGATGACCTTGACGAGCAGGCCCAAGCCGATGACGCAGATGATCCAAACCGACCCGACGAACAGCGTCACACGGTCGAGGTTCTTCTCGACGACGCTGGAGCCGGAGAGGCTGGACTGCATTCCGCCGCCGAAGAGCGAGGAGAGGCCACCGCCGCGACCGCGGTGCAGCAGCACCAACAGGATCAGCAGAAGGCTGGTCACAATGAGTGCGATCTGCAGGGTCAGAACCATGTCATCCTCGCTGTCGAACGGTGGAAGCCACAGGCTACCTGGTGCGGCGCACGTCTTCGAGCACCGCCCCGGCCTGAAAGCCGCGAACTGTTACCAGATATCCAAGGCGCCCGCATCCGCGAGAACGCCGCGGGCCGGGCAGCGCAATGCTACCCGGCCCGGAAAAAGCGTCCTCACCTACGGCAACGGACCGCCTGCGGCCAGTGCGCAGAGCTTGGTGAACTCGTCGGCCTGCAGGCTCGCACCGCCGACGAGAGCGCCGTCGATGTCGTCCTGGGCGACCAGCTCGCCGATGCTGCCGGACTTCACCGAGCCGCCGTAGAGCACGCGCACGGTGTTGGCGACGTCGTCGCCGTACTTCTCCGACAGCTGCTTGCGCAGGGCGAAGCAGACCTCCTGCGCGTCCTGCGGGGTGGCCACGCGGCCGGTGCCGATCGCCCACACGGGCTCGTAGGCGATGACCACCTTGGCGACCTGCTCGGTCTTGAGACCCTTGAGGCCCTCGACGAGCTGCGTGGTGCAGTGCTCGACGTGGTTGCCCGCCTCGCGGACCTCGATGCGCTCGCCCAGGCACAGGATCGGCGTGATCCCGTGCTTGAGCGCGGCCTTGACCTTCTTGTTGACCAGCTCGTCGGTCTCCGCGTGGTACTCGCGGCGCTCCGAGTGGCCCACGGTGACGTAGCTGCAGCCGAGCTTCGCGAGCATCAGCCCCGACACGTCGCCGGTGTAGGCGCCGGAGTCGTGCGGGGAGATGTCCTGCGCGCCGTACTTGAGCAGCAGCTTGTCGCCGTCGGTCATGGTCTGGATCGACCGGATGTCGGTGAACGGCGGCAGCACGGCCACCTCCACCTTCGCGTAGTACTTCTCGGGCAGCGAGAAGGCGATCTTCTGCACCAGGGCGATGGCCTCGAGGTGGTTGAGGTTCATCTTCCAGTTGCCCGCGATCAGGACTTGCCTAGCCACTTCAGGCCTCCAGGACCGCTACGCCGGGGAGCTCTTTGCCCTCCAGGTATTCCAGCGACGCGCCGCCGCCGGTGGAGATGTGGGAGAACCCGTCCTCGGGCAGGCCGAGTAGCCGCACGGCCGCCGCCGAGTCGCCGCCGCCGACGACCGAGAAGGCGTCTCCAGCTGTGGTTGCTTGCGCGATCGCCTGCGCGACACCGCGAGTGCCTTCGGCGAAGGGAGCCAGCTCGAACACACCCATGGGGCCGTTCCAGAAGACCGTTCCCGCGTCGCGCAGGACCTTGCCGTAGGCGGCGACACTGTCCGGGCCGATGTCGAGACCCTTCCAGCCGTCGCGGATCTCCGTGGCGGGCACCGTCTCGGTGTTGGCCTCGGCGGAGAAGTCGTCGGCGATGACGATGTCGGTCGGCAGCACGATCTTGCCGTCCGCGTCGGCCAGCAGCTTCTTGCAGGTCTCGACCATCTCGGCTTCGAGCAGCGAGTCACCGATCCCGTGGCCCTGGGCCGCGAGGAAGGTGAAGCACATGCCGCCGCCGACGAGGAGCGTGTCGACCTTGGGCAGCAGCGACTCGATGACCGCGAGCTTGTCCGACACCTTGGAACCGCCCAGTGCCACGACATACGGCCGCTTCGGCTCGCCCGCGAGCTGCCGGAGCACCTCGACCTCGGCGAGCACCAGGCCCCCGGCGTAGGCCGGGAGCTTGGTGGCGATGTCGTAGACCGAGGCCTGCTTGCGGTGCACCACACCGAATCCGTCGGAGACGAACGCGCCGGTTTCGCCGACCAGCGCGGCGAACTCGTCGGCGAGGGCACCGCGCTCGGCGGCGTCCTTGCTCGACTCACGCGCGTCGAACCGCACGTTCTCCAGCAGCGCGACGCCGCCGTCGGCCAGGCCGTCCACAGTGGACTTGGCCGACTCCCCCACGACGTCGGTCGCGAGTGCGACCGGCTTGCCGAGGAGTTCGCCGAGCCGCTTGGCGACCGGGGCGAGGGAGAACTTCGGGTCCGGGCTGCCCTTGGGGCGGCCCAGGTGCGCCGCCACGACGACCTTCGCGCCGGCTTCCGCCAGCTTGGAGATCGTCGGCAGCGACGCCTGGACTCGGCCATCATCGGTGATCTTGTCGCCGTCAAGCGGGACGTTGAGGTCGGAGCGCACGAACACGCGCCGACCCTTGACGCCCTCGGCGATCAGGTCGTCGAGATTCCTCATCGCGGTCAGAGCTTGGAGGCGACGAGCGCGGTCAGGTCGGCGAGGCGGTTGGAGTAGCCCCACTCGTTGTCGTACCAGCCGACGACCTTGACCTGGTTGCCGTTGACCTTGGTCAGCGGCGCGTCGTAGATGCAGGACGCCGGGTCGCCGACGATGTCGGTGGAGACGATCGGGTCCTCGTTGTAGCGCAGGATGCCGGCGAGGGCGCCCTCAGCGGCGGCCTTGTACGCGGCGTTGACCTCTTCGAGGCTGACCTCGCGGCCCAGGGTGACGGTGAGGTCGGTGGCCGAGCCGGTCGGCACGGGCACGCGCAGCGCGTAGCCGTCGAGCTTGCCCTTGAGCTCGGGCAGGACGAGGCCGATGGCCTTCGCCGCACCGGTCGAGGTCGGCACGATGTTCAGCGCGGCCGCGCGGGCGCGACGCAGGTCGCTGTGCGGGGCGTCCTGCAGGTTCTGGTCCTGGGTGTAGGCGTGGATCGTGGTCATCAGACCGCGCTCGACGACGAACGAGTCGTGCAGCACCTTCGCCAGCGGGGCCAGGCAGTTGGTGGTGCAGGAGGCGTTGGAGATGACGGTCTGCGAGCCGTCGTACTGGTCGTCGTTGGCGCCGAGGACGACGGTCAGGTCCTCACCTTTGGCGGGGGCGGAGATGATGACCTTCTTGGCCCCACCCTCGTCGACGTGCTTGCGCGCGTCGGCGGCGTTGGTGAAGAAACCGGTGGACTCGACCACGACGTCGACGCCGAGGTCCTTCCAGGGCAGCTTGCCCGGGTCGCGCTCGGCGAGCGCCTTGAGGTGGTGGTCGCCGACCTGGATGCCGTCGTCGGTCACCTTCACGTCGTAGGGCAGGCGGCCCAGCACGCTGTCGTACTTGAGCAGGTGCGCCATGGTGTTGATGTCACCGAGGTCGTTGAAGGCCACGATCTCGATGTCGTGGTCACTGGCCTCGAGCGCCCGCCAGAAATTGCGGCCGATGCGACCGAAACCGTTGACACCTACGCGAACCGTCACCGTGCGTCTCCCTCATCCCTTGGGCTGGACTGACTGGTACTTCCGCTGAACCCTACTGCCCGCGCGTGGTGCCGCAGGTCAAGAGGTCAGCGGTCTCTCTTAATCGAATCAGACAGACGTCATGAACACCAGAGGCCTGGCCGCGGTGATTGTGCGCCGGTGACGGAAACACGGCTCATGAGGCGGATACGGGCCAGAGTGGAGTCCGCCCGCCCCCACGTCGGGCGGACTCCAGTCCGATTCCCCCCTCCGCGGATGCTCCTCCCCCAAGCAGCACCCGCGCTCCCATGAGTTCAAGTGCGGGGTTTCGGGGTGGGGATACACGAATGAGATGGGGGTCACATTTCTGGTGTATGGGGCCTAACGGCTTCGACTCGGGTGCGATCACGTCCTGATGGACTGTCGGCACTTCAGGTGGTGGTCGACTTCCATCTGCCTGGCGGCGAGTCTCGGACCGCCCGGATGCGGCAGGACGCGCCCCGCAGCGAAAGGTGGGCGAGCGGGTTCGGATCCGGTACGTGATCGACGACCGCCGACAGGTCACGAACGCATGGTTGGCCGACTCGGTCCTCAATCTCGACCGCCGCTGACCCGTGTCTCCGTGAATCTTCGCGCCCCGGGTGGGGCGAACCGACCTCGGTTGTTCACCTGCTGGGCGGTCACGGCGATCACCCGTTCGAGTACAACCTTGCGTTGAGTCATTTCCCTCTGACGCAAGGGAGTGTTCGTGACCAGGTTTGCCTTTCCCTTATCCGTGCTCGTCGCCGCCGGGCTGGTCCTGGCCCCGGGGCAGGCCGCTGCCGTGTCCCCAGACGTGGTGATCTCCGAGGTGTACGGCGGCGGTGGCAACACGGGTGCCCCGTACACCCACGACTTCCTTGAGCTCTACAACCGCGGCGCGAGTTCGGTCAGCGTCGCCGGATGGTCGGTGCAGTACGCGGCCGCCGCGGGCACCACCTGGTTGGCGACCGCGCTCAGCGGCAGCATCGCGCCGGGCGCGCGATACCTGGTCAAACTGGGCTCCGGCGGGTCGAGCGGGGTCGCCCTGCCGACGCCGAACGCCACCGGGACGACGAACATGTCCGCGACGTCGGGCAAGGTCGCTCTCGTCACCTCGACCGCGGCGCTGGGCTGCGGGTCGAACTGCGACACCGCGCCGGGCGTTCGCGACTTCGTCGGCTACGGCACCACCGCCAACGACTTCGAGGGCACCAGGGCGCCCGCCGGGTCCAACACCAAGTCCGTCGCGCGCACGAACCCGGACACCGACACCGACGTCAACGGCACCGACTTCGCCGCGGGCGTGCCGACTCCGCTGACCGGTCCTGGTGGCGGTGGCGGCTGCCACACCGGCACGCTCATCCGCCAGATCCAGGGCAGCGCCCACACCTCACCCAAGAACGGCATGTCGGTCACCGATGTGCGCGGTGTCGTCACCGCGAAGCGGTCCACCGGCTTCTACTTCCAGGACCCGTGCCCGGACGCGGACCCGGCGACCTCCGAAGCGGTCTTCGTCTACACCGCGTCGGCGCCGTCGGTCGTGGTGGGCCAGGAGGTCGCGGTCGGCGGCACCGTCACCGAGTACCGGCCGGGCGGGGCGTCCTCCACCGGTCTGACCACCACCGAGATCACTTCGCCGTCGATCACCGTGCTCGCGACGAAACCGGTGCCCGCCGCCACCGTGATCGGGTCCGGCGGCCGGGTCCCGCCGACGTCGGTCATCGACGACGATGCCACGGGCAGTGTGGAGATCAGCGGCACGTTCGACGCGGGCACCGACGGCATCGACTTCTACGAGTCGCTCGAAGCCATGCGCGTGCAGGTGAACAACCCGGTCGCCACCGACGCGGGCAGCGCGTACGGCGAGATCCCCGTCCTGGCCGACGACGGCGCGGGCGCGGGCGTGCGCACCGCGCGCGGCGGCATCCTGCTCCGGCAGAGCGACGCGAACCCGGAGCGCGTGATCCTCGATGACGCCGTCGCCGTGGGCTCGACCCCGGCGGGTGTCAACGTGGGCGACCACTTCTCCGGTCCCGCTGTCGGGGTGATCGATTACGACTTCGGCAACTTCAAGCTGGAACTGACCTCGGCGCTGAGCCGGGTGTCGGGCGGGCTCACCAAGGAGACCACCGCGGTGACCCCGGCGGGACAGCTCTCGGTGGCGACCTACAACGTGGAGAACCTCGATCCGAACGACCCGCAGAGCAGCTTCGACGGGCACGCCTCGACCATCGTCGACAACCTGCGCTCGCCGGGAATCGTCGTGGTCGAGGAGATCCAGGACAACGACGGAGCCACGAACAGCAGCGTCGTGGCCGCCGACCAGACATACGGCGAGCTGATCAGCGCCATCGCCGCGGCGGGCGGGCCTGCCTACGACTACCGCCAGATCAACCCGGTCGACGACCAGGACGGCGGCGAGCCGGGCGGCAACATCCGGGTCGGCTTCCTGTTCAACCCGGCTCGGGTGTCCTTTGTGGACCGTCCGGGCGGCAACGCCACGACGGCGGTGCAGGTTGTGTCGTCGAAGGACCGCAAGCCGAAGCCGCAGCTGTCCATCTCCCCGGGCCGCATCGACCCCACCAACGACGCGTTCGCCAACAGCCGCAAGCCGCTGGCCGGCGAGTTCAAGTTCAACGGCAAGACGGTGTTCGTGGTGGCCAACCACTTCAACTCCAAGGGCGG
>NZ_JBOHGC010000126.1:0-36545 GCF_050699995.1 Actinokineospora sp. | reverse complement strand
GCCGTGCGGGGCCAGTTCAGCGGCGGCGGCGATGTCGGCTCGGGCCTCTTCCAGCGCGGCGGGCAGGGTGGCGATGGCGTGGCGGATGTTGTCGGCGGCGCTGTCGACCGCGTCGAGGAGCGTGCGGGCCTGGCCGACCGCGCCCTCGGCCGCGCGGATCGCGGCGACGGCCGGGCCCTGTTCACCCGCGGGGCGCGCCACGTAAGAGCGGCCCTCCGTGATGTTGCGGTCGGCGTAGTCGAGCCGTTCCTTCGCGTGGTTGACGTTGTCGCGCACCGGGGCGAGGGTCGGCGCGGGGAACTCGCCGACGAGCCGGGCCAGCGTCGCCTCCGACTCCGGGAGGCGGCTGCTCAGGGTGACCATCTCCTGGGTCAGCGCGTCGAGCCGCTGCGGGGCGTTGATCAGCAGGTCGCGCATGCCGTCGAACTCGGCGACCTGGGCGTCGAGTTCCTGGTCGGCCTTGCCGCAGCCGCTGATCAGGTCGACAAGCAGGTCCCGCTGCTGCTGCGGGGTCTCCGGGATCTTGTCGTCGAGCCGCTGCCGGATGGTGAATGCCTGCGCCAGCGCGGCCTTCGCGGTGTCGAGGGCCGCGGCGAACGGGCGGGTCTGGTCCGCACCGAACTCGCCGCGGGCCAACTCCAGCTCCTCCGCGCTGGTGCGCAGCGCGTTGTCCAGCTCGACCAGGACCTCCTTGGACCGCTGGTCCAAAGCCTCGACGGGCAGCGCGCCCAAGGCCGCGGTGTCGAGCGGGTCGACGTCGCGCGCGGCCTCGACGCCCGCCTTGACCCGCGAGCGCTTGCGGTAGCGCGTGTAGGCGTACACCCCGCCCAGCCCCACGGCGATCGCGGCACCGCCGATCAGCAGGTCGCGGCCCCCGGTCGACCCGCCCGCGGCGGCGTCGAGCCCGGCCGCCGTGGCGACGGCCGCGCCCGCCCAGTCCTGCTCGCGCAGGGCCGGTTCGAGGTCGTTGGCGAGCAGGCTCTCGAACTCGGTGTCGCTGATCTCCTGCGGCAGCCCATCGGAGAACAGGTTGTACTCACGGTCGACCGTGGCGACGGCGAGGATCACGTCGCGGTCGCCGAGCGCGCTGAGGGTGGCGGTGCGCTGCGCCCACGAAGCGGCGGCCTGGCCGTCGAAGTCGGGCACATAGACCACCCAGAGGCGCAGCCTGCGGGAGTCGTAGAGCTTGTCGATCGCCGCCTGCACGTCGGAGCGTTCACCGCCGTCGAGCGCCTGGGCCTTGTCGGTGATCTGGTTCGGCAGCCGCGCGGGCGGCTCGGCCGCGGCCGTCCCGGGCAGGCAGATCAGGAACAGGAAGGCCACGACGGTCAACACCCGGGCGAACGGCATGGCGTGAATCTATCGGGTGGCGGACGGGTGTACCGGCTGGTCAAGGTGTACCGGCGACCCGAGTCGCGCCTTACAGTATGTCGATGTACCCGACCGTGTCGGAGATCTTGGCGCTGCCGGTGATGCGGCAGGGCGCCCCGACCGTGGTGGCGGGCGCGTCCGGGCTGTCACACCGGGTGCGGTGGGTGCACGCCGCCGAGGTCGCCGACATCGCCCACCTGCTGCGCGGCGGCGAGCTCGTCCTCACCACCGGCATCGCCCTGCCCGACGACCCCGAGGGCCTGACCCGCTACGTCGACGAACTGGCGGGCATCGGCGCCGCCGGGATCGTCGTGGAGCTGGTCCGGCACTGGAGCCACTCGCTGCCGCCCGCGCTCTCGGCGGCGGCGGAACGGCACCGGCTGCCGTTGATCACCCTTTCGCGTGAGACCCGGTTCGTCGCGGTCACCGAGGCGGTGGTCGGCCTGATCGTCGACGCCCAGGTCGCCGAACTGCGCACCGCCGAGCAGGTCCACGAGACCTTCACCGCGCTCACCGTCGCGGGCGCCGAACCCGCCGAGGTCCTGCGCGAGGTCACCAGGGCGTCCGGTCTGCCGGTCGTGCTGGAGACCCTGGCCCACGACGTCCTCGCCTACGACGCGGGCGGCGAGGCCCCCGGCGAACTCCTCGCCGACTGGGCGCGGCGGTCGCGGGCGGTGACGGTCTCCGAGCGCACGGCCTACCACGACGCGGCGGGCTGGCTGGTCACCGTCGTCGGCGCCCGGGGCAACGACTGGGGCAGGCTCGTGCTGCTCTGCCCGGAGCCCCCGGCCCATCACCACATCGTGATAGTCGAGCGCGCCGCCTCGGCGCTGGCCGTGCACCGGTTGGCCGCCCGCGACCGCGAAGGCCTGGAACGCCACGCCCACCGGACCCTGCTCGCTGAGTTACTGGCCGCCCCGACCCCACCCCCGGACCTCGTCGCGCGAGCCACCGGGCTGGGGGTGCCGCTGGAGAACCGCCAGCTCATCGGCGTCTCCGTGCGGCCGGGCACCGAGGTGACACCGGCTCAGGCGATGGCCACCCAGGAGGTCCTGCGCGACCTCGCGGAGGCCACCTCGCTGGCGACCCGACGGGCCAGGGTCGCCGCCCTGGTCGGCATCGTCGACGACATCAGTGTGCGAGCACTGCTCTCGCTGACCCCGCAGGCGGACACCCAGTCGGTCCTGCGCAGGCTGGCGAAGGAGATCCACCAGTCCCCGCGCCCGGTGGTCCTGGCGGTGGGGACGACCGTCGGCACGATCAGCCAGGCCCGCCGAAGCCTGGTCGAAGCCGCCCACGTGGCCCAAGCCGCCCTGCGAACTCCCGGCACGAAACCCTTCCACCGCCTCGATGACGTGCGGCTGCGGGGTCTGCTGCACCTGCTGGCCGACGACGACCGGGTGACCGCCTTCGCCGACCGCGAACTGGCCGCCCTGATCGCGCGGGACGCCACCCACGGCAGCAGGCTGCTGGACACGCTGCGGCACTACTGCGAACACGGCGGCAACAAGTCGGCAGCGGCGGCGGCCGCCCACATGTCCAGAACCGCCTACTACCAACAACTGGCCCGACTCGAACAGATCCTGGGCGTCTCCCTCGACGACCCGGAGTCGGTGCTGTCACTCCATGTCGCGCTTTTGGCCCTGGATGTGCGGTCGAGCGGATAGTCTCGGTGAACGTGACGGACTTGATCTCGCGTCTTCCCAAAACCGACCTGCACCTGCACCTCATGGTTTCAGCCTCCGTGGACACCGTCCTCGAACTGGCCAAACGCCACCCGGACCGCGGTGTCCCCACCGACCGGCAAACGCTCTCCGACTTCTACGCCTTCCGCAGCGCGTCCACGGCCGAGTAGACCTCGATGAAGTGCGGGTGGGCGGAGATCACCGTCACCCCGTTCTCCATCCCGGCGAGTCCTAAGGCGACTGTCCCTTTCGGAGGCCGCGTTCGCTGGGGATGTCGAAGATCCAGCCGAGTTCGACGCTCGGCCCCAAAGCCGTCGTCCACGCGGGCGAGACAACGGGCCCGGACACCATTTGGTCGGCGCTCCGCGACCTCAGAGCCGACCGGATCGGCCACGGCACGAGCGCCACCCGCGACCCCGAACTCATGACCCACCTCGTCGAACACGCGATCCCGGTCGAGGTGTGCGTGTCATCGAACATGCGCACAAACTCCGTGCCCGACCTGGCGAGCCACCCGGTCGCCGAGATGCTCGGCGCCGGGATGACCGTCTGCGTGGCGACCGACGACCCCGGCATGTTCGACACCGACCTCGACCGCGAGTACCGCCTCATCGCCGACTTGGCGGGACTCGACGTCGCGGGTGTCCGCGACCTCGCCCGCGCGGGCGTGGCCGCGAGCTACGCCCCGGACTCACTCAAGCGGGGGTTGACCGACCGGATCGCGGACATTCGAGTCCAGGAACCCCTACTCGGCGGCCCGAACGATTAGGGGGCGGGAATGGGGACAACCATTTCCGCCGCGGGCACCCGACCGGTCCCGTCATCCAATGCGCCGACCCGCCAGACCAGCACGACGGCCAGGGCGACCATCACCGCGATGGCCGCCGCGGGCACGAGACGGGCACCCAGGCCAGGTGGATTCTCTTGGCACGCAACAGAATCATCAGCTTCGGCATTGTCCGATGTCGACCATCGCGAATCGAGCCCGGCCATGGAACCCCCCGGTTACCGCCGCCCCAGGGAAATGCGGAGAAATAGCGCCGATTTCCCTCCGAACCTCGAACGTAACGTTTCCCGCGGCATCGGGCAATAGGCCAAGGCGACGCACCGGGGGCACCGCATAGGGGCCGGGCAATCGCACGTGACGGCGGGGGTACGCGTCGGTCGGGAGGCGACCGCGATTACGCAACTGGCACTGTGTGCGCTGTGTGCGGCAAGCCTGAACACAGTGACACTGCCGGGTGACAGCGGCTGCCTCCACGATGCCGGGATGGAACTCTGATCCACGAGCATCGGAGTAGGCGATGGCGATTGCGGAACAGTCCACCCAGATCACCCAGCCCGACGGCCGGGTCGACCTGTCCGACCACGCCGGCATAGCGAACAGCCGCTACTACAACCCCGAACTCGCGCCCGTGCCGGTCGAGAAGCGCACGTGGACGACGTACAACTACTTCGCGCTGTGGATGGGGATGGCGCACAACATTCCGAGCTACACGCTGGCGGCGTCGCTGATCGCGTTCGGGATGGACTGGTTCCAGGCGTTCATGACGATCACCCTGGGCAACCTGATCGTGCTTATCCCGATGCTGCTCAACAGCCACGCGGGCACCAAGTACGGCATCCCGTTCCCGGTGTTCGCCCGCGCGTTCTACGGGGTGCGCGGGGCCAACCTGGCGGCCCTGCTGCGCGGGTTCATCGCGTGCGGCTGGTTCGGCATCCAGACCTGGGTCGGCGGGCAGGCGCTCTACGTCATCGTCGGCACCCTCGCGGGCGACGGATGGACGAACTCCGCGGTGGTGCTCGGACAGCACTGGACGCTGTGGCTGTGCTTCGGCCTGTTCTGGATCATCCAGATGCTGATCATCTGGCGCGGGATGGACGCGATCCGCCGGTTCGAGAACTGGACCGCTCCCCTGGTGTCGGTGGGCTTCCTGATTCTGCTGGGCTACGTGCTCATCAAGGCGGGCGGCCTCGGCCCGATCCTGTCGGCGCCGTCGAAGCTCGGCTGGGGCACCGACTTCTGGAAGGTCTTCGCACCGTCGCTGATGGCGATGATCGCGTTCTGGGCGACGCTGTCGCTGAACATGCCGGACTTCACCCGATTCGGTGGCAGCCAGCGCAAGCAGATCCGCGGCCAGATCCTCGGCCTGCCGACGACCATGTCGTTCATCGCGATCGTCGCCATCCTCACCACCTCCGGCGGGCAACTGCTCTACGGCGAGGCGATCTGGGACCCGGCGCTGCTCGCGGCCCGGTTCGACAACCCGGCCGTCATCATCGTCGCGCTGGTCGCGCTGGTGCTGGCGACCGTGTCGTGCAACCTCGCGGCCAACGTCGTCAGCCCGTCCTACGACTTCTCCAACGCCTTCCCCAAGCGCATCACATTCGCGATGGGCGGGCTCATCACCGGGGTCATCGGCATCGCGGTCATGCCGTGGCGGCTGATCTCCGACCCGTCGATCTACATCTTCGCCTGGCTCGGCTTCTATGGCGGCGTGCTCGCCGCGGTGGCGGGAGTGCTCGTCGGCGGGTACTGGTTGGTGGTGCGCACCCACCTCGACGTCAAGGACCTCTACCGCGACGGCGGCGGCCGCTACTGGTTCAACGGCGGCTGGAACCCGCGCGCGGTCGTCGCCACCCTGGTCGGCGCGGTGCTCGCGGTCGGCGGAGCCTACGGCGGCCCGTTCCCCGCCGACGGCATGATCCCGCTGCTCAAGCCGCTCTACGACTACAACTGGCTCGTCGGCGTCGTCGCCGCGTTCGCCACCTACCTGGCGCTGTCGTTGCCGACTCGCGACAGCGTTCCCGTTCAGCTACTCGAAGGAGAGGCCCGTGCCTAACATCATCAGGGCGGGGCTGGTCCAGCAGAAGTGGACCGGCGACAAGGAATCCATGATCGCCAACGCGGTCGAGGCCATCGCCACCGCCGCGTCGCAGGGCGCGCAGGTGGTGTGCCTGCAGGAGTTGTTCTACGGCCCCTATTTCTGCCAGGTGCAGGACGCCGACTACTACTCCTACACCGAAGGCATCCCCGACGGCCCGACCACCGAGCTGATGTGCGAGATCGCCGAGCGGCACGGGGTGGTGCTGATCGTGCCGATGTACGAGCAGGAACAGCCCGGCGTGTACTTCAACACCGCCGCCGTCATCGACGCCGATGGCACCTACCTGGGCAAACACCGCAAGAACCACATCCCCCAGGTGAAGGGGTTCTGGGAGAAGTTCTACTTCCGGCCCGGCAACCTGGGCTACCCGGTGTTCGACACCGCGGTCGGCCGCATCGGCGTCTACATCTGCTACGAGCGGCACTTCCCCGAGGGCTGGCGGGCGCTGGGCCTGGCCGGGGCGAAGATCGTGTTCAACCCGTCGGCGACCAGCCGGGGGCTCTCGGAGTACCTGTGGCGCCTGGAGCAGCCCGCAGCGGCCGTGGCCAACGAGTACTTCGTCGGCACGATCAACCGCGTCGGCGTGGAACCGCTGGGCGACAACGACTTCTACGGCCAGTCCTACTTCGCCGACCCGCGCGGGCAACTCGTGGGGGACGCGGCGTCCGACACCGAGGAGGAGATCGTCGTCCGTGACCTGGACATGGACCAACTCGCCGAGGTTCGCGACCTTTGGGCGTTCTACCGCGACCGCAGGCCCGACACCTACGAGTCGCTCACCCGGCCCTGAGAGGGATTTCATGACCACGCTCATCCGCAACGGCACGGTCGTGAACGCGACCGGCCGGATGGCCGCCGACGTCCTGGTCGACGGCGAGACGATCGCCGCGGTGGCCGCTCCCGGTGTCTTCACCGAGGCGGACACGATCATCGATGCGGCCGGGAAGTACGTGATCCCCGGAGGGATCGACGGGCACACGCACATGGAGATGCCCTTCGGCGGCACGTTCTCCAACGACACCTTCGCCACCGGCACCACGGCGGCGGCGTGGGGCGGCACGACCACGATCATCGACTTCGCCGTGCAGGCCAAGGGAACGTCACTGTTGTCCACTATGGACAAGTGGCACGAGAAGGCGGACAACCACTGCGCCATCGACTACGGCTTCCACATGATCATCTCCGACGTGAACGACTCGTCGCTCAAGGAGATGGAGTCGTGCATCGACGCCGGGGTCAACAGCTTCAAGATGTTCATGGCGTATCCAGGAGTCTTCTACTCCACCGACGGCGAGATCCTTCGCGCGATGCAGCGCGCGTCGGAGACCGGGTCGATGATCATGATGCACGCGGAGAACGGCATCGCGATCGACCAGCTCGTCGCCCAGGCGATCGCCGCGGGCCGCACGGAACCGCTGCACCACAGCCTGACCCGGCCCCCGGAGCTGGAGGGCGAGGCAACCTCGCGGGCGATCCAGCTCGCGAAGGTCACCGGCGCGCCGCTCTACATCGTGCACCTGTCGGCCCGGCACGCGCTCGAAGCCGTGGCGGCGGCCAGGAACACCGGGCAGAACGTGTTCGCCGAGACCTGTCCGCAGTATCTCTACCTGTCCATTGAGGACATGAAGAAGCCGGACTTCGAGGGCTCGAAGTACGTCGCCTCTCCCCCGCTGCGCCCCAAGGACCACCAGACGGACCTGTGGCGCGGCCTGCGGACGAACGACCTGTCCGTGGTCTCGACCGACCACTGCCCCTTCTGCTTCAAGGACCAGAAGGAGCTGGGCCGCGACGACTTCTCCAAGATCCCCAACGGCATGCCGGGCGTCGAGCACCGGATGGACCTGCTGCACCAAGGGGTCGTGGCCGGTGAGATCTCCTTGGAGCGGTGGGTGGAGATCAGTTCCACCACGCCCGCCCGGATGTTCGGCCTGAACGGTCGCAAAGGGACGATCGCGCCGGGCGCGGACGCCGACATCGTGGTGTACGACCCGACCGCCAAGCAGACGATCTCGGCGGCCACGCACCACATGAACGTCGACTACTCCGCCTACGAGGGCATGGACATCACCGGCAAGGTCGACACGGTCATGTCCCGGGGCGCGGTGGTCATCGCCGACGGCGCGTTCCACGGCCGCGAGGGGCACGGCAAGTTCCTCAAGCGCGACCTGTCTCAGTACCTCATCTAAGGAGCGGGACATGGATTTCGGAGTGGTGCTGCAGACCGACCCGCCCGCGCGCGAGGTCGTGCGGCTGATGGCCGAGGCCGAGCAGCGGGGATTCACCCACGGCTGGACGTTCGACTCGTGCGTGCTCTGGCAGGAGCCGTTCGTCATCTACTCGCAGGTGCTCGCGGCGACGAACTCGCTGGTCGTCGGCCCGATGGTGACGAACCCGAGCACCCGCGACTGGTCGGTGACCGCGTCGCTGTTCGCGACCCTCAACGACATGTTCGGCAACCGCACTGTCTGCGGCATCGGCCGCGGTGACAGCGCCCGCCGGGTCATCGGCCAGAAACCGGCCACGCTCGACGTCCTGCGCGATGCCATGCACGTCATCCGTGAACTGGCGGAGGGCCGCGAGGTCGAACACCACGGCGCGCCGGTGCGCATCCCGTGGGTGCGCGACGGCAGGCTGGAGATGTGGATGGCCGCCTACGGCCCGAAGGCACTGAAACTGGTCGGCGAGCACGCCGACGGCTTCATCCTGCAGACCGCGGACCCGGCCATCGCCAAGTGGACCATCGACGCCGTGCGCGACGCGGCGAAGGCGGCGGGCCGGGACCCGGGCGGCATCACCATCTGCGTCGCCGCCCCGGCCTACGTCGGCGACGACCTGGCCCACCAGCGCGACCAGCTGCGCTGGTTCGGCGGCATGGTCGGCAACCACGTCGCCGACCTGGTCGCCCGCTACGGCGAGTCGGGCCCGGTTCCGCACGAGCTGACCGACTACATCCGCGGCAGGCAGGGCTACGACTACGCCCACCACGGCAAGGCGGGCAACCCGTCGACGGACTTCGTGCCCGACGAGATCGTCGACCGGTTCTGCCTGCTCGGCCCGGCGTCGGCCCACGTGGACCGGATCGCGGAGCTGACCGAGCTGGGCGTCGACCAGTTCGCCCTCTACCTGATGCACGACCAGCGCGAGAAGACCCTGGCAGCGTACGGAGACGACGTGATCCCACACGCGCGGTGACCGAGTTGGAGTCGGCGGCGCTGTCACTTACCTTGTGCACGACCAGTGGCACGACGAAAAGGTAAGTCCATGGGCGACATCCCCGCCGACCTCGACCTGGCCTGGGTCGACCCGGACCTCGACGCGGCCGTCGCCGCCCTGGCCGACCGGGATCCCGCGCCCGCGCTCGACCTGCTCGCGGCCACCCGCGAGGACTTCGACCGCCGCGAGCTCGTCGTCGGCGTCCTCGGGCACGTCGCCGCCGACCACCTCGACCTGATGACCGAGCTCAACTCCAGCCGCCGCGAGGACCCGGACGTCCTGCTGCTCTGGGGCAGCGCGCTCGGGTCCGCCGCGGCGAACGCGCGCGGCGCGGCCTATGCCGAGCACACCACCGAGGACCAGTTCGCCCGGATGACGGCGCTGCTCGACCAGGCCCGCTCGACCCTGCGCAAGGCCGCGGCACTGGCGCCCGCCGACCCGGTGACCGCCACGCTGGTGTTCGGCTGCGGCGCCAGGGACGAGTCGTTCCGCACGATCGGTGTCACCCACCTCATCGAGCACCTGGCGATGAGCAAGCTGCCGCGCGTGCACTACGAGCACAACGCCTGCGTCGAACTGGAGACCACCGAGTTCCACGCCACCGGGCGGCCGGAGCAGATCGTCGAGTTCCTGGACACCGTGTGCCGGGCCCTGGGCGACCTGCCGCTGGAGCGCATCGACAAGGAGGCGGGGGTGCTCGCCGCCGAGGGTGGGGCGCACACCGACCCGACGAGCGGGACGCTGCTGGCCCGCCGGTTCGGCACGGCAGGCTATGGGCTGGCCCCGTGGGCGGGTCCGGGCTACGACCGGCTCACCCCGGAGCTGGTGACCGCCCACGCGGCCCGCTTCTTCACCAAGGGCAAACGCCGTCCTGACCATCACCGGCCCACCGCCGGAGGGTCTGCGGCTGCCGCTGCCCGAGGGCGAGCGGCCCGCCCGCGAGACCGCCGAGCCGCTGGCGCTGACCGGTCCACAGTGGTCCCAGGAAGGCGTGACGTCCGTGGGGCTGTCGCTGCTGGGCCCCGCCGGGTCGACCGCCGCATCGATGGGGCTGGGTGTGCTGCGGGAGCGGCTGCTGCAGACCGCCCGGCGCGACCAGGGCATCAGCAACGAGGTCAGCGGCTGCCAGGCCGACCTCGACCCCGCCCGCACCATGCGGCTCGTCGTCCTGGACGCCCGCGAGGGGCGCGAGGCCGAGGCGGCCACCCTGCTGTGGAACACCGCCCGCGACATCGCCACCCTCGGCCCGGACCAGGCCGAACTCGACCACGAGATCGCCGGGTTCGCCGAGGTGCTCGCCGACCCACGCGCCTGCGAGATCATGCTCGATCACGGCGCGCGCTGCGAGCTGTTCGGGTTCCCGTTCCGTCCCATGGAGCAGGTCGCGGAGGAGTTGGCCGCAACCACGCCCGCGCGGGTGGCCGAGACCATGGCGGCGTCGCTGCGCACGGCGCTGCTGGTCGTGCCGGAGGACTGCGAGGTCGCGCTCGCCGACCTGGACGGCAAGCCGCTGACGCTCGGCGGCTGCACCCGGGCCGCGGATGCGCCCGCGGGCACGGTCCTGCGGCCGAAGCTGTTCGCCCGCGCCATCGACAAGTCCGCCCGACGCGCGCGCCTGGTGCTCACCGCGGACGGCATCGCCTACGTCGACGGCGACGGGGACGTCCACTTCGCGGCGTTCACCGACGTGGTCGGGGTCCAGATGGCCGATGACGCGCGGATCCTGTTCACCCGCGGCGGCTGCGTCATCCCGGTCGACAAGGAGCTGTTCTCCGGTGTGGACGTGGCGATCCGCGCGATCGACGCGGCCGTTCCGGCCGAACTGCGGTACCAGAGCAGCGAACTGAACTGAGTCGCCCGATGGGGCGGCCGGACGTGTCCGTTCGGCCGTCCCGTCGGCGATGACCCGAGGCCCGTCCGCCAGCAGGGTTGGGGGATCATCCCCGAGCCGAGGAGTCGGCGCCATGAGCGAGCCTGCGAGCGAATCCATGTCACAGTGCCTTCGCGAGTGGAGCCACCGAACCTGTGAGGTGGCCGCATGAGCGAGCTACCTCCGCTGAACGCGGAACTTGGGGCGGGCGACCAGAGCGACCACGTGCTCGCCATGCAGGAGCGCCTCGCCGAGTTCGGGTACCTCCACGACCCCGCCGACGGCGTCTTCGGTCAGTCCACAGAGGACGCGGTGCGCGAGTTCCAGCGCAACTACGGGCTTCCCGAGGACGGCCGGGTCGGCCCGGAGACCTGGGAGGCGCTCGGCCGCGAAACCGTCAGCTACACGGAGCCCGAACCCGCGGGCCCGGAGGTCGGTGAGCTGTCCGAGGACGGCCAGTGGCGGTGGGACGGCAGCGACTGGCAGGCCGCCACCACGACCGAGCCCACCGACGCCACCCCCGGGATGCTGTCGGGCGACGGCCTGTGGCGGTGGGACGGCGAACAGTGGCAGCCCGCCGAATCCACCGAATCCACCGAGGAGGAGATGTCGACCGAGCAGTTCCAGGACCTCATCGCGCAGTCCATGCAGGTCAACTCGTCGGAAATGGCCTAGGAGGGCACTGTGACCGGAGCACTTGGCACAGCCGGCGCGGCGCTCGATGTGGTGAACAAGGGCGTGGAGACGATCAAGCTGATCATGCGGCCCGGCCACGAGCTGGTCGTCGAGGAAGGCGGCTTCGCCCGGTGCCTGCCTGACAGGATCTCGGACAGCACCCTGGAGGGCGGCGCGGACGCGGAGATCGTCGGGATCTCCTCGGAGTACCACGGCGAGACGCAGAAGGGCATCCTCGGCGAGACCCTCGGCGGCTTCCTCGGCGCCGCGTGGAAGTGGGACATGGTCTTCAGCTGGAAGTACAACGTCCGCGACAACGACCACGGCGCCTACATCCTCGACGCCTCCGCCGACGTGCGCACCAGCCTGGCCTCCGACCAGATCGCGTGGGAGTGGAAGGTCAGCTTCCCCGGCGAGGGGCGGTGGGTCGACCGGGACGAGGGCATCGTCGAGCTGCCGTTCAAGGTCAACATCACCTGCACGCACTCGGTGATCTACGACAAGCTCTGGTACAAGCAGCTGTTCCGCGGCTGGATGCGCGGCGACGGCTCATTCCGCTGTGCCGGCCAGTAGCGGGTCGTTCTTCTTGAGCCGCTTGAGTTCCGCGGCGACGTCGTAGGCCGGTTCGGGCAACTGTGGGTCGAGATCGCGCAGGGTCTCCAGGAGAATCTGCGCGATCGCCCAGTTGCGGTACCACTTGCGGTCGGCCGGGATGGCGTACCAGGGGGCGTCCTCGGTGGAACAGCGGTCGAGGACATCGGCGTAGGCCTTCTCGTAGTCGCTCCACTTCGACCGGACATCGAGGTCGCGGGGGTTGTACTTCCACTGCTTCTCCGGCATCTCCAGCCGGGCGAGCAAGCGCGCGCGCTGCTCGTCGGCGGAGATGTTCAGGAAGCACTTCACAACGGTGGTGCCGGACGAGGCGAGTTCGGCCTCGAACTCGTTGATCTCGTCGAAGCGCGGCTCCCACTTCTCCGGCGGGACAAGTTCGTCGACCCGGACCACCAGGACGTCCTCGTACTGCGACCGGTCGAACACCCCGATCAGGCCGGCCGCCGGGACCTCCTTGCGGATGCGCCACAGGAAGTGGTGGCGCTTCTCGGCCGCGGTGGGCTTCTTGAAGGACGCGACCCGCACGCCCTGGGGGTTCATCAGACCGAAGACGTGCTCGATCGTGCCGCCCTTGCCGGAGGTGTCCATTCCCTGCAGGACCAACAGGACACTGCGCCGACCGCCGCCGAAGGTGCCCTCCGCCCACAGCGCCTCCTGCAGCCTCGCCAGCTCCGCACCCGTCTCGACCAGGCCTTCCGCCGCCTCCGCCTTGGACGACGGGCCGACCGGCGTGTCGCGCGGCGCATGCGGGATCTCGCCGCCCGGGCGTACCCTCAGCGCGTCGCGAACGGACGACGATGTGCCCTGTTTCTTACCCATCCAGGAAGACTAAACCGCCGAGCCGAGTTCTGCTCGCGCAACAAACGACCGTCCAACCTGGAGATGGCGCAACAAATCAGCGTAATAAGCAACACTCACCGGATGAAACCATCATGCCGCCCCCTTAGCCTGGGGGCATGACCGTGACTGTCACTCCCACCACCGCAGCCACGCCGGAGTCGGCGGCCGACTTCATCGCCCTCGATGAGCGCTGGAGCACGCACAACTACCACCCGCTGCCGGCGGTGATCGCCGAGGCCGAGGGGGCCTGGGTGACCGACGTGCACGGCAAGCGCTACCTGGACTTCCTCGCCGGGTACTCCGCGCTCAACTTCGGCCACCGCCACCCGGCGCTCGTCGCCGCGGCGGTCGAGCAGCTGCACAAGGTGACGCTCACCAGCCGCGCCTTCCACCACGACCAGCTCGGGCTGTTCTGCCGGGAGCTGGCCGAGCTGACCGGCACCGACCTCGTGCTGCCGATGAACTCCGGCGCCGAGGCCGTCGAGTCCGCGGTGAAGGTCGCCCGCAAGTGGGCCTACCGGGTCAAGGGCGTCCCGGAGAACACCGCGGAGATCATCGTCGCGGGCTCGAACTTCCACGGCCGGACCACCACGATCATCTCGTTCTCCACCGACGAGGTCGCCCGCGCCGACTTCGGCCCGTTCACCCCGGGCTTCAAGGTCGTGAAGTACGGCGACGCGCAGGCGCTCGAAGCCGCCATCACCGACCGCACCGCCGCGATCCTGGTCGAGCCGATCCAGGGCGAGGCGGGCGTGCTCGCGCCGCCGTCGGGCTACCTGCGCGAGGTCCGCGCGCTGTGCGACCGCAACAACGTGCTGTTCATCGCCGACGAGATCCAGTCCGGCCTGGCCCGCACCGGCACCCTGTTCGCCCTCGACGCGGAGGGTGTCCGCGCGGACCTCTACACGCTGGGCAAGGCCCTCGGCGGCGGCATCCTGCCGGTGTCGGCGGTCGTCGGCCGCGGTGACGTCTTGGGCGTGCTCAAGCCCGGCGAGCACGGCTCGACCTTCGGCGGCAACCCCCTGGCCTGCGCGGTCGGCCGCGCCGTGGTCAAGCTGCTGGCGACCGGCGAGTTCCAGGAGCGCTCAGCCGCCCTGGGCGCGTACCTGCACGGACGGCTCGGCGAACTGGTCGGCCGCGGTGTCGCGGAGGTGCGCGGCCGCGGCCTGTGGGCGGGCGTCGAGATCGCCCCCGGCGGCCCCACCGGCCGCGCGGCGTCGGAAGCGCTCATGGCGCGCGGCGTGCTGTGCAAGGAAACCCACGACACCACCCTGCGAGTCGCGCCGCCGCTGGTGATCACCGAGGCGGAGATCGACCTCGGGGTCGACGCCATCGCCTCGATCGTCACCCACTGAACTCCGGGCGGCCGGGTGCGCGACGCCCCGGCCGCCCGGCCTCCACTCACCGAAACGCCGCGACCGTGGCCGCCCGCTCCCGCATGACCCGCGCGTTGTCGCTGGTCTCGGCGTTGCCCAAGACCTGACCCTGGTACGTGACCAGCGGGCTGGACCAGTAGTTGATCCGCGGGCACGCGGCCGGGCAGGGGTAGGACATGATCGTCCGGAACCGGCCGGGCACCACATGCCCGTGTCCGTACTGGTATCCGCCCGCCTCATTGGCCGCGTCGTGGTCGGCGCCGAAGTTGTGGCCGATCTCGTGGGCCAGGCTGAAGTTCGCCCGCGCGCAGTCGGTGTTGACCACCGAGAACGCCGTTTTGGCTGTCGCCTTGATGAAGCCGAGACCGCAGTTCCCGTTGCGCCGCACCAGCATGCTCACCACGTCGGCCTTGACCTCGTCCCGCTTGGCGTCGACGCCGCCGACCCGGCCCGCGCGCAGCGCGCTGAGGTCCTTGTCGAACCCGCGCTCGTCGTAGTCGGTCGGCAGGACGCCCGCGAGTTCGAACTTGATCGCCAGCCGATTGTTGGCGAAGCCCCGGTTGGCCAAGGCGATCGCCAACTCGGCGAGCCCCCGCAGGTCCGGCACCGTCGAGGCCTGCGCACTCGCCGCGACCAGCACCCGGACGACAGTCACACCCACGGAGACACCGACCGTGAGGGAATCCGGCTCGCCGGTCGGCGCGGCGTGCCGGGAGGGCGGCATGGTGGCGTAGTCGACCTCGTCGAAAACGTGTCCGCCGTCCGAAGTGGGCCGCAGGGTGTACGCGACGCCGCCGTGGGCGACGGTGCCGGTCACCTGGTCGCCGTGGCGGATCAGGGTGACCGCTTCAAGCGAGTCGCTCGGCGGCGCGCCATCGACGCCGCCGAACCAGGCGTTACCGCCGGACCCCGTGATCTCCGTGTGGTGCCGCACGGCCCGCACGACCTGGTCACCGAGCGGGATCTCGATCACCTCGGTCTCGGGGGAGACCACCGCCGCGTCCACTCGAACCAGGGCGCTGTTCGCCACGCCCGCGGCCACCACGTCGGACCGTGACTCGACCGTGAACAGGGCGGCGGGTCTCGCGGCGCCCGCCATCGTGGGAGACGCGAGCAAAGCGGCGGCGGCGAGAACGCAGGCGGCGAAGCCTGCGCGAAGGCGAGTCCTCATGTGACCGTCCCGGGCAGTCGGATGGGCCTCCAGCCTCACCCAGCCGGTCCGCGCGGGGAAAGTTCCACACCGAATCGACCGGGTGGGCTTGTCACCTTTCGGTGGAAACCGCCTCGCTCGTTTATCGCGCTCTGCGCACCCGGGTCTCGTCCCACACCGGCTCGACCGACTCGGACACCACACCGTCCGATTGGAACACCATGAACCGGTTGAACGACCGGGCGAACCAGCGGTCGTGCGTCACCGCGACCACCGTGCCCTCGTAGGCCTCCAACGCGTCCTGCAGCGCCTCGGCCGAGTGCAGGTCGAGGTTGTCGGTGGGCTCGTCGAGCAGCAGCAGGGTCGAGCCGCCCAGTTCGAGCAGCAGGATCTGGAACCGCGCCTGCTGCCCGCCCGAGAGCGTCTCGAACCGCTGCTCCGCCGACCCGGCGAGGCCGTATCGGCTCAACACCGAGGCCGCCGCGCCGCGGTCGAGACCGGTTCGCGCGCCTTCGCCGTGCCACAGGATGTCGACCAGGGTGCGGCCGACCCATTCCGGGTGGTGGTGGGTCTGGGCGAACAGCCCCGGCATCACGCGCGCACCGAGTTTGCGGACACCGGTGTGCGCGACGGCTGCGCTGTCGGCGAGCAGGCGCAGGAAGTGGCTCTTGCCCGAGCCGTTGGAGCCGAGCACCGCGACCCGGTCGCCGAAGAAGACCTCGACGTCGAACGGCTTCATCAGCCCGGTCAGCTCCAGGTTCTCGCACGTGATCGCCCGGATGCCGGTGCGTCCGCCGAGCAGCCGCGGCTTGACCTTCTGCGGCCGCGGCGGCACCGGCGGCGGCCCGATCTCCTCGAACTTGCGCAGCCGGGTCTGCGCGGCCTTGTAGCGACTCGCCATCTCGTGGCTGGTCGCCGCCGCGCGCTGCATCAGCTTGACCAGGTCCTGCAGCTTGGCGTGCTCCTCGTCCCAGCGGCGCTGCTGCTCGGCGATGCGCTCCCAGCGGGCTTCGCGGGCGTCGTGCCAGCTGACGAACCCACCGGCGTGCGTCCACGCGGTGCCCGCCTCGACCGTGACCACCTGCGTGGCCACCCCGGCGAGCAGTTCCCGGTCGTGGCTGATCAGCAGGATCGCCTTGGCGCTCTCGGCCAGCTGGCGCTCCAGCCAGCGCTTGCCCGGCACGTCGAGGTAGTTGTCCGGCTCGTCGAGCAGCAGGACCTGCTCGCGCCCGCGCAGGAGCGCCTCCAGCACCAACCGCTTCTGCTCACCGCCGGACAATGTCCGAACCTCGCGGTAGCGCGCCTTGTCGTAGCCGACACCGAGCGCGGCGACGGTCACGGTGTCCCACAGGACCTCCGCGATGTAGCCGCCCGCCTCGTCGTAGTCGGCGATGGCCTGGGCGTAGCGCATCTGCGTGGGCTCGTCGTCGGTCTCCATCAGGGTCAGCTCGACCCGGTCCAACTCGGCCGACGCCGCCCGCAGCGGGGCCGGGGCGACGGCGAGCAGCAGGTCGTGGACCGTGCGGTCGTCGCGGACCGAGCCGACGAACTGCGGCATCACCGCCAGCCCGCCCTGCACCGAGACGCCGCCGTCGGGGGAGGTCAGCTCGCCGCTGATGATCCGCAGCAGCGTGCTCTTGCCCGCGCCGTTCTCCCCGACCACCGCGACGACCTGGCCCGCGCCGATCCGCAGTCCGGCGTCGCGGAACAGCACCCGGCCGTCGGGCAGCGTGTAGGAGAGCCCGGAGGCGTCAAGGTGTCCCATGCCCCGAATGGTGTCTTATCGAGGCCGCCGGGAGCGAACCAGTTGTCGGGCATAGTGGCGGGGTGGAACGTCCGCTGCTCCCCGCATCCCGGTTCACCCTGGTCCTGGCGGCCCTCCTCGTGCTCGCGATGGCCGCGATCGGAGTCGACGTCGCCGGAAACACAGCGGAAGGCCCGTTCGACAAGGCCGTGTTCGACGTGCTGACCCGGCGGCCCGACCTGGCGATCCCGCTGACGCTGTGCACGCACCCGGCGGCGATGATCGCCATCATCGCGATCATGACCGCCATCGCCCTGCGAGCGGGCAGGCCCAAGGTGGCGGCGCTGGCTGTCCTCGGGCCGGTGGTGGCGGCCGGGATCAACACCGTGGCGCTCAAGCCGCTCTTCGACCGGACCCATCAGGACACCCTCGCCTACCCGAGCGGCCATACGACGACCTTGGTCGCGATCCTCACGGTGTTCGTCCTTGTCGCGGCGGCGAACGCGACGCGCGCCAAGGCGGTCGGCACCGCCGTGATCGCGTTCGGGCTGTTCGCCGTGGGCGCGGGCGCCATCGTCGGCCGGGAGTTCCACTACCTCACCGACACCATCGGAGCGCTGTTCTGGGGCGTCGCCGTGGTGATCGTCTTGGCCGCGCTGATCGACTTCGCGGCCAAGCGTGTGGGCGATACACCTTCCGTCAGCTCACCCGCTGAAAGCACCTCACCGTAGCGAGTTCACCCAGTCGGATCACCCGAAGTAGCGAACGGACCACCCTGTGGCGTCAGAGGGTCGCGGGCGTACTGTGCGTGGCACGGGGAAGCCGGACGAGAGGATGTACGTGACTGACACGCCCATCTACGACCAGGTGCGCCAAGAGCTGCGGGATCATCCACGACCCGCCAAGGCCCGATCACGGGCCGCCGAGTCGGACGCCGGTGTGTCCGTGTGGGCGTTGATCGACCGCTCGCAGCGCGCCGCCGACTCCCCGCGGCGCTGACTCAGCGAACGGCCGCGGCGTCCCGGGACAGCGCGACCAGCCTGCTGACCGCCCGCAGGTACTTCTTGCGGTAGCCGCCGCGCAGCATGTCCTCGGTGAACAGGGCCGACACCGGCTCCCCCGACACGACCACCGGGATCGCGCGGTCATAGAGCCGGTCCGCGAACGACACCACGCGCAGCGCGACGTCCTGGTACTGCAGCGCGTGCACCCCACGCAGATGCACTGCGGTCACGCCGTCGACGAGCTTCCCGTAGCGCGACGGGTGCAGCGACCCGAGGTGGCCGCAGAGCGCGTCGAAATCGTCCACAGTGGACCCTTCGATCGCGTCCGCGCTCGCATCGAGGTCCACATCGGACAGTGGAGCGGGCGCGTCCGGCAGGCCGCGGTGGCGGTAGTCCGGCCCGTCGACGCGCACCACGGAGAACCGTGACGACAGCGCCTGGATCTCGCGCAGGAAGTCGTCGGCGGCGAAGCGGCCCTCGCCGAGCTTGTCCGGCAGCGTGTTCGACGTCGCCGCCACGTGCACGCCCGCGTCGGTCAGCTGCGAGAGCAGCCGGGTGACCAGCATGGTGTCGCCCGGGTCGTCGAGTTCGAACTCGTCGATCGCGAGCAGCCGGTGCTGCTTGAGCCGCTCGACGGCCTGGGTGAAGCCGAGCGCGCCGACGAGGTGGGTGAGCTCGACGAACGTCCCGTAGGCCTTCGGGCCGGGCACGGCGTGCCAGATCGAGGCGAGCAGGTGGGTCTTGCCGACGCCGAAGCCGCCGTCGAGGTAGAGCCCCGGCCTGCCGGTCTCGGCCTTGCCGCCGAACATCCGGGAGAACAGCGACTTGTCCGGCCGCGCGTTCACCTTCGCGGCGAACGCGGCGCAGTCGCGGACCGCGGCGGCCTGGCTGGGTTCGTCCGGGTTCGGCACATAGGTGTCGAACCGGACCGCGCCGAACCGGGGCGGCGGGGCCATCGTGGCGATCAGCTCCTCCGCGCCGATCTCGGGTGCGCGGGCGAGCAGGCTGGCGGGCATGCACGGGAGCGTAGCGGCGTGATGGGATGTCCTGGTGCACATGTTGTGGCCCGAGAACCGGGTTTCCCCAGGTCAGGTTTCACCGGCTGTGGTGGACGACACCGAACTCGAAGCGCTCTACGCCTATCCGGACGACCTGGACCGGGCGTGGTTGCAGGTCAACTTCGTCAGCAGCACCGACGGCGCGGTCGCCGTGGCGGGGCAGTCGGCGGGCCTGTCCAGCCCCGGCGACAAGCGGATCTTCGCCTTGGGCCGCGACCTGGCCGATGTCGTGCTCGTCGGCTGGGGCACCGCGCGCGACGAGCGCTACCGCGGGATCAAAAGCACTGAGCTGCGACGTGAGCGGCGCTCCCGGCTCGGTTTGGCGTCGGTGCCGCCGATCGCCGTGGTCACCGGGCGGTGCTCGGTGGAGCCGGACTCGCCGCTGGTTGCCGACACCCGGGTTCAGCCGATCATCGTCACCACCGAGTCCGCCCCGGCCGACCGGCGCGCGGCGCTGACCGCGGCGGGCGCGGACGTGATCGTGGCCGGGGACGAGCGGGTCGACCCGCGGCAGGCGCTGGTCTCGCTCGCGGAACGCGGGTTGCAGCGGGTGTGCTGTGAGGGCGGCCCGCAGCTGTTCGGCTCGCTGATCGAGGCGGACCTGGTCGACCAGCTCTGCCTGACGGTCTCGCCGCTGCTCGCGGGCGGGCGCGCGGGCCGGATCGCCATGGGTGCGCCGCCGGAGGTGCCACGGCGGCTCGCGCTGGCGTCGGTGCTGACCGAGGACGGCTTCCTGATGCTGCGCTACCGCCGGGCGGAGTGACACAATCGCCGACCCGGCGCGGAGTATCCACATGAGACGCCGGATGTCATCTGATGGTGTCCTTTTGGATTAACTCGTTCCGGTCAACCTGCCGCCTGGTCCGGGCAGGTGTTCCACCGGCTTCGAAAATGGATCGTGATGTCGATCCGTTGTGCTTTGGAGTCCGAGGCCGACCTTCGCCCCCAGGCTGCTGGACGCCGTTCAGTCCACTCTGACTCGAAGACGGGACCGACGTCAAACAGGTGTGGCAGGAGGTGGACGACACCGTCCTGCGGCAAGCTCGCGAGTCACTCGGCGTCGACCACCTGCCGACGGCGGTGCGGCTGGAACTGGGGGCTGCGGACCCCAACGGGTGCGTTGACCTCAGTCCTTCTTGAGCTCGCGCCAGCCGCCCGCCCGGTTGTTCGCGATGATCTGCTTGAACATCGCCAGCAGCGCGGGTTTGTTGATCTCCTCGCCCGGGCGAACGGCGACGGTGCGGGCCGTCTTGTTGTCGTGTCCGGCGGTGATGATCCCCTCGGGGTCGGGAACGATCCCACCGTCGTAGAGGAAGATGTTGACGTGGTCCTTCGCGGGCAGCAGCGCGCAGATGTTGCCCTGCAGCACGAAATACGGCCGGTCGGTGAACTTGATGGTCTCCTCGACCTCGGGGTCGGCAGCGTGCACCAGCTCACGCACCTGCCGGTAGATCACCTGCTGCCAGGGAAGCAGGCTTTCGATTCGGGCGTCGACTCGTGGATCGGTCACGGCGCCCACGATAGGCGCGTTTCGCTGCCGAGGGGCCGCTGAGCGGGCAGTATGGGCGGCGTGGCGCTTCCTCTGACTCCGCCGGTGCAACCGATGCTGGCCAAGGCTGTCAAGTCCATCCCGGACGACACGAACCTGGTGTTCGAGCCGAAGTGGGATGGTTTCCGCTGCCTGGTGTTCCGCGACGGCGACGAGGTGATCCTGCAGTCGCGGTCGGGCAAGCCGCTCAACCGCTACTTCCCCGACGCCGAGGCCGCCCTCCGGGAGGCGCTGCCGGAGCGGGTCGTCATCGACGGTGAGCTGGTCGTCGACATCGACGGCAGGCTCGACTTCGACAAGCTCGCCGAGCGCATCCACCCGGCGGCGAGCCGGGTGAAGATGCTCTCCGAGACCACGCCGGCGCGCTTCATCGCCTTCGACGTGCTCGCCCTCGGTGACGAACTGCTGCTGGAAACCCCTGGCGTCGAGCGGCGGCGCAGGCTTGAGGACCTGCTGAAGGTCACCGATTCCGTGCACCTGACCCCGGCCACGACCAGCTCGGACCTGGCCCGCCAGTGGTTCGAGATCTTCGAGGGCGCGGGGCTCGACGGGGTGATGGGCAAGCCCGCGGACGGCCCGTACACGCCGAACAAGCGCACGATGCTCAAGTTCAAGCACTCCCGCACGGCGGACTGCGTGGTGGCGGGGCTGCGTTGGTACAAGGACACCGAGCCCGGTGCGGCCGTGGGGTCGTTGATGCTGGGGCTCTACGACAACACGGGCGGCCTCAACCATGTCGGCGTCGTCGGGTCGTTCTCCGCGGCCCGCAGGCGCGAGCTGGCGGTGGAGCTGGCCGAGCTGATCCCCGGCGGCGCCGAGGGGCACCCGTGGGCGAGCTGGCACGAGGCGCAGACGACGCGGATGCCGGGGGCGGTGAGCCGGTGGCGCACCACCGAGCAGCCGTGGGTGCCGCTGCGGCTGGAGCGGGTGGTCGAGGTCGCCTACGAGCACACCGAGGGCGGCTACCCGAGCCGGTTCCGGCACACCGCGCAGTTCCAGCGGTGGCGCCCGGACCGCGAGCCCGCTTCGTGCACGTACGAGCAGCTTGACGAACCCGCGCGCTACGACCTGGCCTCGGTGCTGCGCGGCGAGGTCCGGGCTCGCTAGACGTCGGGGCGAGCGGTGCGGATGGCGCCCGCGGAGGCGGCGACGACGCAGCAGATCGCGACCCACTGGTTCGGGGTCAGCGCCTCGTGCAGCACGACCAGCCCCGCCGCGGCGGCGACCGCGGGCTCCAGGCTCATCAGCACGCCGAACACCCGCGGCGGGATGCTGCGCAGGGCTTCGAGTTCGAGCGAGTACGGGATCACCGACGACATCAGGGCCACGCCGAGCCCGGCGAGCAGCACCGTGGGCGAGAGCAGTGCGGTCCCCGCGTCGACGATGCCGACCGGCGCGGCGATCAGGCCCGCGCAGGCCATCGCCAGCGCCAGCCCCTTGCCGTCGTCGGACTGGCTGCCGAGCCGGGCGCTGAGCAGGATGTAGGCCGCCCAGCAGGCGCCCGCGGCCAGCGCCAGCAGCAGGCCGATGACATCGGCGCCACCAAGGGTCTGGGCCAGCATCGCGACACCCGCGGCAGCCAGCAGCGCCCACAGCGCGTCGAGCCACCGGCGCGAACCGAGGAGGGCGACACTGAGCGGGCCGAGGAACTCCACGGTCACCGCGATGCCCAGCGGGATGCGCGCCAGGGACAGGTAGAACAGCAGGTTCATCGCCGCGAGCACGACGCCGTAGCCGATGATCACCGGCAGGTCCTGCTTCGCGACCCGCAACGAGGGCCGCCAGATCAGCAGTAGGACGGCGGCGGCGAAGAACAGGCGCAGGGTCACCACACCGGAGGACCCGGTGACGGCGAACAGCTGCTTGGCGAGCGCGGCGCCGACCTGCACGCTGACGATGCCGACCAGGACCTGCGCGGTCGGAGGCACCGCGCCGACGAGCCTCGGGGTACCCGAGACCACAGCTCCGAACCACGACGACGGCGACCTGCGGGCCCGATCCACGTGCGCGACGACCACGAAACCCTCCTCCCACGACCCGATTCATCCTACGTCTGGTGGCGACCGATTTACCGTGGTCTCACCCACAGGCCGGCAGGCTGTGGGTCGGAGATCAGGTCGAGGAGGGACGCGCGGGCGTGAGGGTCGGACGGGTGTCCTGGCTGCTGCCGGTCGCGTTGCTCGCCGCGTGCACCGCGGGGCCTTCGGAGCGGCCCGCGATCGTCGTCAACGAGGGCGACCCGGGTCCGCCCGCGACCACCGAGTCCGGGCCGAGGCCGCTGCCTCCGCTGGGCGAGCCGAAGAACCAGGCCGTGCGGTGGGCGCAGTGTGGGCCGGAGATCACCGACCGGCTGACCAAAATCGCCCCGCCGGCCTCACTGAAGATCGACTGCGGCCGGGTCAACGGTGTCCTGGACTCTCCGTACGCGCCTGGTCGGGGCACCATGCGGATGCAGGTGCTGCGGGTGGGGACCGGGCCGGTGCCGATCGTCGTGGTCAACGACGTGGACGGGCTGCCCAGCACGCTCTACGCGGTCAAGCTGGCGATGACCCTGTCCCCCGATTTCCTCACCAAGTTCTCCCTGGTCGGCCTGGACCGCCGCGGCACCGGCAACTCCGACGCCGTGCGGTGCGTCCCGGTGGAAGTCCGCGCCGAACTGGTCGCGCTGGATCCGCGGGCGGGCGACGTCAACGCCTGGGTCGACCTGGCGCGGACCGCCGGGCAGCAGTGCACCCTCGCGCTGGAGTCGCGGCTGCCCGCGATCGACAGCTGGCGGACGGCGGCGGATCTTGAGTCCGCCCGGGTGGCGCTCGGGATGGACCGGCTGCACGCCATCGGCCACGGCGAGGGCTCCCGGGTGCTGTCGGTGTTCGCCGAGCGCTACCCCGACCGCGTCGGCCGGTTGGTGTTGGACGGCCTTCCCGACCCCAACGAGGACACCGCCGTCACCCTCGCAGGCGTCGCCGAGGGCGCCGACGCCCTGTTCGGCGCGTTCGCCGAAGACTGCGCCCGCCGCGGCTGCGAACTGGGCGCCAACGCCCGCCAAGCACTGACCGAGGTGCTGTCCGCGGAACCGCTGGCCACCGAGGACTTCGACCTCACCCCCGGAATCGTCCTGCGTGGCGTCCTCGCCGCACTCCCCGACCGCCAGGCGTGGCCCGCCCTGTCAAGAGCCATCGCCGATGCCCGAAGCGGCGCGCCGGCAGGCCTCGCCGCATTCGCCGCACCGGTAGTCCAGGAAACCGACGAACTTCCTGCGATGTTCGACGGCACCCTCGTGACCAGGTGCAACGACACCCGAGGCCGCCTGTCCACGGCGCAGCTGGAGGCGACGGCGAAGGACTGGAACACCCGCTACCCGGTGTTCGGCGGCCTGACCGCCCAGTGGCTGGCGTTGTGCAGCCCGTGGCCGGTGGCCAGCCACCCGGTGACCCAGCCACACGCCCAGTCCGCACCGCCGATCGTGGTCCTGTCCACGGCCACGGACGCGGTCACCCCCCACGCAGGCACCCAACACGCGGCCCAGCAGCTGGCGACGGCGGTGCTGGTGTCGTGGCAGGGAAGCGGCCACGGCGCACTCGGCGCCTCACCTTGTGCCACGGACACGGTTTACACGTTCTTCAGCGACGGCAAGATTCCTCGTGATGGGACTGTCTGCCCGCCCTGATTCGCGTTGGCTTGCGTCCTGGCCATCGGCAATCAAGCCAGAGGGGTCCACCGCTTTCCGTGGACACCAACAACCCTGCGGTTCGCGACCCGTGTCAGCGCCGGGCTAGCCCAGGTCCCGCAATGCCCGTTGCGCCGCGTCCAGCTCTGCCTTCAGCTGTTCCACCCGGGCCAACTGCCGCCGCTTCGCCGCCTCCAAAGCCGTCCCGATCGCCTCCCCGACTCCCACGGGCAGCGACTTCGCCGCCCGCGCGACGTCACCTGCCGGGACCGGTTCCCATCGGACCACCCGCTTCTTCCCCACCAGCACATCCACGGTCCACTCGCCCTCCAGCGTCGAGTGCAGCGTGACCGTCACCTCCGCCGGCTTGTGGGGCGGCGGCTTGCGCACCACCGGGGCGGGTTCGATGCCGACCACCACCTGTGGCGCGGCGACTACCGGCTCGACCACAACCGGGGCGGGGGCCTGCTTCGGCTTCGGTGGCGGCTTGACCAGGGTCAACTCCGCCGGTGAGAAGGTGAGTTCGTCACGGGAGCCGGTGGGCCGCACCTGGATGAAGTCGCCTTCCGCGGGTTCGGTGAAGTCGATGACCTTGCCCGACTGGCCTGCCGTCACCCCCACGGCCGCCGCCGTGAACCACACGCCCGCGGGTTTGCCCGCCGCCACGTCACCCCTGAGTCGCTCGACCTCTTCGGTCGACAGCGACGCCGCCCTCGCCATTCATTTCCTCCCGGTGCACTGATCCGCACGTAGTGTGCCCGGTGGGTCCGACAGTCGGTGCCACCCGTTCGGACGGCACCGGATGCCGTGGGCGGGCGGCAGGCTTACATTGCCGAAGATGACGGTGCGGTATCTCTGGTGGCGCAGCTGTTACGACGGCGAGCTGCACGCGTTTCCCGTTGCCCCCGGTGCCCGGCTGGCCCACCAGCACTACCGGGCGTCATGCACCCATGCCGCGCCGCCGGACCTCGCGCCGCAAGGCGATGACAGCCCTCGGTGCGAGCTGTGCCTGATGATCCTCGCCAAACAGTCCACTTAGGACTCAGTGTTCGCGGAGCCGGTATTCGCAACCATATTCGACCGCGTAGTGCAGGTCGTAGTGGTGCACGATCTTGGGCCCGCCATGAAGATGGACGTGGGTCACCGTCGACCGCGGACTCTCCGGCGACGCCGCCAACGTGTCGACCCGGCCGTCCAGGGGACCGCCGACGTAGCGCACGAGGTACGAACCAGCCATCGCGGTCTCCCTTCCTTCCTTGCAGTGTAAAGGAAGGGACCGACAAATTCCCGTCTCTACCGGTGCAGACCCAGGTGGAACCGCAGCAGCGAGACCTGGTGTTCATCCAACGCCGTCGACGCCCGGAGCAGTGCGTCCACTCGGGTGACGCTTTCCGCGGTGGCCGCCAAGTAGGACGTCGCGGCGCTGTTTCTGAGCCAGGCGGCGATACCCGCGCGTGCCCGGCCACCCAGGAAGGCATCCTCGTCGACACTCAGTGGCGCAACAGAAACGACATATCGAGTTCACGACCGCGCAGCGACAGCACCACCCGTCGCGTCACCAAGGGCGACCGGTCGGCGAGCATCGGCGCGAGCAGGTCGACCGGTGTGTCACCCAATCGCCGCAACGCGCGATAGACCGCCGAGGGCCTCGGCGGCGGCGGTCTCACCCGCCAGACCCATCGCATGCACGGCGTCCGCGCGTACCCCAGCGGTCCGGCTCGACAGCAGCGCACGGGTGATGGCCGGATCCCCCACGCGGATCACGGCCTCCGCGCAGCGCACCCGGATGGCGATGTCATCGTCGGAGCGCACCGCGCGCAGCAGCCGTTCGATGGGCAACTGCCCCAACGCGACCCGATACGCCGCACGGCGGACGGCCCGATCCCGCGAGTCGAGCGCCCAGGCCAGGACCTCGGGCGGTCCGTCCCGCAGGTGCTCATCCAACACGCCGGCCAGCCACGTCCCCGAGGCCCGCTTGACCAGGGCGAACGCCACCGGTGCGAGCGCCTCGAAGGCGACTTTCGGTGACTCGGCCGGACAGCGCAGCACCACCTCCCGAGCACGGGAGCGGACCTGCGGCACCCAGTCGGCACAGCGCAGGGCGAGCAATGTGACATGGCGCCGGCTCGCCGGCGCGGCTCGGTCGCTTTGATGGCGACCGAGCGGGATGGTCGGCACCGGGAGGCACCCGGTGCGCTGCGGGCCTCAGCGGTCAGGTGTCGTCACGGGCTTTCGAGGGTTGGACCCGCTTGGGCTCCCCCGGCATTTTCGGGTAGTCCGGTGGATAAGGCAGGTCGCCCAACCCGTGGTCGCGCTCGTCGCGGTCCGCCAGTTCGATCAGTGGCTCCAGCGAGAACGCCTTCTCCGCGACCGGCGCGTGCAAGTCGCCGACCTGCGCGAACCGGGCGGGCATCGTGAGCACTGAGAAGTCCTCCGGGTGCACATCCCCCAGTTCGTCCCAGGTCACCGGGGCGGAGACGAGCGCGCGCTGCGTCGGGCGGATCGAGTACGCCGAGGCGATCGTGCGGTCGCGAGCCATCTGGTTGTAATCGATGAAGATGCGCGACCCGCGTTCCTCCTTCCACCACTTGATCGTGACCTCGTCCGGCATCCGCCGCTCCACCGAGCGGCCGAAGGCGATCAGCGCCCGCCGGACCTCGACGAAGGTCCAGCGCGGCTCGATCGGCACGTAAAGGTGCACGCCACGGCCACCGGAGGTCTTGGGGAACGCCTCGATACCGTGCTCTGCGAGCAGCTCCCGCACGGTGAACGCGACCTTGACCGCGTCGGTGAAGTCGGTGCCCGGCTGCGGGTCGAGGTCGATCCGCAGCTGGTCGGGCCGGTCGACGTCGGCCCGGCTGACCGGCCACGGGTGGAACGTCATGGTGCCCAGGTTCACCGCCCACGCCACCACCGCCAGCTCCGTCGGGCAGACCTCGTCCGCCGAACGCCCGCTGGGGAAGGCGATGCGCGCGGTCTCGACGTACTCGGGAGCGCCCTTCGGGATGCGCTTCTGATAGAACGCGTCGCCCCGGTTGTCGCCCCTGGTGGACAGCTTCGCGCCCTCGAAGACGCCGCCAGGCCAACGTTCCAGCGTCGTCGGGCGCTCGCGCAGGGCGCCGAGGATGCCGTCGCCCACCGACAGGAAGTACTCGACGATCTGGCGCTTGGTCAGCCCCAGCTCGGGAAAGTACGGCTTGTCCGGATTGGACACTCGCACGGCGCGGTCGCCGACGGTGATCTCCACAGCCTCTGTTGCCACCGCCCCAGACTACGGCGACGGGGCAATGCACGCGCGGATCCATCCACAGCCCCGGTACCGTACTGGTCGTCAAAGCTACCGCGATCTGCGAGGAACCCGTACCGGTGAAGATGGACAACAGCCCCGCCAGGGGCACCCGTGACCTGCTGCCCGCGACCGTCGCCGTGCGCGACCATGTCCTGGCCCAGATCACCGAGGTCTACCACCGCTTCGGCTACCAGCGCATCGAGACGCCTGCCCTGGAGAACATCGAGCGCCTCACCGGCGGCCAGGGCGGCGAGAACGAGAAGCTGATCTACCGGGTCCTGCGCCGCGGCCTCGACGAGACCGTCGCCGCCGACACCACGCTGGGTGAGCTGGTGGACCTCGGCCTGCGCTACGACCTCACGGTCCCGCTGACCCGGTTCTACGGCAACAACCAGGCGACCCTGCCGCAGCCGTTCCGCTCGTTCCAGGTCGGCCCGGTATGGCGCGCCGAACGCCCGCAGAAGGGCCGCTACCGGCAGTTCTACCAGTGCGACATCGACATGCTGGGTGAGGAGTCGGTGCTCGCCGAGGTCGAGCTGATCGAGGCCACCACCGAGGCGCTGGCCGCGGTCGGGCTCGACGGCACCACGGTTCGCGTATCGGACCGCCGGTTCTTGTCCGCCCTGGCTGAGGGCATCGGCCTGCCGGAGTCGGAGTGGACCGGCCTGTTCATCACCCTCGACAAGCTGGACAAGGTCGGCTGGGACGGCGTGCGCGCCGAACTCGCGGGTCGGGGGCTTGAGGTCGACCGAATCGACCAGCTGCAGGCGAGCATCACCGGCCTGCAGGGCATCGACCCGGCCAAGCTCGCCGACCAGCTCACCGCGTCGGTCCCCGGCCTGTCCGAGGAGGTCGTCGCCGACCTGTCCGCCACCGCCGACGCGCTGCGCTCGCTGGCCGAGACCAGGCAGCTGACCTGGGAATTCGACCCGACGCTGGTCCGCGGCATGGGCTACTACACCGGTCAGATCTTCGAGATCGTGCACCCCGGCTCCTCCGGCTCGGTCGCGGGCGGCGGGCGCTACGACAAGCTCATCGGCCGCTCCTTGGGCCGTGACGTGCCCGCCTGCGGGTTCTCCATCGGCTTCGAGCGCATCGTCGACCTGCTCGAAGGGAAGGCGCGCGGCGAGTCCGTCGCCGTGCTCTACGAAGCCGAGGTCCCGCTCGCGCGGGTCACCGGCACGGCGCGCGAGCTGCGCGCAGACGGCCGGTCCGTGTCGCCGATCCGCAGGCGCGGCAAGTTCGGCGCGCAGCTCGGCAGGCTCGAGGAGTGGGGCTTCACCTCGTTCGTCCACCTGAAGGCCGAGGCGGGCGCGATCGAGGAGCGCAAGTTGGGCGACAGGTAACCACGTTCGGGTTACCGTTGAAGCATGGTCGCGACAGGTTCTTCCGGGACAGCCGACGATGAGCCGCGCCCGGGTCCGCCGGGCCGCTTCGCCGACGACCTGATCGGCTTGGACCCCGACGACCCCGAGGCCAGGGCGTTCGCCGAGCACCTCGACCGGGTCGAGCGGGTGCGGCCCGGCTACACCGTCGAGGGCTACATCGGCGGCGTCGGCGACTTCGCCGACGCGGCGAACCGCCTCGGTGGCCACTACCGCGTCACCGCGGGCATCGTGGTGACATTGATCCTGCTCGGCGTCATCGTCGCCGCGTGGGACACGCTGGTGTTCATCTTCAGCATGCTGCTGGGCTGAACCCGTGCGCGCTTGGAGGAGAGAACTCGTGAAACCCGTTGTCGGCGCCACCCCGAAGGTCGTGAAGTCCGAGCAGGAATGGCGGGCACAGCTCAACCCGGAGGAGTTCGCGGTGCTGCGCCAGGCCGGGACCGAGCGCCCGTTCACCGGTGAGTACACCGATGCGAAGACCGTCGGGGTCTACCAGTGCCGCGCGTGCGGGGCGGAGCTGTTCCGCAGCGACACCAAGTTCGAGTCGCACTGCGGCTGGCCGTCGTTCTTCTCCCCGCTCGCGGGCGACACCATCATGCTGCGCGAAGACCGCCAGTTCGGCGCCGTGCGCACCGAGGTCCTGTGCGCGACCTGCCACAGCCACCTCGGGCACGTCTTCGAGGGCGAGGGCTACCCGACGCCGACCGACCAGCGGTACTGCATCAACTCGATTTCGCTGCGCCTGGTGCCCGATACCTCAAGTCCGGCTCAAGAAGCCTAAATCTGACCCACGGCTTCCCTAAATCTGAATCAAGATCCCTTGTGCGCGCGGTCACACCGCGAACAGCATGGGTGACGTCAGGGCAACTTGGCGTGAGGGGGATCGAGATGAATGAGCCGTGGGGAATCGCGGGACCGGATTTTCTGAGAATCTACTTGGTCGCTTTCGCTTTCGCTTTGCTGTTCGCATTGGCGGTGCGGATCATGGTCCGCGCGGGGTCCGCCGATTCCCGGGCGGCGAGTGGGGCGATCGGGCCTGGTCAGCTCACGGTCGACGAGCTGGCGTGCCTGGCCGGTGGCGCTCGGCGCGTCGTCGAGACCGCCGTGGCCAGGTTGATCGACCGGGACAAGGTCCGGCCGAGCCGTAAGGGAACCGTGCGGGTGGTCGAGGGGTCCACCGCGACGGACCCGATCGACCAGGCCGTCATGTCGGACATCCGGCGCTACCACGAACGCAGCATCGGTCTGCTCGTCGACAAGGTCGGCCGGGACGACGCCGTGCGCAAGCTCGGCGAAGGCTTGGCCCGCAAGGGGTTGCTCGTCGGCGAGGACGCGGTCCGGGCACGCTGGTGTGTCCTGCCGCTGACCGTGCTGTTCGTGGTCGGGGGCGCGCGGTGGACGAACGGGCTGGCCGAGGGGCGGCCGATCGGGTGGCTCACGCTGGCCCTGGTCGCCACCGCGGTGATGACGGTCCTGCTCTACCGCAAGTCCGTGCCCGCCCTCACGTACGCGGGGGAACGGGTGCTCGCGGAGGCCCGCGGGAAGCGGTCGCGGGTGGGTGATGAGGCCGTGCTGCTCGGGGGGATGGCCGGTGTGGTCGGCGTGGTCGCGCTCAGCGGCCTCGCCGCCCACCCGGACACCGAGGTGGCCATGGCGTTGGAGGCGCAGAAGCAGGCGATGACCGAATCGAGCGCCTCGTCGGGGTCGGGGTGTGGATCGGGGTCCTCATCCGGGGCAGGATCGTCGTGCGGCGGTGGCGGAAGCAGCTGCGGCGGCGGCGGCGGTTGCGGCGGATGAGACAGAGGTGAGCGGCGTGGGTGAGCTCGGGGTGGGCATCGGCTGGCGGTCGGAGATCGACCTGACCGTGGAGCGGATGCCGGGAATCGACTTCGTGGAGGTCGTGGCGGAGAACATCCACCACGACCACCTCCCGGAGTCGCTGCGGGTCCTGCTGGACCGGGGCATTCCCGTGCTCCCCCACGCCGTGTCCCTCTCGCTCGGCGGAGCCGATCCTGTCGACGGAGCCCGGATCGACCACCTCGCCGCGGTGGCCGACGCGCTGGGCGCGCCGATGGCCAGCGACCACGTGTGTTTCGTCCGGGCGGGCGGGCTCGACTCGGGGCACCTGATGCCGGTGCCGCGCACCCGCGACGCCCTCGAGGTGTTGACCGCGAACGTGAAGACGGCACAAGCGGCGCTGGGGGTGCCGCTGGCGCTGGAGAACATCGCGGCCCTGCTGCGGTGGCCCGACGAGGAGCTTACCGAGGCGCAGTTCCTCACCGAACTGGTCGAGCGGACCGGGTGCCTGCTGCTGATCGACGTGGCCAACATGTGGGCCAACGCCCGGAACCTGGGGCAGGACGCGGCCGACCTGTTCGACGGGCTGCCGCTGGACCGGATCGCCTACGTGCACGTGGCGGGCGGAGTCGAACGCGACGGCGTCTACCACGACACGCACGCCCACCCGGTGCCGTCCGGTGTGCTGGATGTGTTGCGGGAACTGTGTTCCCGGGTCCGGCCGCCGGGTGTCCTGTTGGAACGCGACGACCTGTACCCGACGGATTCCGCGCTGCTGGCCGAACTCGACGCCATCCGCGGCGTGCTCGCGGCCACGGCGTGAGCGACGCGCGGGAGCGCCTGGCCGCGGAACAGGCCGCGCTGCTGCGGGCACTGCTGGCAGGCGGCCCGGCCCCCGCTGGCTTCGACGAGCACGCACTGCGGGTCGAGGCCGATGCCTTGCTGGCCAAGCGCAGGCGGGTCGTCGCCCAACTCGCGCCTGACGTCGCGGGCGAGCTGGAGGAGCGCTACCGTCCCCTTTTCGACGAGTACGCGCGCGCCAATCCGCGCATCGTGGGCTCCCGCGCCCGCGAGGACGCGGCGGCGTTCACCGAGTGGCTCATCGCCGGTGGTCACCTGACGGAACCCAAACGCCGGTGGTGGCGTCGCACCTGAGTTCCCGGCCGGGGCAACGGTTCTCGCGGGCTCTCGCGAGCCGGTGGCCGGGCACACCGGGTGGTGTCGACCCTGTCGGCACCACCCGGGCCACCCGATCGGGCGATGCGCGGGCGCCTGAATCTCATTAACTTCGAAATTACTGGGGCTTGATTCTGGGGGAATTGCGCGTCACCTGTCGTCAGCCCTTGCGTTGTCATTTTCCTGACCGGTGGGGGCTGGTGCGACAGATGAAACGACCTATTTCTCTCGCTATCGCGATCGGATTGGTGGCCGCAGGCACGACCGCGGCCACGGCGGAGCCACCACGGCCGCCCACGAACGACGCCAGGGCGGTCACCTTGATCACCGGCGACCGCGTGCTGCTCTCGGCGGGCAGACCGGCTGTGCTGCCGGGCAAAGGCCGCGAACGGATCGCGTTCCGCACGTACACGGTCAAGGGGCGGCTCAACGTCATCCCGGCCGACGCGCTGCCGCTGGTCTCGTCGGGCAAGCTCGACCCGCGGCTGTTCGACGTGACCGGCCTGGTCGAGGCGGGCTACGGCGACGGCCGCGGTGACCTGCCGCTGATCCTGACCGGCCCGACGCCGCGTTCGGCGGGCGTGCGTACCGTGCGTGAGCTGCCTTCAGCGGGGGCCCGCGCGGTCGCCGCCGAGAAGTCTTCGCTGGGCCAGTCCTGGCGGTCCCTGGTGGCGGGTCCGGGCAAGGTGTGGCTCGACGCCCGGCACAAGGCAAGCCTCGACCGCAGCACCGCGCAGATCGGGGCGCCCGCGGCGTGGCAGGCGGGCCTGACCGGCGACGGTGTCACCGTGGCGGTGCTCGACACCGGGGTCGACCAGACCCACCCCGATCTCGCCGGGCGCGAAGTCGGGGAACAGAACTTCACCGACTCAGCCGACGCGGTGGACCGGGTCGGCCACGGCACACACGTCGGGTCGACGATCGCCGGTGGTGGGTCGAAGTACCGGGGCGTGGCCCACGGCGCCAAGCTGCTCGACGGGAAGGTCCTCTCCGACCAGGGCTTCGGCCAGGAGTCGTGGATCATCGCGGGGATGGAGTGGGCCGCCGCGCAAGGGGCCGACATCGTCAACCTGAGCCTCGGCGGGGAGGACACGGCCGAGGTGGACCCGCTGGAAGCGGCGGTCAACCGGCTCACGGCCGACCACGGCACGCTGTTCGTCATCGCGGCGGGCAACTCGGGCCCGTATGCGGGCACGGTGGGCTCACCGGGCAGCGCGGACGCGGCGCTGACGGTGGGCTCGGTCGAGCGCGACGACACGCTCTCGTTCTTCTCCAGCCGCGGCCCGCGCGTCGGCGACGGCGGCATCAAACCCGACGTGACCGCGCCAGGCTCGCAGATCGTTGCCGCGCAGGCGAAGGAGGGCTTCGCCGGGAATCCCGTGGAGCCGGGCTACGTGTCGATGTCAGGCACCTCGATGGCGACCCCGCACGTGGCGGGCGCGGCCGCGCTGCTGGCCCAGAAGAATCCACAGTGGACCGGCGGGCAGCTCAAGGCGGCACTGACCGGATCGGCCAAGCCGAAGGCCGGGGAATCCGTGTACGCCCAGGGATCCGGTCGGATCGATGCGCCGAAGGCGCTGGCGCAGAACGTGACCAGCGATCCCACGTCGGTCAGCTTCGGCGTGCCGCAGTGGCCGCATGACGACGACCAGCCGGTGTCGAAGGAGATCACCTACCGCAATGGCGGCACCACGCCGGTGACCCTGGACCTGACCGTCGACGTTCATGGTCCCGACGGAAAGCCCGCGCCCGCTGGGATGATCACGTTGTCGCGGGACCGCGTCGAGGTTCCCGCGGGCGGCACCGCGACGGTCGGCGTCACCTCGGACACACGCCTCGGCTCGGTCGACGGCGCCTACTCGGGCACGGTCGTCGCGACGTCCGGCGAGACAGCGACTCGCACGCCGGTCGGGGTGGACCGCGAGGTCGAGAGCTACCAGCTCAAGGCGACCTTCCTCGGTCTCGACGGCAAGCCGTCGCCGGATGCCTACACGCTGGTCTTCGCGCTCGACACGGGCCGACTGTCCTTTCTGCACAGTCCTGATGGTGTGATCTCCCAGCGGATGCCGAAGGGGCGGTACCTGGTCGACACGTTCTTCGCCTACGCGACGGCATCACACGTGGTCACCGACCCGGGCTTCACCCTGTCCAAGGACACCGAACTGGTGGTGGACGCCCGAGTCGCCAAGCAGCTCAAGGTCGTCGCGCCGGATCCGGCGGCGGTGTCCGTGCTGGCCTCCGCGGGCTATGAGCTCAACAGTGCGCACGGGGCGATCGGGGTGTCCGGGCTCGCGGAAAGGGCGGAGCAGATCTACACCGCCCATGTCGGGCCGGAACTGCCCGCGGACCAGTTCCTGTGGACGCTGAACACGTCGTGGATGGCGGGCAAGGACTTCTACGGACTGGCCCATTTCCAGCCGAAGTCCGTGCCGACCGGGCTGGAGAAGACGTACCGGCCCGCCGACGTGGCAACCGTGCGCACGGCGCTCGGGCAGCCGACCGCCAACGCGACGACCGGCATTCGGTTGACGTTTCCCCACTATCCGGACGGGCGGGGCGGCGGCTGGGCGATCTGGCGCGACGTCACGCTGCCGAGTGGCCTCACCGAGTTCTTCTCAACGGACAACACGGAGTGGGCGTCCGAGGTGATGATCGGCGACCCGTCGGCGGCCATCGGCGCGTTCCGTTCGACGCCCAAGCCATTGCGCGCCGGTCGGACCTACCAGGAGCGGATGGCGGTGGCGATCTTCGGCCCGGCACTGCCGCGATCACCGTACCCCTGGGCCGAGCGGTCGGAGGACCAGCTCGGCTTCGGGATCGGCCTCTTCGGCGACGGCGGCGGCAACGCCGGATTCACCGTCGCCACCGGCAAGACGGCTCTCTACCGCGACGGTGTCAAGATCGGCGAGAGCGAAGGGGCAGGCTACGGACTGTTCGAGGTGCCCGCGGCGGCAGGCGCCTACCGACTCACCACGGAAGGGGTCCGGGGCGAGCTGTTCGACGTGAGCACCACGGTGTCGGCCGCGTGGACGTTCAGCTCCAAGTCCGGAGACAAGATCATCCCGTTGTCGGTGCTGCGCTTCGACGGCACGGTGGACGAGAGCAACAGTGCCCGCGCGGGCAGGCCGTTCCTCCTGCCGGTGAGCATGCAGCTCGAAGACGGATCGACTGTCACACCACGCAAACTCGGCGTCGAAGTGTCTTACGACGAGGGGAAGACGTGGCAGCGGGCGACTGTCGCCAACAACACCGCGCTGCTCTTCCACCCGGCTGAGGCGAAATCCGTGTCACTGCGCGCCACCGCGCAGGACGGGCGCGGCGGGTCGGTCGAGCAGACGATCATCCGGGCGTACAAGCTGAAGTAGGGCTACCACCAGGATGCGGGGTCGCCGCCGGGTGTACGGGGTTCATGACCGTACGCCGGGGGCGACCCCGGCATCGTTCCCGGGAAGCGAATGTGCCGGACAACCCCGAAGTCACTGTCCATTTCGGACAAATATGGCTCGGCGAAGCCTGGCTCCTCGACGGAGTCCACCCGACCGAGTCCGTCGAGCCACAACGCCGTGCGGGCCAGGGAAACCCGCACGTGCCAGGTGCCACCTTCGACTGATCTCCGTCGGAGGGCTTCGAGGACGCCATAGGCCGCCAGCCAGCCGGTCCCGTGGTCAAGCGCTTGCGCGGGCAGGGAGACCAGCTCGCCGTCGGACTCCGTCGCGATCCCCGTGGCGAGTTGGACGAGACTGTCGAAGCCGCGCCGCTGCCGCCAAGGTCCACTGTGGCCATACGCGGACAGGCTGACCAGGATCACCGCCGACGGCAGGTCGTTCGGGCCGAATCCCTTGCCGGCGAAGGTGCCCGGGCGGAACGACTGCACCATGACGTCGGCGTCGGCCAGGAGCCCATGCAGGGTCTCGCGGTGTCCGTCTTGCCGGAGATCGAGGTGGCAGGTGCGTTTGCCGAAGCCCGTGTCGATCACCAAGGGACGCACGGTCGGCAGGTGCGCGGCGCCCACGTGCAGGACATCGGCGCCGTGAGCGGCGAGGGTGCGGCCGCAGACGGGACCGGCGATGACGTGGGTCAAGTCAAGCACGCGGACACCGGCGAGCGGGCGGTCCGCGGGTGGAAGCGGCCGGGCGGGCGCGTCGCCGATCCGCTCGACCGAGACCAGCGGTTCAGCGGCGACCGCCTTGCCC
>NZ_JBOHGC010000125.1:0-27099 GCF_050699995.1 Actinokineospora sp. | reverse complement strand
GACGTGCTGAGCCTCGACATCCTGTCCCGGCGCGGTCGCACCATCCGCCCGAAGACGCTCAACCAGAAGCGCTACGTCGACTCCATCGACGCCAACACCGTCGTGTTCGGCATCGGCCCCGCGGGCACCGGCAAGACGTACCTGGCGATGGCCAAGGCCGTGCAGGCGCTGCAGGCCAAGCAGGTCACCCGGATCATCCTGACCCGCCCGGCGGTCGAGGCGGGGGAGCGGCTCGGCTTCCTTCCCGGCACGCTGTTCGACAAGATCGACCCGTACCTGCGCCCGCTCTACGACGCTCTGCACGACATGATCGAGCCGGAGTCGATCCCGCGGCTCATGCAGGCGGGCACCATCGAGGTCGCGCCCCTCGCATATATGCGGGGCCGAGCGCAACCGGTCACCACGAACGTGCTGACCCCTGATGGCTTCCGGCCTATCGGTGAGTTGGAAGTCGGTGACCTGGTCATCGGCTCGACCGGTGAACCAACCCCGGTTCTTGGTGTGTACCCGCAGGGTGAAAAGGACATCTACCGCGTTACCGCTCAGGACGGGGCATCGACCCTGTGCTGCGGTGAGCATCTCTGGACCGTCAGGACCGCTTCAGACCGCCGTCGGAACAAGCCTTGGCGGGTCTTGGAGACCAAGGCGATGATCGGGAATCTCCGGGCGGCCCATGCGAGGCGATACGAGCTACCGCTTCTCGGCGCACCGGTGTGTCAGCCGGAGCAGACCGTCCCTATGGATCCCTACGCTCTGGGCCTGCTGCTGGGCGACGGCTGCCTGACCGGCTCGACCACTCCCGCTTTCGCTACCAACGACCCAGAACTTGCCCTCGCTCTCGACGCCGCTCTTCCCGGTATCGCGGTGCGGTGGAAGGACCGGGTGAACTACACCTTGAACCGTGTGCGGGCCCCCGGCGACGTCATCACACTGGAAAATCCGGTGACCGCGGTGCTGCGCTCGTGGTCTCTTAACGGCACGCGCTCACACACGAAGTTCATTCCAGATGTGTATCTCCAGAACAGTGCCGGGGTCCGACTGTCCCTGCTCCAGGGGCTCCTGGACACCGACGGTGGGCCAGTCACCCAGCTTGGGCGTACGTGCCGGATCCAGTACACGACGACATCTCCGCTGCTTAATCGAGACGTGATCCAATTGGTCCGGTCGCTGGGTGGGGTCGCGTACTCGCGCCTGAGGAAGGCCGAGGGGCGCAAGCCCGGGCGGGCAGGCGGCCGCGAAGTGCTTTACCGACACGACGCATACACCATCGACATCCGTCTCCCTGCGGGCGTCGAACCGTTCCGACTCACCCGTAAGCGCGACACCTACCGCGCGGCCGGGGGCGGCGGACGGCCGATGCGCTTCATCGACAGCATTGAGCCCGCAGGTCGCGCCGAGGCGGTGTGCATCCAAGTGGCGGCAGCCGACTCGCTCTACGTCACCGAGGACTACCTGCTGACGCACAACACCCTCAATGACGCGTTCATCATTCTCGACGAGGCGCAGAACACCACGCCCGAGCAGATGAAGATGTTCCTGACCCGGCTGGGTTTCGGCTCCAAGATCGTGGTCACCGGCGACATCACCCAGATCGACCTCCCCGGCGGGCAGCGCAGCGGCCTCAAGGTCGTCAAGGAGATCCTCGACGGCGTAGACGACGTGCACTTCGCCCTGCTCACCAGCTCCGACGTGGTCCGGCACAAGCTCGTCGGCGACATCGTCGACGCCTACGAGCGCTGGCAGGTCGTGCAGGACGAAGCCGAGGAAACCCACCGAGGCCCGGTCCGTGCGGGTGGCCGCAGGCAGGGCCGCTGAGCCGACTGGGGACAATGAGCCCGTGAGTATCGAGATCGCCAATGAGTCAGGGGTGGCGGTCGACGAGGCGTCCATCGTCGCGGCGGCCCGCTTCGCCTTGGACCGGATGAACGTCAGCAAGCTGGCGGAGCTGTCGGTGCTGCTCGTGGAGTTGGACGTGATGTCCGACCTGCACGAACGCTGGATGGATCTGCCCGGCCCGACCGACGTCATGGCGTTCCCCATGGACGAGTTGGAGAACGCCCGGCGACCCGACGCGCCCGAGGCCGGTCCGGCGCTGCTCGGCGACATCGTGCTGTGCCCGGCCTTCGCCAAGGACCAGGCGCGCAAGGCCGGTCACAGCCTGATCGACGAGCTGCACCTGCTGACCGTGCACGGCGTGCTCCACCTGCTCGGCTACGACCACGCGGAGCCCGCGGAGGAGCGTGAGATGTTCACGCTGCAGAAGCGCATCCTGGCCGACTTCCGCACGGCCGCCGCCGAGGCCAAGCGCCGCGCGGCGCAGCGGGTCGAGGACGACAAGCTGCTCGGCGCGGTCGGACTCAGCGAGTCGGACAAGACCGGGGAACTCTGAACACCGTGTCAGCCGACTCGGCCGGTCTCCTGGTCATCGCGGTCCTGCTGATCCTCGCGGCGGGCTGTTTCGCCGCCGCCGACGCGGCGCTGTCGGCCGCGTCCAAAGCGCGCGTCGAAGGCCTTCTCCGCATGGGCCGGCGGGGTGCGCGGCAGCTGTTGGCCGTGGTCAACGACCGGCCGCGCCACATCAACCTGCTGCTCCTGCTCCGGCTGAGCTGTGAACTGGCCGCGACCGTCCTGGTGGCGGTGATCTGCCTGCGCTCGATCACGCCGGGCTGGTTCGCCGGGTTCGTCGCCGCGGTCGGGATGATCGTCGCGTCCTACGTCCTCGTCGGCGTCGGACCGCGCACGATCGGCCGTCAGCACCCGTACGGCGTCGGGCTTGTCGCCGCCGGGCCGGTAAGGGCTCTAGGCACAGTCCTCGGGCCGTTGTCCCGGCTGCTGATCCTCATCGGTAACGCGATCACCCCCGGTAAGGGGTTCCGCGAGGGACCGTTCTCCTCCGAGGTCGAACTGCGCGAGCTGGTCGACCTGGCCGAGGAACGCGGAGTCGTCGACGCCGACGAGCGCGAGATGATCCACTCGGTGTTCGAGCTGCGCGGCACGATCGCGCGCGAGGTCATGGTGCCCCGCACCGAGATGGTGTGGATCGAGCAGACCAAGTCGGTCCGCCAAGCCCTCGCCCTGTCCTTGCGCACCGGCTACACGCGGCTGCCGGTGATCGGTGAGACCGTCGACGACATCGTCGGTGTGGTCAACCTCAAAGACCTGGTCCGCGCGTCCATGGAGTCGGCAGCCGAACTGCAGCGGACCGCCGACGTGATGAGCGTGGCGGCGTTCGTGCCCGACACCAAGCCTGTCGACGACCTGCTTCGCGAGATGCAGAAGTCCAAGAACCACTTGGCCATCGCGGTCGACGAATACGGCGGCACCGCCGGTCTGCTGACGATCGAGGACATCCTGGAGGAGATCGTCGGCGAGATCACCGACGAGTCCGACACCGACGAGCGTCCGCCGGTCGAACACCTCGACGACGGCGCGTGCCGGGTCAGCTCCCGGCTCGCGGTCGAGGATCTCGGTGACCTGTTCGGCCTGGAACTCGACGGCCAGGACGTGGAGACCGTCGGCGGTCTGCTCGCCCAGCGACTGGGACGTGTGCCACTGCCCGGTGCGGAGGCGGAGATCGCCGGGCTACGGTTCCGGGCCGAGGGCGGGAAGGACGCGCGCGGCCGGATGCGGATCACCTCGGTGGTCGTGCGGCGCGCGGAGTCCGACGTCGAAGAGGAACAGGAGAGGAGCCCCGAGCGTGGCTGAGCTGGACCCTGAGGACGCCAAGATCGTGACCCTGGCGCGGTCGAGCAGGGCCCGGACCGGTGCCGCCGAGGGCGCCGCCGTCCGTGACACCGACGGCCGGACCTACGCCGCCGCCACGGTGGCGCTGCCGTCGCTCAAGCTGACCGCGCTGCAGGCCGCCGTGGCCGCCGCCGTGTCCAGCGGCGCCGAAGGCCTCGAAGCCGCCGCCGTCGTCACCGAATCGGGTGACATCGACCCCGACTCGCTGGCCGCCGTGCGCGACCTCAACGCCGACGCTCCCGTCTACCGCGCGGACCCGTCCGGCGCCATCGCGCGGTGAGCAAGCTGCGGATCACGGTCTGCCGCGACTGCTGCTGCGGGACGGTCAAGAAACACCCCACGGTCGACCACGGCTACCAGCTGGCCCGGCTGCGCGCTGTCGCCGCCGAGGTCGGCGCCACGGTCCGGGTCGCCGAGTGCCTCGACACCTGCGAGACGTCCAATGTGGTCGTCGTGCAGGCGAAGGGCGGCAAGCCGGTGTGGTTGGGCTTCGTGCTCAGCGACGCGGCCGTCGACGACATCGAGGCGTGGCTGAAAGCGGGCGGACCTGGGGTGGCGCCGCTCTCGGACACCCTTGAGCTGCACCGAATCACACCGCCCGGACAGCGAAAGGCACAATGACTCGGTGACCAGCAGCACCGAAGGGCATCGATCCGGTTTCGCCTGTTTCGTCGGCAGACCCAACGCGGGCAAGTCCACGCTCACCAACGCCCTCGTCGGCAGCAAGGTCGCGATCACCTCCAGCAAGCCGCAGACGACCCGGCACGCCATCCGCGGCATCGTCCACCGTGACGACGCCCAGCTCGTCCTCGTCGACACCCCGGGCCTGCACCGGCCGCGCACGCTGCTCGGCCAGCGGCTCAACGACATCGTCCGCGAGACGTGGTCCGAAGTGGACGTCGTCGGGTTCTGTGTGCCCGCCGACCAGAAGGTCGGCCCCGGCGACAAGTTCATCGCCGCGGAGCTGGCCAAGGTGGCCAAGCGGACCCCGATCATCGGTGTGATCACCAAGACCGACCTCGTCTCCCCGGACCAGGTCGTCGAGCAGCTGATCGCGCTGCAGGACGTCATGGAGTTCGCCGAGCTGATCCCGGTCTCGGCGGTCGACGGCTTCCAGGTGCAGACGCTGACCGACCTCCTGGTCGCGCGGCTGCCGGAGGGCCCGCAGCTCTACCCGGGCGGCGAGCTGACCGACGAGCCGGAGGCGACCCTTGTCGCCGAGCTGATTCGTGAAGCGGCGCTTGAGGGCGTGCGCGACGAGCTGCCGCACTCCATCGCGGTGACGATCGACGAGATGAACCCGCGCGAAGGCCGCGACGACATGCTCGACATCCACGCGCTGCTCTACGTGGAACGGCCCAGCCAGAAGGGCATCATCCTGGGACACCGGGGCGAGCGGCTCAAGGCGGTCGGCTCGACCGCGCGCAAGCACATCGAGGCGCTCCTCGGCACACGGGTGTACCTCGACTTGCACGTCAAGGTCGCCAAGGACTGGCAGCGTGACCCCAAGCAGCTCCGCCGCCTGGGGTTCTGAGTTGGCCTCAGCACACCGCGCGGACCTGGAACGGGTCGAGATCGGCGAGCTGGGCGAGGTCGCGCTCGCGACGGTCGGGGGCCGGTTCGGTGCCCGCCTGATCGACACCGTCGCCGTGGCCGCTCCCGCGGCCATCGCGGCGACCCTCATCCGGCCGGGCGACGGGGTGCTCGCCGTCCTCCTGATCGCCGCTGTCGGGATCGTCTACGACACCGCGCTCGTGGCGACCCGGGGATCCACCCCGGGCAAGTCGCTCCTGCGGCTCAGCGTCGTCGACGCCGAGACCGGCGCCGATCCAGGTCGGCTGTCGGCGGGCTTGCGCGCCGTGGGCCACTGGACGCTGCCGGGCGCCGCCGCGATCGTGGCCTACGGGCTGCTTGGGCTCCTTCTTCCCGATTCCCTGGCAAGCGCGGGTGCCTTCGCGGCCGGGTTGCTGGCGGTGGTGAGTCCGCTGTTCGACGAACGGTGCAGACGCGGCTTGGCGGACCGGGTGGCTGGCACCGTGGTCATGCTGCACCCGCGGATCTGACCGGTGTTCGTCCGGTGGGCGGCACTCGGCGCGGGCGTGGCCGCGGGGTGCGCCTACGTGCTCGCCACCGACCCGACGACGCCCGGTGGGCTGGTGTGCCCGTCGAAGTGGGTCGGCCTGTGCTGTCCGGGCTGCGGTGGTCTGCGGATGGTGTACAGCCTGCTCCACGGCAGGGTCCTCGACGCGGTCCACTACAACGCGGTCACGTTGCTGATCTTGCCGCTGTTCGTCTGGGCGGCGGTCCAGTGGGCCCGCGGCAAGTCGGTGACCTGGCCGCGGTGGGGTCCGCCGGTGCTGATGGGCGTGCTCGCGGCGTGGTTCGTGGCGCGGAACCTGCCGTTCGAACCGTTCAGTCGGCTGTACGTGTGAGAATGTCCCCGTGAGCCTGTATCGCGACACCGGCGTGGTGCTGCGCGTGCAGAAACTCGGTGAAGCCGACCGGATCATCACGCTCATCACGCAGAAGCACGGCAAGGTCCGCGCCGTGGCCAAGGGCGTGCGCCGCACGACCTCCAGGCTCGGCGCCCGAGTCGAGCCGTTCGCCCACGTCGACGTCCAGTTCTACACCGGACGGACCCTCGACGTGATCACCCAGGTCCAGACCCTCGACGCGTTCGGCGCGGGCATCGTCAACGACTACCAGCGCTACACCGCGGCGTGTGTCGTCCTGGAGACCGCGGACCGGATGTCGGCCGAGGAGGGCGAACCCGTCTTCCGGCTGTATCTGCTCGTCGCCGGGGCACTGCGCGCCCTGGCCGACGGCCAACGCGACGCCTCACTGGTCCTGGACGCGTTCCTGTTGCGCGCCATGGCTTTCGCCGGATGGTCCCCGGCGATCACCGAGTGCGCCCGCTGCGGCGACCCCGGCCCGCACCGGGCGTTCAGCGTGCACGCCGGCGGGTCGGTGTGCCCCAAGTGCAAGCCCCCGGGCTCGGCCAGTCCACCGTTCGAGGTGCTGTCCCTTATGGATGCGTTGGCCTCGGGCGTCTGGGACATCGCCGAACGTTCGACGGAATCATCGCGGCGTGAGGCGAGTGGCCTGGTGGCGGCTTTGCTGCAATGGCACCTCGAACGCCAACTGCGCTCGCTACCCCTGGTCGAACGCCGCCGAGTCGAGGAACGCCTCCCAGCCGGAGATCGGGAAGTCCAGTAGCGACCCGGACCGATCCTTCGAGTCCCGCACCCCCACACTCTCCTCGAACGCGATCTCCACGCAGTTGCCTGTGTCGCTAAACGAGCTGGCTCGCCATTCCGCCACGGATCTCCCCAAGCGCCCGATCGTGTTCGTTCGCCAACGCGGCGAACATCGATCGGGATTCTTCCTCATCCAGCGAGCACCGCGACAGTTCCGACACAATGACCTGATACAGCTCGATGTCGGCGGAGCTCTCATGGAACAGGCTCGCCGCCTCGGTTTCCACATGAACCACCGGACGATTCTCGGCGAACCGCATCATCATGAATGGCCCACGCATACCGGCATGAGCGCCTGCGCTCAGAGGCACCACTCGAACCGTGATGTGTGGCTGATCCGATGCGAACAGCAACTTCAGCATCTGCTCGTGCATGACTCGTGGACCGCCAACCGGGCAACGCAACGCGACCTCGTTGATGAAGAAGTGGCACTGGGGCGGCTCTTGCCGATAGAGAAGCCGCTGCCTGCTCATTCGCGCCGCCACTCGATCCGCGACCACATCGGGCTCGACGTTCACCACCCCTCGCATGACCGCTGCGGCATAGTCCTCGCTTTGCAGCAGCCCGGGTATCAGCACCGGCTGGAAGTTCTGGATGGCGATCGCCGTCGCCTCGGTGAACACGAGTGTTTTGAGAACATCTGGGGTACGTGCCGAGTGCGGGCGAAGCCAGCATTCCTCCGAATCGCCCACCTTGCACACCGCGAGCAGTTCGTCGATTTCCTGTCTGCCCACCCCGCAGACGGCCAGGAAGATCGTGGCCTCGATCTCCGATGGCACCCGGTGCCCGCGCTCCATCCGCGACACCGAGTTCGCCGACAACCCCATCATCGCGCCGACCTGCTCGCACCTCAGACCCGCGCTGTCCCGGTGCCTCTTCAGCGCCGCGCCGAGTTCGCGGCTGCGCGCGGTCGTCTCGATCCCCATGGACCGACGCTATCCGCCCGTTCTCCGCACCAGCCCCTCCCGAGCGCCGATTCCACACGGAAGGATCACCTTTCCGCCGCCATGTCACGGCTGCCACGGACGCAACGAACACCCGCACGGGCCGACTAAGTACTGTCATTGCGGTCAATCCGGGCGAGTGAGGGAGTTGCGGTGCTGCGACGGCGGCGGGACAGCAGGCGCGAATCGGGACGCCCGGTGGCGCCCCCGGATCCGCACCCCTCCGGCGCCCGCCCACCCGCGATCCCGGCCGAGTTCGTGCCCAAGCACGTCGCGATCGTCATGGACGGCAACGGCCGTTGGGCCAACCAGCGCGGCCTCACCCGCATCGAGGGGCACAAGCGCGGCGAGGCGCAGGTCGTGGAGGCGGCGCGCGGTTGCATCGAGATGGGCGTCAGGTGGCTCTCGCTCTACGCCTTCTCCACGGAGAACTGGCGGCGCAGCCCCGAGGAGGTTCGCTTCCTCATGGGCTTCTCCCGCGACGTCATCGGCCGGCGCACCGACGAACTCGACGAGATGGGTGTCCGCGTCCGCTGGGCGGGGCGCAGGCCGCGGCTGTGGCGCAGCGTCATCAACACGCTGGAGTCCGCGCAGGAGCGCACCAAGGACAACGACGTCCTCAACCTCGCCATGTGCATCAACTACGGCGGCCGCGCCGAACTCGGTGACGCGGCCCGCGAGATCGCCCGGCTCGCCGCCGCCGGGAAGATCAACCCCGAGAAGGTCGACGAGCGCACCATCGGGAAGTACCTGTACCAGCCCGAGATGCCCGACGTGGACCTGTTCATCCGGCCGTCGGGGGAGGAGCGGACGTCGAACTTCCTGCTGTGGCAGTCGGCGTACGCGGAGATGGTGTTCCAGGACGTCCTGTGGCCCGACTTCGACCGCCTCCACCTCTGGCAGGCGATCGAGACCTACGCGCGCCGCGACCGCCGCTTCGGCGCCGCGGCCGACTCGGCCGAGGTGGCCGCCCAGCTCAACCCAGGAGGAGGCGCATGACCAGCGAGGCCGTCACCACCGCTGACCTGCTCACCAAGGCCCGTGAGGCCCTGGAGAGCTACCACGACGTCAACGTCGACGACGACGGCGCGCTGACCTTCCGCCACGGCGACGTGCCCTCGGCCGTGCAGGCGATGCAACTCGCCGAGGGCCTCACAGTCCTCAGCCTGACCTGCGTGGTCGCCTGGGACCTGCCCGACGAGCCCGCGCTGGCCATCTCCGCGGCCGAACGGGCGGGGCAGGGGCTGTTCGGCACACTCGGCGTGGTCCATACGGACCGGGGAATGGATGTGACCCTCCGTTACGCCTTCCCGGCCGACGGCCTGGGGGTCAGCGCGCTCGGCACCCTGCTCATGCTGGTCGTTTCCACTGCTTCACAGTTGCGCACCGAGCTGCTGGGAACAGCCAGTGAACAAAGTGCTACGGGGGACTCCCCAACGTGATGCGCATGATGGCATCATTCGCCGCGTGACCCCCCTGCATCGCCGGAGCCAGTGCTGATGAGCAAAGAACCGGCTGACAAAGCCGATCCAGTCGAGGCCGTTTCACCTGCTCAGGACGGTGCCACCGCGCCATCCGAGTCCAGTGTCGCCGTGGTCGACCGAGCCGAGACCAAGACGGCTGAGGAGCCCAAGCGGCGCATCACGTCCCTTGAGGTGCTGTGCGGCCTGCTGGTCGTCGCGCTGATCGGGCAGCAGTGGCTGGCCTCCTGGCTCGACGTCCCGGCCATCCAGACCGGCTCGACGATCTTCGTCGCCGTCTGCGTGCAGGCGCTGCCGTTTCTGGTGCTCGGTGTGATGATCAGCGGCGCCATCGCGGCCTTCGTGCCCGCGCGGGCGCTCGAGAAGATGCTGCCGAAGAAGCAGGGCTTCGCCGTCCCCGTCGCGGGTGTCGCGGGCGTGGCGCTGCCGACTTGTGAGTGCGCGGCCGTCCCGGTGGCCCGCAGGCTCATGCAGCAGGGTGTCCCGACCTCGGTCGCGCTGGCGTTCCTGCTGGCCGCGCCCGCGGTCAACCCGATCGTCCTGGTCGCCACCAACGTCGCGTTCCCGAACAGCCCGGGCATGGTCGCGGCCCGCCTCGTCGGCTCGCTCGCCACGGCGATCATCATGGGCTGGCTGTGGGCCCGCTTCGGCAAGGCCGAGTGGATCATCGAGCGGGCGCTGCGCAGGCTGCCCGAGCAGGACGGCCGGTCCCGCTGGCGGATGTTCTTCGAGACCTCCCGCGCCGACCTGGTCGACGCGGGCGGCTTCCTGGTCATCGGCGGCTTCACCGCCGCCGTGCTGAACGTCGCGATCCCGCGGTCCTGGATCAACACGCTCGGCGAGCAGATCATCCTGGGCGTCATCGTCATGGCCGTCCTCGCGGTGCTGCTGGCCCTGTGCAGCGAGGCCGACGCCTTCGTCGCCGCCTCCATCGCGGGCATGCCGCTGCTGCCCAAGCTCGTGTTCCTGGTGGTCGGCCCGGCCATCGACGTGAAGCTGTTCGCCCTGCAGGCGGGCACCTTCGGCAAGTCCTTCGCGGTCCGCTTCGCGCCCGCCACGTTCATCGTGGCCGTGGCGTGCGCGGTCATCTCAGGCGTGATCTTCCTAGGGGGTGTCGGATGAGGCGCGAAACGCAGAACATCCTGCTGGTCCTGGTCGGCGGTGCACTGCTGAAGATCTCGTTCACCGGCACCTACCTGCTCTACGTCAAGCCCGCCCACCAGTACTGGCTGATCGCGGGCGGCGTGATCATGGTCGGTCTGGCGGCGGTGTCCATCGGGCGTGACCTGGTGTCGTCGCGCGAGCCTGCCCCTAAGACGGTGAAGCTCAACTTCGGCGCCGACAGCGACGGTGCCGCACCCGCCCTGGCCCCGGCCGCGCACGGTGACCATGACGACCACACCGATGAGCACGGCGACCACCACCACTCGGCGAAGAGCGCGTGGCTGCTGCTGCTCCCGGTGCTGGCGATCTTCCTGGTCGCCCCGCCCGCCCTGGGCGCCGACTCCGTCATGCGCGGCGACAACCGCGCCGCCGCCACCCGCTCGTCGGGCGCCGACGGCTCCACCACGTTCCCGCCCATCCCGCAGGGCGACGTCGTCTCCTTGGCGATGAGCGACTTCGCCGCCCGCGCGGCCTGGGACTCGGGCAAGTCGCTCGACAACCGGACCGTGCGGCTGACGGGCTTCGTGGTGACCCAGGACGGCGCCACCTACCTGGCCCGCCTCTCCATCGCCTGCTGCGCCGCCGACGCCTTCCCCGTCAAGGTGAAGCTCAACGGCCCGGGCACCGCGGGCCTGGCGAACGACACGTGGCTGGAGGTGACGGGCCAGTTCCAGCCCGGCACCGCGACCAAGGAGACGGACTACGTCCCCGCCATGACCGTGGTGTCGATGGTCCAGATCCCCCAACCCGAAAACCCGTACGAGGCCTGACGCGAGTTCACCGGCCCGCCTGTGGCGGGCCGGTTCAGGCCGTATCGGTGGCCCGGTCCGCCGGGGTAGCTGGTCGGGCGGTTCAGACCCGCCGGTTTGCTACCGCGCCTACCTATTTGCTCTAGCGCGTGCGATTTCGCGCCGTGCGTGCTTCCGAGGCGAACTGGCTAGCGGTGTGGTGCGCGGCCAGCTTCTGCCAAGGCTCGCTTTGCGCCGCCGCCACCCGGCGCCACAACTGGGCCAGCGCGTGAGCGGCGGCGTCGATGGCCGCGGCGTCGTCCTCCGGACTGCCGTAGCCACTCTTCATGGTCGCGTAGGCCTGGGACTTCGCTTTGATCAGAACTGCCGAGGCCTGCTGGATGTCCGCCCAGAGCGCGGCCAGGTCCTCGCCGCTCACCCCTCGCAGGTGGGACATCCCGGCCAGTCGCCCACGGGCCTTCTCGCGGATGTCGCCGATGGGACCGCCTGTCTTGGCGTCCAGGTAGTAGTCGCTGGTGCCCTCATCGCGCAGCACCGTCAAGGCGAGATCGAGGGTCTCGCCGTCCCAGCCGGTCGTGTCGGCGATGAACGCCCGCGCTTCCGCTTCGTGATCCACCGGGCGTTCATATCACTCGCGTGTCGGCCCGAATCGGGGTTTGCGCGATCTTGACCGTCAGACGCAGTTGGCGCAGGTGCCGAAGATCTCGACGGTGTGGCTGACCTGGGAGAAGCCGTTCTCCTCGGCCACGCGGTCGGCCCACCGCTCTACGGCGGGGCCCTCCACCTCGACGGTGTGTCCGCACTCGCGGCACACCAGGTGATGGTGGTGGTGGCTGGAGCAGCGACGGTAGATGGCTTCACCGGTGTCGGTGCGCAGCACGTCGATCTCGCCTGCGTCCGCGAGCGACTGCAGGGTGCGGTAGACGGTGGTCAGGCCGATGCCCTCGCCGCGCTTGCGTAGCTCCTCGTGCAGTTCCTGCGCGGAGCGGAAGTCGTCGAGCTGGTCGAGGAGCTGGGTCACGGCCGTGCGCTGCTTCGTGGAGCGCTTGCCGGGTACGGACGCTGAGACACGGTCGGTCGCGGTCACTGCGGGTTGCCTTCCTCCACGTGCGCGACGGCGTCGACGACGATGTGGGACAGGTGTTCGTCCACCAGCCGGTAGACGACCTCACGGCCGTGCCGCTCGCCGTAGACGACGCCCGCGGACTTCAGCACGCGCAGGTGCTGGCTGATGAGCGGCTGAGCCACACTCAGCGCGTCCACCAGCTCGTGCACGCAGCGGTCGGCCTCCCGCAGCTCCAGGACGATGGCGATCCGCACGGGCGCGGCCAGCGCGCGCAGGAGGTCTCCCGCGGCGGTCAGCGTGGTGGCGGGCCGCCGGTGCGCGGATGGCACGGCGGGACGGTCAGGTGAGTGCTCGTGCTGCTCGGCGGCTGCCCGCAGCTCGTGCGACGCGGCTTCCGAGGTCACGATCGACGTCCTCATCTCCTGCTGCACCGACAGTGGACTCCGCCGGATTTGGTTACCGTGTTCAACATCCTAGGCGGTCACGCTATTTCCTGGTCACGGCGACGTGCGGGCATTGCTCACACCACCGACAACGCCACCGCGACGAGCACTCCAAGGACGAGCACCCGCCCGAGGCGATGCACCGGCGACAGCGCCTGCCAAGTGGCGGCCAACAGCACGGCGACCCCCACGGCCAGCAGCCCCAGCAGGGCAGCCCCTAGGACACCCTTGACCAGCACCCCCGCGATGAACAGCCCGATGACGACAAGAAACGCCAACAGTGGCGGCACCTTCGCCAGCGGCCCCTGCCCAGCGATGAGCGGTGCCCGCGTCGACCGACGTTGGCGCAACGGTGCCTCCCGTGTGATCCCGCGTCCGAGTGACCATGCCCCGGCAGCATTCGAACCTGCGGCCAAGAGCTTAGAAGGCTCCAGGCCGGACCGCTCCGCTACCGCTCCTATCACCGCTCGGCCAATCGCACGATGAGACCGCGCGACGCGACCGCGCGACGCGACTACGCGGTCGGACCAGCGCGGGCCGGCTTGCCGCCGCCGAGAATGGCGCGGAAGCCGGCGTGGTCGTCGATGGTGGCCAAGATCGGTCCCGCCTCGTGGGCTACCGTGCGGCGTCCTCGCACCACCGCCCGGAAGGCCGCCCGCCGTGCTGCTGATCGCCCGGTTCACCGTCACCGAACCCGCGCCGTTCACCATTCGCGCGCACCGGGCGCTGGAGCTCCTGCTGGCTCAGCGTGGCTGTCTTCGCGGTTTGCTCGTGCGGTCCACCGAGTCCTCCGAGACGTGGGTGTTGACCGTCGAGTTCGCGTCCGTCTCCGCCTACCGCAAGTCGATGTCTCCTTTCGAAGTGCGTGAGCATGTGATTCCCTTCCTCGCAGAGGCTGACGTCTCCGAGACCGCCGCTTACGAGGTCGTCCTGGAAGCCGACCCCACGGCGGTTCGCAGGCACACGAGCCTGCTCGCCGCCGACGCATCGACCGTGCGCCTCGGTGAAGCGGGCGGCCCCGCCGAGCCTCGGTGACGAGTGCTTCCGGCCGGGGTGAAGTGAATAGGCCTCCTTGTGCTGAAGCTCTTGCGAGACGATCAGTCCGGTGGGTGAATTTCCGCCGTTTCCGTAGTTATTGATCTTGCTTGTTCATCCTTTTGAACTCGCTCATTCCCCCGATCGAGGACACGATTCGCCGGGATACTCTCCACGCCTGCGACTTTGAGTTCCCCGTGGAGGATCAGTGTCAGCCGACCGGATCGATACCGTGGTCAGTCTCTGCAAGCGCCGAGGCTTCGTGTACCCGTGTGGCGAGATCTACGGCGGCACGAGGTCGGCTTGGGATTACGGCCCGCTCGGCGTGGAACTCAAGGACAACATCAAGCGCGCGTGGTGGAAGACGATGGTGCAGGGCCGCGATGACGTCGTGGGTCTCGATTCGTCGGTGATCCTGCCGCGCCCGGTATGGATCGCATCCGGGCACGTCAGCGCCTTCCACGACCCGCTGGTCGAGTGCACCTCCTGTCACAAGCGCTTCCGCGCGGACCAACTCGCCGAGGAGTACGCCGCACGCACCGGCAAGGACGTGGCCGTCGACGCGGCGGAGGCCACACCGGTCTTCGACCTGTCCGACGTGCCGTGTCCGAACTGCGGCAACCGCGGGCAGTACACGGAGCCGCGCGAGTTCAACATGATGCTCAAGACCCACCTCGGCCCAGTGGAGACCGAAGAGGGAATGCACTACCTGCGCCCGGAAACGGCGCAGGGCATTTTCGTCAACTTCCTGAACGTGCAGACCACCTCCCGTCGCAAGCCACCGTTCGGTATCGGTCAGATCGGCAAGTCGTTCCGCAATGAGATCACTCCTGGCAACTTCATCTTCCGCACCCGCGAGTTCGAGCAGATGGAGATGGAGTTCTTCGTCGAGCCCGGCACGGACGACGAATGGCACCAGTACTGGATCGACGAGCGGACGCGCTGGTACACCGATCTTGGAATCGCCAAGGACAACCTCCGCGTCTATGAGCACCCGCAGGAGAAGCTCTCGCACTACTCCAAGCGGACAGTGGACATCGAGTACCGCTTTCAGTTCGGCGGCCAGGAATGGGGCGAGTTGGAGGGCATCGCCAACCGCGGCGACTTCGACCTGACGACACACTCCAACCACTCCGGGGTCGACCTGTCGTACTTCGACCAAGCCACCGGAACCCGCTACCGCCCCTATGTCATCGAGCCCGCAGCCGGCGTCGGCCGCCCGATGATGGCCTTCCTCCTCGACGCCTACACCGAGGACGAGGCACCCAACGCCAAGGGCGGCGTCGACACCCGGATCGTCCTGCGACTCGACCGCAGGCTGGCGCCGATCAAGGTTGCCGTCCTCCCGCTCTCACGCAACTCGGACCTCTCGCCGAAGGCCCGCGATGTCGCGGCGAGCCTGCGCAAGCACTGGAACGTCGACTTCGACGACGCGGGGGCGATCGGCCGCCGGTACCGCAGGCAGGATGAGATCGGCACCCCGTTCTGCGTCACCGTCGACTTCGACACCCTCAATGACCACGCGGTCACGGTCCGGGAACGCGACACCATGTCGCAGGACCGGGTTTCGATGGATCAGTTGGAGTCGTATCTGGCTGGTCAGCTCATCGGCTGCTGAGGTCCGTTCAGGAAACCACCACCTCCGGCCTCGGTCGGGCCGACGCCAATCGGTAGGCGCCGCGCAGTTCGTCCACGACGGCCGCCGTGTCGTCGCGGATTCGGCTTGGTGTGGTGTGCACCGGCACCACACCGTGCGCGGTGAGGCGCGCGGCCCTGGTCGACACCGTGTGCTCCGTGCGCGGCGCCCAGGGACGGTGGATGTCGGCGTCCCAGGCCATCGCGATGTCGTCCCACCACGCGTCGACCAACCCGAGGTGGACATCGTCGGCTGTGCTCAGGCGCGCACCCCACTGGGGCGGTGGCAGCCCCGCGCGCTCGACCAGTTCGCGCGCGATCCGACCGCCCGCCAAACGGATGCCGCGATCGATGTCGCCCAAAACCTGTCGTAGCAGAGATGTTCCCTTGGTGGAGCCGCGCGCGAGTTCGTCGTGCACGGCGTCAAGGCTCAAACCTCCCCGGTGCACGGCTTCGAGCACCAGGATCCGGACTTCCCCGAACGACGGCGTCTTCCGGCAGGCGTCCACTGTGGCCCGAGCGAGTGGGGCCGTGGCGAAACCCTTACGCCACAGAGGGTCCGGTGGGCGGTGAGTGCGCTCGACGGTCACCGACCCGTCTGTTCGCTGCGGCCCGCGATCGGGGACGAGCAGGTGAATCGCTCCCATCGGCGGAAGTGGCAGACCATGCAGCCACATCGCTTCGCGGCCGGTCACCACACCCTCCGGGCCCACCATGCGCAGCGCCGCCTGCAGGCGTTGGGTGCGCACAGGAGGGGTGTCGCTGAGCAGCACGACCCCCGGCTGAAGTCGTTGCCACGGCCCGTCTCGCCGACATCGGTGCTGGATGCTGCGCCCCGTAAGGCCGAGCGCGACCAGTTCTGACGCGCGGGCGACACGATGCGGAAACAGGGCAGGCAGGTGGTCGAGATCGAGCACGGCTCGGTTGGATTCCATGTGTCGAGCGAACCGTGATCTTGGAGGTTTCACCAGCGCCGCCTGCTCCGCTGTGGATGGTTCGGCGACTCTGTGGATGACTCGATGCCGAGGGTGGGGAATCGTCATGGCCATCACGTACAGTCCCCGGGCCACCCCGATGCGCCATTGGTGAGAGGATGCGGACTGTGCCTCCCCACCCCCGTCCGGTCCTGCGCTTCTTCCGCCGCTTGCTCATCGGGATGCTGCTGATGAGCATGCTGGTCGTCGGCGGCACGGCTTTCCGGGTGTGGCAAGTCGGCCGGGTCGACGATCGTGATCGCGCCGATGTGGTGGTCGTGCTGGGTGCGGCCCAGTACGCGGGCAAGCCGTCGAAGGTCCTGGAAGCACGTCTGCGCAAGGCGAAAGCCCTCTATGACGAAGGTGTCGCCGAATACGTCGTCACCGGTGGCGGCAGGCGCACCGGCGACCGGTTCACCGAGGCTGAGGCGGGCCGCAAATGGCTCGTCGACCGCGGTGTGCCCAAGGACAAGGTCATCGGCGTCGGCGAGGGCAACGACACCCTCGGCACCATGCGGGCCGTCGCGAGCGAGGTCAGGCAGCGTGGCTGGGGCTCGGCGGTGATCGTCAGCGACCCGTGGCACTCCCTGCGCGCCCGAACCATGGCGCACGACGCGGGCATCGAGGCCTGGACGTCGCCGACGCATTCGGGGCCGATCGTGCAGACGCGCGAGACCCAAGCCCGGTACATCCTGCGCGAGACCGCCGCGCTGCTCTATTACCGTGCGACCAAGGCTCCAGCCGATGGGATCGTGCTCGACAGCGAAGTCGGCTGACCGGCACGTACCCTCAGCCCGTGAGCCCCGGCTACTCAGATCATGACAGCGAACGGCTGTTCGCCGAGCGGCCCAAGGCCGCCGCCCTCCCCGGCTCCTGGCCCGCCGTGCGCACCCCGTTCAGCCGCGACCGCGCGCGAGTCCTGCACTCGGCGGCGTTACGCCGGCTCGCGGGAAAAACCCAGGTTGTGGGCCCCAATGAGGGCTCTGAGGTGCATGGCATCCCGCGCACCAGGCTGACCCACTCACTCGAGGTCGCCCAGATCGGCCGGGGAATCGCCGAGGAACTCGGCTGCGACCCGGACATCGTCGACACCGCCGGACTCGCCCACGACATCGGCCACCCGCCGTTCGGCCACAACGGCGAGCGCGCGTTGGATGAGTCGTCGCAGGCCTGCGGGGGGTTCGAGGGCAACGCGCAGACCCTGCGGATCCTGACCCGGCTCGAACCGAAGATCCTCGGACACGGCCTGAACCTGACCAGGGCGTCGCTCGACGCCGCCACGAAGTACCCGTGGCCGCGCCGCGCGGGCATCCGGAAGTTCGGTGTCTACGAGGACGACCTCGCGGTGTTCGACTGGATGCGTGACGGCGCCCCCGGTGATCGTCGGTGCATCGAGGCGCAGGTCATGGACTGGTCCGACGACGTCGCGTACTCGGTGCACGATGTCGAGGACGGGGTCCGGGCAGGCCGCATCTCGCTCAGCGCCTTGGCGGACTCCGCGGAACGCGCGGTGATCGCCGAACTGGCCGCCAAGCACTTCTCCAGCGAACCGATCTCGGCTCTGGAGGAGGCCGCCACCGTGCTGCTGGATCTTCCGGTCGTCGGTGACCTGGCGGAACGGGAGTACGACGGGTCGCTCGACGCCCAGGTGGCGATCAAACGGCTCACCAGCGAGTTGGTGGGCAGGTTCGCCGCCGCCGCGGTCACGGGCACGCGCGAAGCACATGGGCCAGGACCACTGGTGAGGTACGCGGCTGACCTGGTCGTGCCTGAGCGGGTGGCCTCCGAGGTGGCGCTGCTCAAGGCGATGGCGGTGCACTTCGTCCTGAGCGACCCTGTCCGGCTGGCCATGCAACGTGAGCAGCGCGCTTTGATCGCCAGCCTGGTGGAGACGTTGACCGAGCGTGGACCGGACGTTCTGGAGCCCGCGTTCCTGCCCGCGTGGCATGCCGCGGCGGACGACGCGGAGCGGCTTCGCGTGGTGGTCGACCAGGTCGCGTCGCTGACCGACGCCCAGGCGATCGTCTGGCACACGGAGCTTGTGGACAACTTCCGAGCCTGATCGCTGTGAAGTGGCACACTCGACTGACGGACATCACAAGTCGGGGAGTCAAGCCGTGTCGCATCTCGATTTCGCCCTTGCTCTGCACCGTGCGGTGGCGGGCAAGCCCACTGAACAGGTGTGTTGGTCGCCCTACTCGGTGGCCAGCGCGCTCGGCTTGCTCGCATTGGGTGCGCGTGGGAACAGTCGCCAGGAACTGGCCGACCTTCTCGGCCCGCTGGACGAGCTGACCGCCACGATCGCCGGCGCCGCCACCTTGGACAAGCCAGGGCGGGACGAGGAGGAACCCGCGATCGCCATCGCGAACACGCTCTGGGCGGACGCGAAGATCACGGTCGAGGACGCCTTCGTCGACGAGCTGTCCCGGTGGTCCGATGGCTCGGTGCGCAACGCGCCATTCCAGCACGAGCCGGAGAAGGCGCGCGACGAGATCAACGCCGATGTCGCCGAGACCACGCGGGGACTCATCCCCGAGTTGCTGCCCGAGGGCTCGATCGACACCGACACCGTGTCGGCGCTGGTCAACGCCCTGTATCTGAAGTGCGCGTGGCGCAAGAAGTTCCGGGAGCACGGAACTGAGCAGAAGCCGTTCCAAACGCCGACGGGCTCGGTGGACGTGCCCACGATGGAACTGAACGAAGAGGTCGGGTACGCCGCGACCGGAGGCTGGCGGGTGGTCGCCCTGCCCGCTGTCGGTGGCGTGGAGGCGGTGATCCTGCTTCCGGATGGCGACCTCCCCGACGCCGAACCGAAGCTGACCGCCGCTTCCCTCGGCGCGTTGCTCAGTGCGCCCGAGTCGACGCAGGTCGCGTTGAGCCTGCCGAAGCTGAAGCTGACCACCCAGGCCGAGCTGTCGATCGCACTGCAAGGACTCGGTGTGACCACAGTGTTCGGCGACAAGGCGGACCTATCGGGAATCAGCCCCGACCCGCTCGCCGTGCAGTCGATCCTGCACGAGTCGGTGCTGAAGATAGATGAGGACGGATTCGAGGGCGCGGCGGCGACGGCGGTGATGATGCGGTTGATGTCGATGCCCGCCGAACCGGTGGAGGTAGTCGTCGACAAGTCGTTCCTGCTGCTCGTCCGGCACGTCGACACCGGGGCGGTGTACTTCATGGCGCGGGTCACAGACCCGTCCTGAGCCGGGCTGTCACACAGTCGCGAGGTGTGTCGTCCTCATCGTGAACGGCCCGGATCGGGGGCCGACAGGAGGAGGTCGACATGTCGCGGATCGCCGGTGTCACGGAGAAGGACGCGCCGCTGCTGGTGCGGGCCATGTACTGGTTCGCGAAGCGGCGCTATGGAGCCGTGCCGGAGCCGTTCGCGGTCTCGGCACACCACCGGAAGCTGCTCATCGCGGGGGCCCGGCATGAGTTGGCGGTGGAGAAGGCGTCGAAGGAGTTGCCCGCCAGTGTCCGGGAACTGGCGGTCTACCGGGTCGCGCAGCAGTTGGGCTGCTCGTGGTGCGTGGACTTCGGCACCATGCTGCAGCGGTTGGAAGGGCTGGACATCGAACGACTGAAAGAGATCGACAACTACGCCGAATCAGACGCCTACAGCGCGCACGAGCGACTCGCCATCGCCTACGCGGACGCGATGACCGCCAGCCCGGGGACCGTGACCGACGAGCAGGTCGCTGAGCTGAAGGAGGCGTTCGGGGAGAAAGGGGTGATCGAACTCAGCTACCAGATCGGCCTGGAGAACATGCGGGCCCGCGTCAACAGCGCTTTGGGCATCGTCGACCAGGGCTTCACCAGCGGAGAGGCCTGCCGGGTTCCCAGCTGACCTCCCCGCAGGTGGGGGAGACGGTCGGCACGGAAGCGGGGCCGCCCAGCGGTCTGATTGCGCCTGGCAGACGGGCTGGGCGCTCGGACCGAGCCGGCCCGACCGTGCCGGGCACCGACCTCGGGACGAGCTCACGTGGATGCCGGCCGCTGGTTTGGCGGCAAGGGAGTCGACCTGGGCTGTGTTCTGTGATGCGCGCGGTCGGCCTGCTGTTAGGCCGCAGAGGTTGGGTTGTGCCGGGCGGTGCCAGGTTGGAGCTGGGCCTGTTTGCTGCGGCGCTGGTCAGCCGGTGAAGTGGGTGAGCTTGTCGGGGTTCACGATGTCGTAGATGGTGGCGATCTTGCCGTCGCGGATAGTGAAGGTGGTGACCCGGCGGTTGAGTTCGCGGTGGACGCCGTCGCTGGGGATGTCGGGTAGTGCCATCCCGATGTCGCCGTTGACCAGGACCAATTGGCCTGCGCCCATGCTGTCCGCGCCGTACATCTGGAGGAGGCCCAGGAGGAAACGGCTGATCTTGTCCGCGCCGACGACGTGCTGGCGGGCCGTGCGGGCCTTGCCGTTGCTGTCGCCGATGAGGACGGCCTCCGGGTGCAGAAGACCGACCACCCGGCTCAGGTCGCCGGAGGCGAGGGCGGCGACGAAGTCCTGGATCAGTGCGCCCTGTTCGGCCAGGGCGGCGCGCGGGGGTGGGTCGGCGTCGGCGGCGGCTCGGCGGCCGCGGGAGGCGTGTTGGCGGGCGGTGGCGTCCGTGCAGCCGAGGGTGGCCGCGATCTCCCCGAACGGCACGCCGAACGCGTCGTGGAGGACGAAGGCCACGCGCTGTTCCGGTGTCAGCTTGTCGAGGACGACCAGGGCCGCCATGCGGACGCCGTCGTCACGGACCACCGCGTCGAGGGGGTCCTCGCTGGTCGGGGTGCCGAAGGGGGTGACGACGGGCTCGGGCAGCCAGGGGCCGACGTAACGCTCCCGGCGGGCCGTGGCCGAGCGGAGGCGGTCGAGGCAGATGCGGCCGACGACGGTGGTGAGCCAGCCGCGCAGGTCGCGGATCTCCGCGCGGGCCCGTCCGTCCAAACCGGACAGTCGCAGCCACGCTTCCTGGACGGCGTCCTCGGCGTCGGTCAGGGTGCTGGTCAGGCGGTATGCGACGCCGAGCAGGTGGGTGCGGTGCTCGGTGAAGCGCTCGGCCAGCGCGACGTCGCTTACGGTCACAACTCCATCCTATCGACCGGCCGGTCATCGTTCAGGGCACGCGCATAGACTCGTCTGTTGTGGCGGGGCGAATCCGGGAAAGTGACATAGCGCAGGTGCGCGAGCGCAGCCGGATCGACGAGATCGTCGGCGAGTACGTGGCTCTCCGCAACGCGGGCGGTGGGGCGCTCAAGGGGTTGTGCCCGTTCCATGACGAGAAGACGCCGTCGTTCAACGTGCGGCCGACGCATGGGACGTTCCACTGCTTCGGGTGCGGCGAGGGTGGCGACGTGATCGCCTTCGTGATGAAGATCGACCACCTGTCGTTCGTCGAGTCCGTCGAGCGGCTGGCCGAGCGGGTCGGGCTGCAGCTCACCTACGAGGGCGGCGGGACCAGCGTCCAGCGCGACCGCAGCACCCGCTCGCGGCTCGTCGACGCACATCGTGCCGCCGCCGAGTTCTACGCCGAGCAGTTGCGTGGCCCCGACGCGATCGTCGCCCGCGAGTTCCTCGCCGAGCGAGGGTTCGACCAGGCCGCCGCGGCCGCGTTCGGCTGCGGATACGCGCCCGCGGGCTGGGACAAGCTGACCAAACACCTCCTCGGCCGCGGCTTCGAGGTGGCGGAGCTGATCAAGGCCGGGCTGGCGAAAGAGGGCAGGCAGGGGCCGATCGACCGGTTCCACCGCAGGCTCCTCTGGCCGATCAAGGACATCGGCGGCGACGTCGTCGGGTTCGGCGCGCGCAGGCTCTTCGACGACGACCAGATCCAGGCGAAGTACCTCAACACCAGTGAGAGCCCGATCTACAAGAAGTCCCAGGTGCTCTTCGGGCTCGACATGGCCAAGCGCGAGATCGCCAAGCGGCACCAGGTCGTCGTCGTCGAGGGCTACACCGACGTCATGGCCATGCACGCGGCTGGTGTGCTGACCGCGGTCGCGTCCTGCGGCACCGCGTTCGGCTCCGAGCACATCCTGGTCCTGCGCCGCCTCCTGATGGATGACGACGCGTTCCGCGGTGAGGTGATCTTCACCTTCGACGGTGACGAGGCCGGTCAGAAGGCCGCATTGAAGGCGTTCGATGACGACCAGCAATTCTCCGCGCAGACCTTCATCGCCGTCGCCCCCGACGGCATGGACCCCTGCGAGCTGCGCCAGGCGAAGGGTGAGGTGGCGGTGCGCGACCTCGTCGCTCGCAGGCAGCCGCTGTTCGCCTTCGCGATCCGCGCCGAACTGGCCTCGCACGATCTCGACACCGCCGAGGGCCGGGTCGAGGCGCTGCGCCGGACCGTCCCGATGGTCGCGCGGATCAAGGACCACTCCCTGCGCGACGAGTACGCGCGCCAACTCGCGGGCTGGGTCGGCTACGAGGACGTGGCCACAGTCGTGCGTCGGGTGCGTGAGAGCGCGGGTGGGCCTGTGCCGGTGCGCCGCGGCAGGCCGGTGGACCCCAATCAGGGCGCGCTGGCCGTCGATGTCGAGGGACCCGCGAGGCCCGATCCGCGCGACCCGCGGCTCAACGCCCAGCGTGAGGTGCTCAAGCTGGCGCTGCAAGAGCCGTCGCTCGCGGGCCCGATGTACGACTCGCTGCCGATGGAGGTCTTCACCGGCCCCGCCTACGCCGCGCTCCACCGCGCCATCTTGGACACGGGCGGCACCGCGTCCGGGCTCGCGGGTATCGAACTGCTGGAAGCGGTGACCAAGAACTGCACGGCGCAGTCGGTGAAGGCGCTGGTCAGCGAGTTGGCCGTGGAGCCGATGCCGCTGCCGAACAAGAACGCCGCCGCCGAGCGCTACGCCTCGGCGATCCTCGCCGCGCTGCAGCGTGAACTGGTCGCCCGCCAGATCGCCGACATCAAGTCGCGGCTGCAGCGGGTCTCGCCGATCGAACAGCCGGACGAAGCGCGCGCGCTCTGGGGCGATCTGGTCGCGATGGAAGAGTGGTACAAGGCGTTGGGCAAGCAGGCCGCCGGGGGCATGGCATGAGGTTTCTCGATCGGCTGATTGGCGGCATTCCCAAGGGTTTTCCGGGGAAGCTGGACGCCGACGAGGCCGTAGCGGCCTCCGCGCCCGTGCGCGGCGGCGGTCATCTTGTCGCCACCTCTCACGGACTGTGGGTGCCCGAAGGCGAAGGCTCCCGTCGGATCGGGTGGCACCGCGTTGCCAAGGCGACCTGGTCGAGTGGGTCCTTCGTGATCATCGAGGCTGAGGAGTCGGAGGAAGTCGGTGATGCCGTCATCCTCGCTGATCTCGCCCCGCTCAAGATCGTCGTCGAGGCCCCGGGCAAGCTGCCGCAAGCGGTGCACAAGCGCGTGACGGGTTCGATCCGCTCGCGACACCACCGGGAGCTGCCCGGTGGGGGAGCGTGGTTCGTCCAGCGCAAAGTGCCTGGCCAGAACGGCACTGTCCTGCAGGTTCGGCCCGATCCCGGCACCGATCTCGACGCCGTGCGCGTGGTCGCCGCCGAGGTGTCGGCCAAGATCGCCGAAGCGAAAGACCTCGCGGACGGCGACCTGGACGGCTAGGCTAACAGTACGTTCGTACTGTTAGCGGGAGGCTGCATGTGGGACCCGGAGAAGTACCTGGCTTTCGGCGACGACCGTGCCCGCCCGTTCTTCGACCTGGTCGCCCGCGTCGGCGCTGAGTCGCCGCGGGCGGTCGTCGACCTGGGGTGCGGCCCGGGAAACCTCACGGAGACCCTCGCGCTGCGCTGGCCGCGGGCCGTGCTGACCGGGTTCGATTCCTCACCGGACATGGTCGAGGCCGCGCGGGCCCGCGGGGTGGCCGCGCACGTGCGGGGGATCGAGAGCTGGCAGCCCGACGACGACACCGACGTCGTGATCAGCAACGCCGCCCTGCAGTGGGTCCCCGGCCATGTCGACATGCTCCGCGAGTGGGTCCGTCGGCTTCCGTCGGGCGCGTGGCTCGCGGTGCAGGTGCCAGGCAACTTCGGCGCCCCGTCGCACCGGATCATCCGCGATCTCGCCTGTGAGCCGCACTGGCGGGAACGACTGGAGGCGATCGTCCTGCGTGAGGGTGACGCCGTGCTCGACCCCGCCGGGTATGCCGACGTCATGGCGGACGCGGGGTGCGAGGTCGACGCGTGGGAGACCACGTACCAGCAGCGCCTCAAGGGCCACAATCCCGCGTTGGAGTGGGTGACCGGGACCGCTCTGCGACCCATCCGCGCGGCGCTGTCGGACGGGGAGTGGGCGGACTTCCGCTCCGCCATCGCGCCGCGCATGCTCGAGGCCTACCCGCCGCGTCGGGACGGCACGACCTGGTTCCCGTTCCGTAGGATCTTCCTCGTGGCGAGGACCCCGTGAGCGGCGCGTTGAAGGTCGAGTTGGTCGCCCGCTACCCGGTCAAGGCCCTGCGCGGCGAGTCGATCGAGGTGATCGAACTCGACGAGCGCGGCGTCGTCGGCGACCGCCAGTGGGCGCTGCGCGCCGAGAACGGCAAGTTCGGCTCGGGCAAGAGCACCCGCCGGTTCACGCACCTGCCGCGCTTGCTGGAGATGTCCTCGCGGGTGCTGTGGGGCATCCACACGGTTGTCGAGCTGCCCGACGGCCGCGAGTACGCGACGGTCGACCCGAAGGTCCACGAGGCCGTCTCGGAGGTCGTGGGCAGCCCGGTGACGGTGGTTGGGGAAGCGGAGGTCTCACACCTCGACGACTCGCCCGTGCACCTGCTGACCGGCGCCTCGCTGCGGTGGATGGCCGACCAGGTCGGCGACGCCGAGGTGGACTGGCGGCGGTTCCGGCCCAACATCCTCATCGACTGCGCGGGCGACGACCGCGTCGAGGACGACTGGATCGGTCGCAGACTGGAGATCGGCACCGTCGAAGTCGAGATCACCGGCCTCGCCGTCCGCTGCGCCGTCATCGGCCACGCGCTCGACCGGGAACCGAACCGCCCGGACCTCCTGGCCGCGCTGGCCGACCACGACCTGACACTCGGCGCCTACGCGAAGGTCATCCGCCCCGGCGTCGTCGGAACCGGCGACCCGCTGCGTTTCCGCTAGCGGCGGCGGACCTTCTCGCCGACCTTCTCCCCGATCTTCGCCCGCGCGATCCCCGCCGCGCCCTGCACGGCCGGATGGTCGGCGATCCGCCGGTAGGTGCGCATGATCTGGTCGTAGCGGGCGCGGCCGGCCTTGGAGCCGAGCACGTACCCCACACCGGCCCCCAACAGGAACCCCATCACGATGCTTCGCCTCCCGGATGCGCAGACTTTGCCCCGCCTATCCTCCCCTACCTGGGTGCCACGTGCCGAGGCCGCATATGGGTACCCCCTTGCGAAAGGTCGTTGTCGGGGTGCGATAGAGTTGCTTCAACGTTGAGCCATGGTTCAACGGAGCAATCCTCCATAGCTCAATTGGCAGAGCATGCGACTGTTAATCGCAGGGTTGTTGGTTCGAGTCCAACTGGAGGAGCTTCCGCCCCGGGTCAGCGCACCTGGGGCGTTTACTTTCCCTCGATTTCGGCAAGATCGCCCATGGCTGCGGCCTGGGTAGGATCGGTCGGGTGGGGGCGGTAGCTCAGTTGGTCAGAGCAGGGGACTCATAATCCCTTGGCCGTGGGTTCGAGCCCCACCCGCCCCACCACTTGACCAGCGGAAACGCTGATCACACGTCCCGAATGACTGCGGATGACTGCGCAGATGACGGCGGGCGTTGCTAGGCTCGCCGTCATGCCACGTCCCAAGGACGACCTGTCGCAGATTCGGCAGCGGGGGAACTCGCACCAGATCAACGTCTTCGCAGGCACCGATCCGGTCACAGGGAAGCGCCTGTACCTATCGGACTCCACGACCGATCTAGCCGAGGCCAAGCGCATCCGAGCGAAGTTCCGCGCACAGGTCGCCGAGCAGCGCAGCGCCAGGACCAAGGCGACGTTTCGCCACACGATCGACGAGTGGCTCAAGGTCCACGAGATCGAGGAAACGACGCGGCAGAGCTACGACATGTACGTACGGCTCTACGTCGGGCCAGCTCTGGGGAAATCTCCTGTCGGCAAGATCACCGCGCGCGTACTCGAACAGTTCTACGCCCATCTCCGCCGCTGCGCCCGCCTCTGCGACGGCAAGCCCTTCGTAGAGCACGTGCAGGAAGGCCCACACGAGTGCCGCACGGTGAAGCACCGGCGCCCTCCCGGCAGGATGCCCGCGGCTGGATACCCGCCGCACGACTGCGCCGATAAGGGTTGCCGTGTGATCGAGTGCAAGCCGCACATGTGCACGGGGCTGTCGAACTCGACGATCCTCAAAATCCACTTCATGATCAGCGGCGCGCTTTCCGCTGCGCTTCGGTGGGAATGGATCGTGTCTAACCCGGCCGAGGTAGCTCAGAAGCCGCGCCAGCCGGTTCCGCAGCCCAATCCGCCGACGGTCGAGCAGGCCGGGCAGATCCTCGCCGTGGCGTGGGAGCAGAACAAGGACTGGGGCACGTTGGTCTGGCTGGTCATGGTGACCGGCCTGCGCCGCGCCGAGGTTCTCGGATTGCGCTGGAGCCACTTCGACCTCAAGGGCCGGACTCTCAAGGTCCAGCGGAACTACCTCCGAGCCCGCGGCAAGTC
>NZ_JBOHGC010000124.1:0-1401 GCF_050699995.1 Actinokineospora sp. | reverse complement strand
CAGCGAGATCTGCGAGCCGCCCGCCGAGAGCTGGGCGGTGAAATCGAGCCGGCGCACGCCGTTCGTGATGAAGCCCGACGCCGACGCCGACGCCACAGTCGAGCCGGCAGTGCCGGTCACCAGGTAGTTCGCGTAGGTCACCCCATCGTCGCCGACCACGCGCACCCGCAGCGCGTTGGTGGCGCCGGTGGTTTCGTCCAGGAAGTCGGCGTAACCGACCGGGGCGAGCGGCTCGTTGGGAAGACCGGTGAGCGGGTTCACGGCATAGAGCACGAAGCGGACGCCGTTCGCGGGCCCGACCACCGTGCCTTCGACGTACTGGTCTATCCCCGGGTCCCACTCGTAGACGGCGCCGAGCGCCTCAGCGGGAAGCACCGCGAAGCTGGGCCGCACGGCAGCCGAGGGCCGGAGCGCCCGGAACACCGCCGACTGCTTGCGCTCCAGCGTGGCGCCGGCGGCGGGCACCTTCCCGCGGGGGCTCATCGCCGAGAGGAAGGAGACCAGCCGTCCGGTGGGAGTGCCCGCGCTCGACAGCGCCACGAGGTCGAAGCTCTGCAGGACCGGCGCCTCGAACGGCGTCTGAAACGACTGCACGTCCGCGCTCAACCCAGCGGGGTCGGAGAGACTGCCCGCCCCCGGTCCGGTCGAATCCCCGCATGCGACCAGCAGGGTCGTGCAAAGCGCAAACGCCAACGTAGCGAACCGCTGACCGAGCTGTGACATGACAACCCCTTCCGGTCGTTTAAGCTGTTCTATCTATGGATTTTGTGTGGCAGGTACCGGAGTGTACCGGCCCGGCGTTGCTGCGTCGCCGGGGGGAGGGAGGGGCAAGTCAGAGGCCAGCGGCCCAGGCGTTTCCGTGCAGAAGTTGGCGCACCACGTCCTCACTGGTGCGGTCGGCCGCTTCGGCCGCGAAATTGGTGACCAGGCGATGCCGGAGCACGGCGGGGGCGACCGTCCGCACGTCGTCGAGATCAGCCATCGGCCGCCCGGCCATGGCCGCGCGCGCCTTGGCACCCAGCACGAGGTACTGGGACGCGCGTGGGCCCGCGCCCCATTCGACGAACTCCTTCACGAACGGCGGCGCGTCGGAATCGCCCGGGCGGGTGAGTCGCGCGAGCGCGACCGCGGCCCTGATGAGCCCGCGGGAGACCGGGACGCGCCGGACGAGAGACTGCATCGCCAGCAGCGTCGCGGCGTCGAGCACGGGCTCCACCCGCGGATGCGCCGCGCCCGTGGTCTGCTCGACGATCGCCTCCTCTTCGGTCCGACTAGGATATCCGACCCGGAGCTCGAGCATGAACCGGTCGAGCTGCGCTTCCGGCAGGGGGTACGTGCCTTCCTGCTCGATCGGGTTCTGCGTGGCGAGCACGAAGAACGGGTCGGGCAGCGAGTAGGTGG
>NZ_JBOHGC010000123.1:0-1928 GCF_050699995.1 Actinokineospora sp. | reverse complement strand
GCCGGCGCCCGCGGGTTCCTGCTCAAGGACGCCGGACCCGCCCTGCTGACCCAGGCCATCCACGCCGCCGCCGACGGAGACGCACTGATCGCACCCAGCGTGACTGTCCGACTGCTCGCAGCGTTCGCCCACGCACAGACCTCACGACCGAGGCAGCCGACGGAACCGCTCACCGCCCGCGAGGAGGAAGTCCTCGTGCCTGTAGCGCAAGGCCGCACCAACAGTGAGATCGCCGGCGAGCTCCTTATCACCCCAAGCACCGTCAAAGCCCACCTCGCCAACCTCATGCGAAAGCTCGGCGCCCGAAACCGCGTCGAGGTCGCCATGTGGGCCCACGAGACCGGCCGCATCTGACACCGCAAAGGCTCCGCCGCTAGCTTGAGTTTTGACCTGTTCGGCGGGGTCGCGGGTGGCACCGACTTGGGTTTCTTGCCGCGTTTGGGCTTGTTTGTGCTGGTGACGGTGTGGACGTCGTGGCGCGGGGCTGGGCGGTGGTTGGGAGTTCCGGTGGGACGTCCTGGGCCGGGTCGTGAGGCCTGCCGGTTCCTCGGTGGCCTCGGTGAGCCCTACGGCGAGCAGTAGGCTGCCGATCACTGTCCGCACGTGGCCCGGGAGGGGACCAGGGTGTCTGACGTCCAGCAAGCCAACCGTCGTGTCGTCGTGTTCGGCCTCGGCGGCACCATCGCCATGACCAGCAGCGACACCGGCGGGGTCGTCCCCGCACTGTCGGCCGAACAACTGGTCGCCGCAGTCCCCGGCTTGGCCGCCACGGACATCGCCGTCGACGTCGTCGACTTCCGCCGCAAGCCCGGCGCCTCCTTGAGCTTCGACGACATATCCGAGCTCGCCGACGCGATCGCCGCCCGGTTCGCTGACGGCGATGTGGACGGCGCGGTGGTCACCCAGGGCACCGACACCATCGAGGAGACCGCCTACCTGCTCGACCTGCTCCACCACGGTTCCCAGCCGCTGGTGGTGACCGGGGCGATGCGCAACCCGACGCTGGCCGGCGCCGACGGCCCGGCGAACATCCTCGCCGCCATCCAGACCGCCGCCAGCGACGACCTTTACGGGCAGGGCTGTGTGGTCGTGCTCGCCGACGAGATCCACGCCGCCCGTCGGGTTCGCAAGACCCACTCCACGAGCGGCGCCACCTTCCAGTCAACCAACGGCGGCCCACTCGGCGCGGTCCTCGAAGGCAGGCCCCGGCTACACAACCGCCTCACCGACCGCACCAACCTTCCCGCCGGACTCCGCCTGCCCGGGAAACGGGTCGGCTTGGCCACGATCTCCCTCGGCGACGACGGCACCGTCATCGAGGCCGCCGCCGATCGGCTCGACGGGCTCGTGGTGGCCGCGTTCGGCGTGGGCCACGTCCCCGCCGATCTCGTGCCGCTGTTGGCGAAGATCGCCGACCGCATTCCCGTGGTTCTGGCCTCCCGCACCGGATCCGGGTCCACACTGCGCTCTACCTACGCGTTCCCCGGCAGCGAACGCGACCTGCTCGACCACGGCCTCATCGGCGCCGGATTCCTCGACCCGCTCAAGGCCCGCATCCTGCTCCACACCCTGCTCACCGCCGGAGCCGACCGCGCCACAATCACGGCCGCGTTCGACGCCGCAGGCGGCCACGCCCACCCCAGCACGTGGCCCTGGACCACCCCGACCAGCCTGGAGCCCTGAACCCGTGCGCAGCCACGACCTCACCCTTGGACGCACCTTCGGCGTCACGTTCGACCACGGCGAGGACTTCTTCACCGCCTTGGCCGAGTTCTGCCGCACCAACAACGTCCGGTCTGGCTCTGAGGTTTCGCAGTTATGCGGTGGCTGATGTGCTGGTCGCGGACCTGGCGGGATATTGATCGAGTGTGGCCTGGCCTGCGGTGACGGCGGTAATTCGGGCTCGCCGGAAGGCGATGAGCATGTCG
>NZ_JBOHGC010000122.1:0-3009 GCF_050699995.1 Actinokineospora sp. | reverse complement strand
TCGCGGCGTGCTTTCGCTTGGCATTGTCGAGGAGGATCTGCCGCATGGCCGTGGAGGCAACGGCCAGGAAATGCGGGTAACTCCACCACTGGGGCGCCGACTGGTCGACCAATCGTAGATAGGCCTCATGGACGAGGCCGGTCGTGTTCAGCGTTTCCTCTTCGTTCCAGCGCTGCCTCTGCCGCGCGGCAAGCTCGCGCAGCTCATCGTAGACGAGGGGAAGCAACTCGCCAAAGGCCTGTCGATTCCCACCCCTCAGCTCATCCAGGAGGTGAGTGACCGTCTGCTGGTCGGGACCGCCCATCTCGGTCGGCCTTCCAAGCGAAAAGGAGGGTTCTTGGGGTGCACATCAAATGTACTCATCGCGCGAGCGGGCTACACCTGCTCCGAGCGTGAGGGGATCGACCCGGGGTTTGTCGTATTAGGGATGGACGATTCGCGGAGCCGCTCCCGGCAGACCGCCGGGAGGCGCCTTCCAGGGAGGAGACTCATGCGCCCCCGCCCCCGCCTGCTCCCGTATGGCCTTGTCGCCCTGGCGTCATTCGGCTGCGGCGACTCCTCCGAGCCCTCGCCGGTCAACCTGCGGGTGTCGGTGCCCACCACCGGCGTGGACCGGGACGCGAGCTACGTCGTGCGGGCCGGCGCCGGGCCCCCGCACACGACTCAAGGGTTGCTCCTTCTGTCCCTGCCCCCGGGGGAGCACGATGTGGTGCTCGGCGGAATCGCCCCAAACTGCGCGGTCCAGGGCCCCGACTCGGTGCGCGTGACCATCGCGCTCGACCAGGTTGCTACGGTCGCGTTTCAGGTCGAATGCCGGGCGGTGACCGGTGCGATCGAGGTGGCAGCGCCGACCTCGGGGCGGGACTTCGATCCAGACGGATACGACGTGCACGTGGATGGCGTCTCGACAGCCCGCGTTTTCGCTGGCGGCTCAGTCGTGGTCGAGGAGGTGCTGCCGGGAAGCCACGTCGTCAGGCTGGACGAGTTCAGCGCGAACTGTAGCTCGAGCGACTCGCCGAGTCGAACGGTGGTGGTGACGGCGGGCGGGCTCACCCGTGATACCGTCCGCACCGCGCTTGAGGTGTCGTGCCAGGGGGTCACCGGTGACGTGCTCCTGACCACCACGACCGCGGGCGCCGACCTGGACCAGAACGGTTACACGCTGATGCTCGATGGCGAGCTGGTGGTCCTGCCGCCCTGCGGGTTCTACGACTACTACTGCGAAGAAGGGACGCTCTTCCTGGAGCCGAACGGGGATCGCTTCTTCGCCCAGGTTCCTCCCGGCGACCACACCTACCAGCTCGGCGACATCGCCTCGAACTGCACGGTGAACGGGAGCAATCCGCGGACGGTGTCGGTCGCCGTCGGGGAGACCTCCGCTCTCCTGTTCGACGTCAGCTGCACCGACGTTCCCTGAGGACGCCGCGATGCGCTGCACCGGCTGCGCTATCGTGCTCGTGCTCCTTGGCGGTTGCCTGACCGAGCCCGGCGAGCTTGCGGCACCACCGGCGCCGGTGATCGATCGCGCGGACCCCTCGCCCGGGTCGGGCAACGCCCTGAGCGCCGCGGTCGCGGTACGCCTCCGGTACGCCGACAGCGCGATCGTGCGGTTCGGCACGGTGCACGGCGCGGCGCTCGACAGCGCCACGCCCGCCGTGAAGGTCGAGGGCGACTCGGCGCTCATCCCGGTGCTCGGTCTCCTTCCCGGAACGGCATACGCGCTGCGAGTGACGGTGTACGGCCCGGGCGGCGTGGGCAGGAGCGAGCTGCTGCACGTCACGACCGATACGCTCCCCTCCGATCTGCCCCGCTACGCCGCTGGCGGAGCCGATCCGTCTCCCGGCTACCTGGTCTTCGCGGCGGGCGGGTACGGCCTCGCGATAGACAACACAGGACGGATAGTCTGGTACGTCCGGCTTCCGGATCCGGCGACGCTCAACTTCCAGCCGCAGCCGACGGGGCGGTACTACACCCGTCCGATCGCGGCGGACCAGGGGAATCCTGCGCCGTGGCTGGAGATCGATCCGCTCGGCCGGGTGACCCGCACGCTCGGTTGCGCCCGCGGGCTCGTGCCCCGGTTCCACGATCTGATCGCGGTGCCGGACGGGTCGTATTGGGTGATGTGCGACGAGACCCGAACGATTGACCTCTCGGCGGTCGGCGGTGTGGCGGGAGCGCAGGTCACTGGCACGGTGATTCAGCACATGAGCGCAGCGGGAGGGCTCCTCTTCGAGTGGCGCCCGTTCGAGCACTTCGAGATCACCGACCTCGACGCCGCCGGCCGCGCCGGGCCGAGCGTCAACTGGACCCACGGGAACGCTCTGGACCTCGATGCCGACGGCAACCTGGTCGTGTCGTTTCGGAGCTTGAGCGAGCTGACCACGATCGACACCCGGACCGGCGCCGTGGTCTGGCGGATGGGCGGCCTGCGCAACCAATTCGTGTTCGGGGAGGCGCCGCCGCCGTTCTCTCGCCAGCACGGGGTCAGGCTGACGGCCGGGGGCGACCTCCTGCTGTTGGACAACCTGGGTCACGCCGCCGGGAGCCGGGGCGAACGGTACGCGGTCGATCCCGCGACCAGGAGCGCGCGGCTGCTCGTGTCGTATGTCCCGAGCGTCCCGACTGTCGCTGCTCTCGGTGGGACAACCCAGGATCTACCGAACGGCCATACCCTGGTCGCATTCGGGAACGGCGGGAGAGTGGAGGAATACGACGCGGCGGGGCGGATGGTGTGGCAAATCGAGGGGAATGCCGGGTACGTCTTTCGCGCCCAGCGCATCCGTTCGTTGTACACTCCTGGCGTCGGGGATTGAGCCTGGACCGACGACCAGCCCGCTGGACCATCGACCACAGGTTGACCTGACCGACGGCCGGGACCCTCGGCGCGAATTGAGACCTGGCTTCGCCGAGCGTATCGTTCGGGTGTCTTCCGTCCCGTGCCCACTAATGAACGATTCCGCCATCCTACCGACTCGAGCCGATGGACCCCGGCGGATCACCGCCGCCGAG
>NZ_JBOHGC010000121.1:0-4659 GCF_050699995.1 Actinokineospora sp. | reverse complement strand
GGCCGGGCCTGACGACGGCGGGAGCGACGGAGCGGGGGTGGGGTGGGTGGCCAGCTGCCGCCGGCGGCTGGGCCGGACGAACTTGTAACCGACGTTGCGCACCGTGCCGATCATCTGCTCGTGCTCGGTGCCGAGCTTCGCGCGCAGCCGCCGCACGTGGACGTCGACGGTGCGGGTGCCGCCGAAGAAGTCGTAGCCCCAGACCTCCTGCAGCAGCTGGGCGCGGGTGAACACCCGGCCCGCGTGCTGCGCGAGGTACTTGAGCAGCTCGAACTCCTTGTAGGTGAGGTCGAGCGGGCGGCCACGCAGCCGCGCCATGTAGGTCGCCTCGTCGATGACCAGCTCGCCCAGCCGAAGCGCGCCGTCGACGGCGGCACCGGCCGGACCGCGCGAGGTCAGCAGCCGCAGTCGGGCGTCGACCTCGGCCGGACCCGCGGCGGGGAGCACGATCTCGTCGATGCGCCAGTCGGAGGTGATGGCGACCAGGCCGCCTTCGTTGACCACCGCGATGACCGGGCAGCTGTCGCCGCCACTGGTCAGCAGCCTGCACAGGCTCTTGGCGGCGGCGAGGTCGGTGCGGGCGTCCACGATCACGGCGTCACGCGAGCCCGCCTCGAGCAGCGCGGTGACCTCAGGCGCCTGGGTCCGCACGGTGTGCGGGAGGAGCATCAGCGAGGGCAACACCGAACCCGGCTCCGGGTCAGCGGTAAGCAGCAGCAGATCGAGGCTCATCCGAGTCCGCCTCTCTGTTGATCCGCTCCGCTTCATTGAGGTGCGGCCCCCATCAGGGGGTTTCGATTGCGACGTGTTGACAGATTAACCACTGGGAACGGCATATGTCCTGGTCATGCCGCCCGCGTCACACGGTAGGAGGCATCTTTTCGGTGATGCCCCGATGGGTCTTACATCGTGTTACAGGGAAGTAAAACCTAAGGTGGACTGCACTTTATGGGTGCCGTGAGGGTTGTTTCGATGTTCGTGTGAATGGCGTGTTACGCGGATTCATCCCACCATTCATCGGCCCGCCTGTGGACAACCCGATCCACCGGCGGCACGTCCTCAGTAGGCTTGGGGACCGAATGACACCGGCGTGGACGGATGGCGAGATGACAGGTGGCGGGGCAACCATGGTGACCAACGGGGGACGGCCGACGGCCGGACCCAAGCGCCGCTCGAAGGCGGTGCGACGGCTGGTGATCACCCTGGTCGTGCTGCTCGGCCTGCTTGTCGCGGCCGATTTCGGGGCGGCGGCGGTGTTCGAGCACGAGGTCTCGAAGCGTGCGCAGAAGCAGTTCGACCTCACCGACCACCCGTCGGTGAAGGTCGGCGGGTTCTCGTTCCTGCTGCAGGCCCTGTCCGGGGAGTACGACCTGGTCACCGTCGACGCCAAGGGCGTCCCGGTCAACCAGCTGCGCGACGTCGAGGTCCACGCCGACCTGCGCGGAGTCCAGGCGCCGCTGTCGGACCTGGTGTCGGGCTCGTTGACCGAGGTCCCGGTTCGCGAGGTCGTCGGCCAGGTCAAGGTCAAGGCCGCCGACGTGACTCGGGCCATGGCGGCGAACGAGAACCAGGTCATCAAGTCGCTGACCAACCTGACGATCGACCCGGTCAGCGAGAAGACGGTCGCCACCAAGCCCGCCGAGGACGCCCCCGCGGAGGAGACCCCGGAGACCGCCGACGTCGAAGGCAGCACAGCGGGCGTGAAGCTCTGCGGCACGGCCGACATCGCGGGCGAGTCCACCGAACTGTGCGTCTTCTCGATCATCAGCCTCACCGAGAACCTGATCTCGGTCTCGCCCAAGCGCATCGAACTGCGCAACGGGGAGGCCGACGTCAACCTGCCGCCGGCGATCCAGCGGAAGGTGCTGCCGTTCTTCGCGGTCAAGCTCAACCCCGGTGACCTGCCGTTCTCGGTGACGCCGACGTCGGTGAAGGTCGAGCCGGGAGTGCTGTCGGTCAAGGGCAAGGCAACGAACCTGGTGCTGGGGAAGTGACCGCAGGCGCCGCGTGCCGGTGGTGCGAAGGCGGCACCTTGGAGCAGGGATTCATCGAGGACCGGGGCGAGGGCTCCAGCGGGTTCGCCCGGTGGGTCGACGGACCGTTGGAGCGCGGGATCTTCGGTGGGGCCAAGCGGATGGGCAAGGCTCGGTTGCAGATAGACGCGTACCGGTGCAATGGGTGTGGGCACTTGGAACTGTTCGCCACGGTGCCGGTGTAGCGCCGCTTGTGCGGGGCGGTGCCCGTTGCGTTTGTGCTGGTGGGGATCACGCGGAATGCAGTGCGCCAGGGTGCTGTTCCACTGGGTGGACGTGGATGCGCGCGGGCGCGGGCGGGCTGATGCTTGTGGGTGCCCGACGGGAGGAGACCGAATGACTGGCGGCTTGGTGGCCATCGGCACTCTGCTCGTCGCCGCGCTGGTGGGGGTTTTGCTGCGGCGACGGGATGGTCGGGTGCGCACCAAGAACAGGGCGACCGTTCCCGATGACGTGCGTGCGGTGCTCGATCCCCGTGCCGACGTGACTCTGGTTCAGCTGTCCACCACCTTCTGCGCTCCCTGCAGGCACGCCCGGGTCATCCTGGCCGACCTCGCCGACAAGACCGACGGGCTCGCGCACACCGATATCGACCTCACCGACCGGCCGGAACTCGCCCAGCGGCTGGCCGTGTTGCGGACGCCGACCACGCTCGCCGTGGACTCGCGAGGCGCCGAGATCCTGCGGGTCGACGGGGTGCCGCGGCGTGAGTCGCTGTTGGCCGCGCTGCGGCCGCATCTGTCGGCATGATCAGTCCCACTGGCTGGACAGAAGTGCCGTACCGAGGGATCGCCGGTAAACTCGCCGCCGTGACCAGCACTCTGACCAGGCGACGCGCGGTGGATTTACAGTTCGCTGTGTCGGGGAACGATCTGATCGGGCGGTAAGCCCAGGATCGCGCAAGCGTCCGCTCCGCCCCCACCGGACTCCATTCCCGCGCGTCCAGGTCAGGAGGCACCGTGATCGAACCAGCCACATCACAGTCGGCATCACCCCAGGTGGACCCGCGTGGTCCCCGTTTCAGCGCTTGGCTCACCACGGCCGTCCTGGTCGCGGTGCTGCTCACCGGCTGGTGGCCGCTGCTGGCCGCCCAGGCGGTGGTGTTCGCCATCGGCGCTTTCGCAGGCCTGAACTACTCGCCCTACGGCGTGCTCTACCGCATGTTCATCGCGCCCCGGCTGGGGCCGACCGACGAGCGGGAGGACGTCGCTCCGCTTCGGTTCGCGCAGGCGGTGGGCTTCGGCTTCGCCGTCGTAGGCGCCCTCGGGTACGCGACCGGGCTGCTGGGGCTCGGGATCGTCGCCACGGCGGCCGCCCTGGCCGCCGCCTTCCTGAACGCCGCGTTCGGGTTCTGCCTCGGCTGCGAGGCGTATCTGCTGCTCAACCGCTTGTCCATCACGAATAAGAAAGTAGGAACCACCCGATGAGCCGCGAAGACGTGCTTGTGACGGCCGCCTGGTCCGAGGAGAACCTCGGTGCGCCCGGTGTGGTGTTCGTCGAGGTCGATGAGGACGCCGGCGCGTACGACACCAGCCACATCCCGGGCGCGGTCAAGGTCGACTGGCGCAAGGACCTGCAGGACCCGGTGCGCCGCGACTTCATCGACCGCGCAGGCTTCGAGAAGCTGCTTTCCGCCCGCGGCATCGCCAACGACGACACAGTGGTCCTCTACGGCGGCAACAACAACTGGTTCGCCGCGTACGCTTACTGGTACTTCAAGCTCTACGGCCACGAGTCGGTCAAGCTGCTCGACGGCGGCCGCAAGAAATGGGAACTCGACGGCCGCCCGCTCGATGCCGATGCGGTGTCGCGCCCGTATACCACCTACTCCGCCAAGGACCAGGACCTGAGCCTGCGCGCCTTCCGCGAGGAGGCCATCGAGGCGATCAACACGAAGAACCTGGTCGACGTCCGCTCGCCCGACGAGTTCTCCGGCAAGCTGGCCGCCCCCGCGCACCTGCCGCAGGAGCAGGCGCAGGTCAAGGGCCACATCCCGAGCGCGATCAACGTGCCGTGGAGCAAGGCCGCCAATGAGGACGGCACGTTCCGCTCCGACGAGGAGCTGCGCGAGCTGTACAAGGAGGCCGGACTCGACGAGGGCAAGTCGACCATCGCCTACTGCCGCATCGGCGAGCGCTCCTCGCACACCTGGTTCGCCCTGCGCGAACTCCTCGGCTACAGCGACGTCAAGAACTACGACGGCTCGTGGACCGAGTACGGCTCGCTGGTCGGCGTGCCGGTCGAAATCGGCGCCCAGAACTGACCCGCCGCACCACTTAGGGAGATACCTGACATGAAGTCTTGCGGAGCCCCCGACCAGTCCGTGCCCGCCAACGTGGACGCGGGCAAGGAGATCGTGCTGACCGGCAAGGTCACCAAGGAAGGCCGGCCCGTCGGCGGCGCCTTCGTGCGCCTGCTCGACTCGACCGGCGACTTCACCGCCGAGGTAGTCGCCTCGGACGCCGGTGATTTCCGGTTCTTCGCCGCCCCCGGCGACTGGACCGTCCGCGCCCTGCACCGCACCGGCAACGGCGAGGCAACCGTCAGCGCGGCGGGCCCCGGCTTCCACGACGTGGCCATCACGGTCGCCTGATCCGTCAGCTCACCGAAGCCCCTGGGACCTCCC
>NZ_JBOHGC010000120.1:0-7825 GCF_050699995.1 Actinokineospora sp. | reverse complement strand
GCCATGCCCAGGCGGGGCAGCGGCGCGTCTGGCACCGGCAGGCTGCCTTCCGCAGGAGGTTGGCACCTCGGCGATGATGTCGCCGGCATCGGCCGGAGGGCCTATAACTTGAGTGTGTACGAGTTGGAATTGCGTCACCTCCGGATCATCATCGCCGTGGCTGACGCGGGCAGTTTGTCCAAGGCAGCGGTCGGCCTGGGCATTTCGCAGCCTGCGCTCACGGCCCAGCTGCAGCGGCTGGAGGGCCGCGTCGGTGGGATGTTGTTCGCCCGGTCGGGCACCGGTGTCGTCCCGACCGACCTTGGGGCCTACGTGTTGTCCTCGGCGCGCGGGCTGTTGGCCGGTGTCGACGAGATGATGGCGGGGGTCAGGCGGCTGACCCAGGCGGTCGCCGTGGCCGGCGCGATCCGGGTCGGTGGTCCGCCGGGGCTTGTCGTGCCGCTGTTCGTCGAGTCGGTCGCCAAGGATGTCGGGAGTGCCGAATCGACGATCGACATCGACACCCATCCGACCGACCTGATCCGCAAGGTGCTCGACGGCAAGCTGGACTTCATCGTCCTGGAGGAGATGCCCGGTTTCCGCACGCCTCTTCCGCCGCCGCTGCGCAGCAGCCTGGTGTTGAGCGCGCCGATGTTCGTCGCGGTCTCGGAGAATCACCGGCTTGCCCATGCCGACGACATCGACTTGCGCGATCTCGCCGAGGACAGCTGGGTGCTGCCCCCGGTAAGCGAGATCGCCGAGCAGCTGGCTCTGCAGCGGGCCTGCGCCCAGGCTGGATTCTCCGCGACGATCAAGTATCAGGTGTCGGACTCGGTCACGACGAGAGCCTTGGTCCACCAGGGCGCGGTCACCCTCGCCAAACCGATGGCCCGCGAAGGCAGCGGTGTGGTCATCCGCAACCTCAAGGGCACGCCCATCACCCAGGAGATCCTGCTGGTCTGGCATGAGGACAGCCCGCTCGTCGGCCTCGCCGAACGTGCGCCCGCTTCCCTGCTCGCGGCCTACGCCCAACTCGTCGACACCAATCCGCTGTTCGCGAGCTGGTGGGCCGAGCACCAGACAGCCCCCGGGCGAGACCCGGCGCCCTAGCGCGGGCTATTTGTCGCCCTGGCCAGTGCCGCCGGACTCGGGGCGGAAGGTGGCCGCCAACAGGGCGTCGGTGAACCTCACCGCGTCGCCATCCAACGTGTGGACCACCGTCCGGCTGTCCTCGTCCGGTGCCAGCCGCTCCGCGAGCCTGGTCGCCCGGGACTTCGCGGCGACCAGGGTGGCGGCTTTGGCGCGCAGTGTCTTGCCGCGGCAGGTGACCTCGACTGTCCACTTGCCTTGGTCGAGTCGGTAGTCGGCGAGAATGGGTTCGTACATGGCGGGGACCTGCCGTTTCGTCGATCCCGGAATCCTCTGTGGCCGATCATCGCACCTGCCCGCCCCCGAGCGCTCGACTCCGAGGCGGCTACCAGCGGTGGGCCACGTCGACGACCATGCGGGACCCCGTGCCGGGGCCGTCGAGCAGCAGCACCCGGAACGGCAGGCGGGCCCGCACGCCCAGGCCGATCGTCGTCTGCCCCTCGAACTGCCCGGCCCACGCGACATGCCGGAACGTGCTGTAGCCGGTGACGTTGGCGAGTTCGCCGTTCGGGAGGAAAATCGCGTCGGTCGGTGTCGTCGGGACCTTCGCCACGACCTCCAGGCGCGCGCCACCACGAACGGGCACAAGTTCGCCCGACCCGTCCTTGCGGATCTCGTCGACATAGCGCACCGAGTAGCCGCGGACGTCTCCGTTCACGTCGAGGACCATCCGGTCGAAGCAGGTGTGGCGGCCGGTGCGGAGGGCGTAGAGCTCGTCGACGGAACCCGGACCCGCTTCCTTCGGCAGGGAACCCCAGGTGATGCCGCAGTACGGCGTACTCGCCCCCGCCGTGGCGGGCACCCCCAGCAGCACGCCGAAGACCATCGCCACCAGGACAACAAGGGAACGCCTCATCACGGCCTCCTGACCCCGAGATAGTGCTGCCCTCAAGGACGTTTGTCCCCGCGCCCAGGTTGCTTGCGCGGCGAGCCCGCGGCTGAACCCGTAACAGGCGGACCGCGCTGAGCGACCACTACTCAATGGGATGGTCATATGACCGTGCGCGATGGCCATCTCGGATCGAACCAGGTACGGGGCCAGGCTGGAGGTACGAGTCCTATGTCTCGCAACGACGATTTCGACGGCGACGGCCGGGCCGAGTTGCTGGTGTCCAGCCCCTGGGGCCTCGGGATCCTCGAGCTGTCGGGCAGCACGTTCACCGCGCCGGTGATGGCGCCCAACGGCACCCGCTTCGGCGGCTGGAACCTGCAGACCGGGGACAACCGGTTCGGCCCCGTCGGCGACTTCGACGGCGACGGCCGGGCCGAGATCGTGTTCTCGAGCCCGTGGGGCATCGGCGTGCTCGAGCAGCGGGGCAACACGTTGGCGCCGCTGATGATGGCGCCCAACGGCACCCGCTTCGGCGGGTGGAACTTCCAGTCGGGTGACAACCGCTTCGAGAAGGTCGGGGACTTCGACGGCGACGGCCGGGCTGAGCTGCTCATCACGAGCCCATGGGGCCTGGGCGTGTTGGAGCTCGCCGGGTCGTCGCTCGCGGCCCCGATGATGGCCCCCAACGGCACCCGCTTCGGCGGCTGGAACCTGCAGACCGGGGACAACCGGTTCGGCCCCGTCGGCGACTTCGACGGTGACGGCCGGGTCGAGGTGTTCGTCTCCAGCCCCTGGGGCGTGGGGATCCTGCAGCTGCAGGGCAACACGATGCGGCCACTCATGATGGCGCCGAACGGGACGCGGTTCGGCGGCTGGCTGCTCAACACCCGGGACAACTTCTTCCGTCTCGCCGCCGACTTCGACGGTGACGGGCGGGCGGAGATCCTCGTGACCAGCCCCTGGGGCATCGGGATTCTCGAGCTCTCCGGCGGGACCCTCGGCGCGGTGACGATGGCCGCGAACGGGACCCGCCTGGGTGGCTGGGTCGTCGACACCACGAACAACCGCTTCGGGCCGGCGGCGGACTACGACGGCGACGGGCGCGCCGAGCTGTTCCTGAGCAGCCCGTGGGGCGTCGGCACGCTCGAGCTGAACGGTGGGGCTCTCACCTCCCCGCTCATGGCCGCGAACGGGACCCGGCTGGGCGGTTGGGTCGTCGACACCACGAACAACCGCTTCGGGCCGGCGGCGGACTACGACGGCGACGGGCGCGCCGAGCTCATCGCCACCAGCCCGTGGGGGCTCGGCGTGCTCGAGCCGACCGGCACGTCGGCGGGGTCGCCGGTGATGGCCCCCAACGGCACGCGCTTCGGCGGGTGGAACCTCCAGACCGGGGACAACCGGTTCGGCGTCCGCCGAGAGTGCTTCGAGCACATCGTCGTCCACTTCAAGACGCTCGTCGCGCAGACCGCGGCGATCACCACGTTCATGGACACGCAGTACAAGGCGATGGAGGACCTGTTCGCCGACTACGGCATCGCCACCTACCGCGGGACGACCGAGGACCTGAGCGCTGACACGACGCTCGCGGGCGTGGTCGATCTCGACGTCGGCTCGTGCCTGCTCGGGCGCCCCACGGCCGAACACAACACGCTCTTCACGCGAAGGAACGGTGCGGGCGTCAACGACATCGTCGTCTACGTCGTCCGGACCCTGACCAACGGCGCCGCGTCGACGAACCTGCTCGGCTGCGCCACCCACCCGGCCAACCAGCCGGGGTGCGCGGTCGTGCAGGCCAACGCCCGGTGGCTGCTCGCCCACGAGGTCGGGCACGTGCTCGGGCTCCGGCACTGGCCCAACCCGCCCGCGGCGAACAGCCAGTACCTGATGTTCCCCAATGTCGGATGGACTGGCGTTCCGCCGGACATGGTCCAGACGGAAGTCGCGACCATGGTGGACTCGGCCCTTACCCGGGCCTTCTGAAAGGGGTGTGGAGATGACCATGAGCATGGAGGAGATCCGGTCGCGGCTCAGCTCCATCGAGGGCGACACACAGATGTATGTCGACCTCGGCGCCGACGAGGTCCCGCTGCTGGTCGAGCTCCTCGACGACGAGGAGGCGTGGATGGCGCAGCGAGCGGTGTACGCCCTGGCGAGGATCGGCACACCGGAGGCCCTCGCCGCGCTCGAGCAGGCCAGTGACAGCAGCCGCGCGGAGGTGCGCGTCGCCTGCGCGACCAGCGCGAACCTGCTCCCACCCGAGGCCGCCGACCGAGTCCTGACCAAACTCCTGACAGATCGGGAGGTGGGCGTGCGGAAGTTCGCCGTCGAAAACGTGACGCCCGACAACGAGGACAGTGTCCGGCAGCTCGTGGCCGAGATGGCCGACGCCGACGACGACGCCCTCAGGGCCAAAGCGCGGTCCCGGGCTCGCGAGCTCGGATACTGACCGACGGCCGCCTATTCCCCGCGCGGCGGAATCTCAAACATAATGAATGCCTATAGCATTGTTCGGGCCGCCGAATAGCCATTGCGGACCGCCTGGCAAATGGCAAAGCGTTTCGTCGGGTATTTCCGCTCCCGATTCGCTGCGAGGGTCCTTTCCACCACGGGACGACGGTTCCCGAGGGGAAAGGAGAACGACACGATGAGGGTAAAAGCCCTGCTCGTAGGTGTTCTCGCTGCGGCAGGGACCGTGACCGCGTTCAGCGTTTCCGGCGCCGCGAATGCCACGCCGACCGGAGATGTCCAGCCGTACATCGTCGGCGGGGGAAACGCGTCGCAGACCTACAGTTTCATGGTGTCCCTGCAGAATGACGCGGGCAGGCACTTCTGTGGTGGATCGCTGATCAAGGCCGACTGGGTGGTGACCGCGGCCCACTGTGTCGACGGCGCGCAGGCGAGCGAGATCCAGGTCAGGGTCGGGTCGATCGACTACACCACCGGTGGTCACACCGCCAAGGTCGAGAAGGTGATCGCGCACCCGAAGTACCAGGGTGATTTCGACATCGCGCTGCTGAAGCTGAGCAGCGCCGCCTCGGAGGAGCCGATCGCCCTCGCCGCGTCGGCGGGCGAGACGGGGACCGATACGCGCATCATCGGCTGGGGTCAGACGTGTCCGCCCAAGGGTGGCTGTGGCGCTCCGGAGACCTTGCAGGAGCTCGACACGTCCATCGTCGCGGACACCGAGTGCAGGCAGGGTTTCAACGAGGCCAACGAACTCTGCACGGACAACCCCGGCGACAAGGCGGGTGCGTGCTACGGCGACTCCGGCGGTCCGCAGATCAAGAAGGTGGACGGCAAGTGGGAGTTGGTCGGCGCGACCAGCCGGGCGGGCGGTGAGGCGTCCGACTGCGCGGTCGACCCGTCGATCTACACCGACGTCACCGCGTTCAAGACGTGGATCGACGAGACCATCGCCGGCGGGTCCAGCTGACCTGAGCCGACTTGAACGAAGCCGCACCCTTCGCGAGGAGGGTGCGGCTTCGTCCATCTATCACCTATGGTCTAAACCAAAGCTTCGGCGGAGGAGGACCACGTGACCTGTCTGCTTGAGGTCATCGCGCTGACCGTGACCGACGCCCGCGCGGCCGAACGGGGTGGCGCCGACCGGGTCGAGGTGGTCAGCGACATGGCGGCCGACGGACTGACCCCGGCCACCGACCTGGTCGAGCGCATGCGCGCGGCCGTCGACATCCCGCTGCGCGTGATGCTGCGCGACCGCGTGGGATTCACCATCGACCGCGATGGGATCGCCTGCCTGGCGCGAACGGCGAAGCGCCTGCGCGCGGCGGGCGCGGACGAGTTCGTTCTCGGATTCCTCACCGCCGACGGCCGGATCGACGTCGAAGCCACCACGGCCCTCGTCGAAGGGCTGGACGGAGCGATGGACCTTCCACCGGGCCATCGACCACGCCGTCGACGAGGAGGCGGCATGGTCGGCGCTGCATGGCTTGCCCGGCCTCGATTTCGTCCTGACGGCGGGCTCGGCCGCGGGGTTGCCCACCGGCCTCCCGGTGCTCGCCGACCGGGCGGCGCGACCCGTGGAGGGAGTCAGACTGTTGGCGGGCGGCGGCCTGCGGGCCGAGCATGTCCCGGCGCTGCGGGCGATGGGGGTAGACGCGATCCACGTTGGCGGCCTTGTGCGGTCCGGCTGGGACTCCCCGGTGCGCGAGGACCGGGTCCAAGCACTCCGCGTGCACCTCGATGAGCACTGACGCATCGCGCGCGTGCGGCCCGGCCTCGGCAACGCTTCCCACCGGCGCCGACGAGTTCGGAGACCGAGCCGTCGACGCCGACCGGCACATCGCCGAGGATGGTCACCCGGTGCATGACCCGCTCGTTGTCGTAGTGCGCGAAGTCGGTCGGCGCGAAGTGGCACGTGGACCTGTTGTCCCAGAAGGCGATGCTGCCCGGTTCCCAGCGGAACCGCACGGTGTGCTCGGCGCTGGTGAGGTGCTCGAAGAGCAGGTCGAGCACGCGGCGGCTCTCGACCTGGCTCAGCTCCATGATCCGCGTGGTCGACCCAGGGCTGACGAACAGCGCGCGCTCACCGGTCTCCAGGCGCACCCGGACCACCGGGTGAATGACGAGTTCAGTCGTCACGCTCCTGCTGCTGCCGCTGTGGGTGCAGTGGGCGCACACGGCAGGCTGACCCCGCCTCGGATACCGGGTCCATTCTGGACCTGGCGCGGTGCGCGGCGGGCTAAGGTGGCCGGCATGTCGCTGGTGGGTAGGGACGCCGAGCAGGCGCGGATTCACCGCCTGCTGGCGAACGCGTGTGACGAACGGAGCGGCACGCTGGGGCTGCGGGGCGCGGCGGGCATCGGGAAATCGGTTCTTCTCGATCACGCCGTGTCGACCGCCGAAGCCGAAGGCCGCATGCGCGTGGTCCGCGCGGCGGGGGTCGAGTCCGACTCCGAGCTGGCCTACGGTGGCCTGCACCAACTCTTGTTCCCACACCTGGACCGGTTGGACGCTCTCCCCCTCCCCCAGGCCACGGCCCTGCGGTGCGCTTTCGGCCTGGCCGAGGGCGACGAGGCCAACCGGTTCCTGATCTCCGCGGGCACCCTGTCGTTGCTCGCCGAGCTGGCCGAGGACGCTCCGCTGCTGTGCGTGGTCGATGACCTGCAATGGCTCGACCAGGGTTCGGTGGAGGCGCTGATGTTCGCGGCCCGCCGCTTCGTGGCCGACCCGATCGCGGTGCTGTTCGCGGTGCGCGAGACGTCGGTGGTGTTCGAGATCGCGGGCGTCGAGGTCGTGGAGCTGCCCGGCCTCGCCGCGCCGGAGGCCGCGCGGCTGCTCGACGGCCACGCGCCGGAACTCCTCGAACCGGTGCGGACGCGGGTCCTCGCCGAGTCCGGCGGCAATCCGCTGGCGATCATCGAGCTCGGGTCGGCGCGGCTCGCGGCACCCGAGGTCGACGAGTCCGACCCGGCCGAGCACGTCGGCCCGCTGCCTGTGACCCGCCGCGTGCAGGAGGCGTTCCGCCACCAGATCGTGGAGCTTCCCGACCGCACCCAGCGCGCGCTTCTGGTGGCGGCGGCCGACACAGCGGCGCCCCTGGCGACGATCCTGCACGTCATCGAATCCCTCGGGGGCGCCCCCAGCGACCTGGCGCCCGCCGAACGCGACCGGCTGGTCCGGATCGACAGCCGGATCACGTTCCGCCACCCCCTGGTACGGGCAGCCGCCTACCAGCACGCGCTGCTGCACGAGCGGATCGAGGTCCATCGCGCGTACGCCGAGGCGCTGCGCGCGGACGCCGACGCCGACCGCCGGGCCTGGCACCTCGCCGCTGCCACCACCAGCCCCGACGAGGCGGTGGCCGCCGAACTCGAAGCCGCGGCGGAGCGGGCCTGGCAC
>NZ_JBOHGC010000119.1:0-2247 GCF_050699995.1 Actinokineospora sp. | reverse complement strand
GTGCTCACCACCACCGACCCGCGCAGCAAGGTGACCCGCAACGCCTACGACGCGGCGGGCAACCTGCTGCAGACGACCGACCCGCTGGGCAAGACCACCGTCTACAGCTACGACAGCCGGGGCAACCTGCTCACCGAGACCGATCCTTCGGGGGCGGTCACGACCTACGAGTACGACGGCTTCGGCAATCTCACCAAGCAGACCGATGCCCTCGGCACGGCGACGACCTACACCTACGACGGAGCCGGGAACCGCCTGACCGAGACGACGAGCCGGACGCTGCCGAGCGGCAGCAAGCAGACGCTGCTGACGAAGCTCACGTACGACAAGCTGGGCCGCCTCCTCTCGACCCAGCAGCCCGACGGCAGCACGACCTCGACGATCTACAACGCCATCGGCCAGGTCGGCGAGACCGTGGACGCCCTAGGCCGCCACACGGTCTTCACCTACGACGAGCTCGGGCAGCAGACCGCGACGCGCTATCCCGACGGCACCTCCGACGGGCGCTCCTACGACGCCGAAGGGCGGCTCTCGACGACGACCGACCGCGGCGGGCGGGTGACGAGCTTCCTCTACGACCCCGTCGGGAGGCTGGTGAAGACGACCTACGTCGACACCACCTTCACGACGAGCACCTACGACGACGCCGGGCGCCTGGTGGCCTCGACCGACGCGCGGGGCAACACGACCACCTTCGACTACGACGCGGCCGGGCGGCGGACCAAAGTGCTCGACGCCCTGCTCGGCGAGACCGACTTCGAGTACGACGCGGCGGGCAACCAGCTCGCGGTCGTGGACCCCAACCGCAACCGGGCGAGCTACGTCTACGACGACGCCGGGCGGCTGGTGCGCACCGACTTCCCCGACGGCACGAACCGGCAGGTGGCCTACGACGAGCTGGGGCGGCGGGTCGCCGAGACCGACCCGGCGGGCAAGACGACCCGCTTCGGATACGACGGCCTCGGCCGGCTGATCACGGTCACCGACGCGCTCGACCAGGTGACCCGCTACGCCTACGACGAGGCGGGCAACCGCACCACGCAGACCGACGCCAACAGCCACGCGACGCGGTTCGAGTACGACCAGCTCGGGCGGATGACGAAGCGGACCCTGCCCGACGGCGCCGCCGAGTCGATGACCTACGACGTGGCGGGGAACCTCAAGACCAAGAAGGACTTCGCGGGCAGGACGATCCAGTTCGCCTACGACCTCGGCCACCGCCTGCAGACCAAGACCTACCCCGGCGGCGCCACCGTCGGCTTCACCTACGCGGCCACCGGCCGGCGGGCGACGATGGTCGACGCGCGGGGTACGACGCGGTACGCCTACGACAACCGCGACCGCTTGGAGGAGATGACGTATCCCGACGGTCGCAAGCTCGCCCACGGCTGGGACGCCAACGGCAATCGCACGAGCCTCACGGCGCACGTGGCGGGGCAGGTGCTGGTGACGAGCGCGACCTACGACGCGCTCAACCGGCTCGACACGGTGAGCGATCCACAGAGCAGGGTCTACGGCCACGGCTACGACGCCAACGGCAACCGGGCGTCGGTGGCCTATCCGAATGGCGTGCAGACGAGCTACGCCTACGACGCGCTGAATCGGCTGAAGGAGCTGCGGACGCGGAAGGGAGTCGGCGCGGTCGTGGCGAGCTATCTCTACACCCTCGGCGCGGCGGGCAACCGGACGAAGATCGAAGAGGCCGACGGGACGGTCAGGAGCTACGGCTACGACGCGCTGTATCGGTTGACCGGGGAGACGGTGACGAAGAACACGGCGGCGGTCTACTCGAAGGCGTTTGACTACGACCCGGTGGGCAACCGGTTACGGCAGGTCCACACGGATCCTGCGGGAACGGTCACCACGACCAGCGCCACCTTCGACGTGAGGGACCGCCAACTCACGCGCGGTGGGCAGGGCTGGACGTGGGACGCGAATGGGAACTTGTCCGCCAAGGTGGACGAAGCGATGTATGCGTGGGATCTCGACGACCGGCTGCAGTCTGCGACGCAGAACGATGGGACGGTCGTCACGCATACGTATGACGGCGATGGCGTGCGGGTGAGGACGGAGACGAGGAAGGCGGGCACCACCACAGGCGTCGACTATCTGGTGGACACGTCGGGGCCGCTGAGCCAGGTGGTGGCTGAGTTGACGACGGTGGGAGCCGAGCCGGCGGCACTGAGTGCCTACTACGTGCGCGGCGATGACCTGCTGGCGGTGATGAGGCCGGGGGAGGGTGGCGCG
>NZ_JBOHGC010000118.1:0-1811 GCF_050699995.1 Actinokineospora sp. | reverse complement strand
CCGCTGGGTCGTCGCGGCCCGGCACGGGCTGGCCGACCGGCCGCTCGCCGCCGCCGCCCGCGCGGTGCTCGACATCGGGCTGCGCGCGGTGGCGAACCTGGGCCTGGCGCCCGATTACGCCCGGCTGGTCATGGGGGAACTGGAACGGCTGACCGACACGACCACTGGGAGGAAGTCGTGACCAGCACGGAGGACCTGCGCGCGAAGGTCGCCGACGCGCTGCGGCGCTCGCGTGAGCGCAGCACCACGCTGACCGAGTCCGTCGACGACGACGATCTGGTCCGCCAGCACTCGAAGCTGATGTCGCCGCTGGTCTGGGACCTCGCGCACATCGGCAACCAGGAAGAGCTCTGGCTGGTCCGCGACGTCGGCGGGCGCGAGCCGGTGCGCGAGGACATCGACCACCTCTACGACGCCTTCCAGCACGCGCGCGCCGACCGGCCCGCGCTGCCGCTGCTCTCGCCCGCCGAGACCCTCGGCTACGTGCGCGAGGTGCGCGAGAAGGTGTTCGACGTGCTCGAACGCGTCCCGCTCGAAGGCTCGCGGCTCGTCGACCAGGGCTTCGCGTTCGGCATGATCGTGCAGCACGAGCAGCAGCACGACGAGACGATGCTGGCCACCCACCAACTGCGGGTCGGCGCGCCGGTCCTGCACGCGCCCGACCCGGGTCCGGCGACCAGGCCCGCGCGCCGGGAGGTGCTGGTGCCGGCGGGTGAGTTCACCATGGGCACGTCGACCGAGCCGTGGGCGCTGGACAACGAGCGGCCCGCGTTCCGGCGCCATGTCGACGCCTTCTTCATCGACACGGTCCCGGTCAGCAACGGCGACTACCTGGCGTTCATCGACGCGGGCGGCTACGACGACGAGCGCTGGTGGAGTGCCGAGGGCTGGACGTACCGCAACCAGGCGAACCTGGTGGCGCCCCGGTTCTGGAAGCGCGACGGCGACGGCTGGGTGCGCACGCGGTTCGGTCTGGTGGAACGGATCCCGGTCGACGAGCCGGTGGTGCACGTCAGCTTCCACGAGGCCGCCGCGTACGCGAAGTGGGCGGGCAGGCGGCTGCCGACCGAGCCGGAGTGGGAGAAGGCCGCCCGGTTCGACCCGGCAGGCGGCCGGTCGCGCCGGTACCCGTGGGGCGACGACGATCCAGGCCCGGAACACGCCAACCTGGGCCAGCGGCACCTGCGGCCCGCGCCGGTCGGGTCGTACCCGGCGGGCGAGTCGGCGCTGGGTGTGCGTCAGCTCATCGGCGACATCTGGGAGTGGTGCGACTCCGGGTTCGAGGCCTACCCGGGGTTCGCGGCGTTCCCGTACCGGGAGTACTCCGAGGTGTTCTTCGGCGGCGATTACAAGATGCTGCGCGGCGGGTCGTTCGGCACCGACAAGGCGGCCGTGCGCGGGACGTTCCGCAATTGGGACCACCCGATCCGCAGGCAGATCTTCGCCGGGTTCAGATGCGCCCGCGACGTGCTCCCGGATGAGGCGCGGTAACGCCGTGTGCCGCCATCTGGGTTACCTGGGGCCTGCTGTGTCCTTGTCGTCCCTGCTGTTCGACCCGCCGCAGGGGTTGTTGAGGCAGACGTTCGCGCCGAAGGACATGCGGCAGGGCGGCACGGTCAACGTCGACGGGTTCGGCGTCGGCTGGCGCACCGACGGCGAGACGGTCCGCTACCGCCGCGCCGTTCCGATGTGGATCGACCACGGCTTCGCGGCCGTGGCGGCAGGCACCCGCAGCGAAGTGGTGCTCGCCGCCGTCCGGTCGGCCACCATCGGCATGCCGATCTGCGACGACGCCTGCGCGCCCTTCACCG
>NZ_JBOHGC010000117.1:0-1527 GCF_050699995.1 Actinokineospora sp. | reverse complement strand
GTACCCGGCGAAGGGAGAGCTCCCTGCCAGCGCGACGACACAGTCCCGCACCCGTCCGGGCGTTGCCACACAGGTGATACCGGCCAGCGCGACGGAGGAAACGACCGACCAGCCGGCGGCGTGCGCGAGCAGAACAGCGAGCCGGGGTGACCGGTACAGCCATGCTCCGCTGAGCAGCCGTGGTGTGAGCAAGCTGACCGCGGCGGCGTAGCCGAGCAGGGCGAGGGTGACTGTCACCCGTGGCCCGATTCCGGGTGGTTCTTCAGCGCGCGCCGGACTGCCTCGGCCTCGGCCTCGGTCATGTCCTCCACGAACCGCAACAGGGTGGTGGCATTGTCGCCGCTGCCGTCGAGAGCCTGGCGCATCAGCTCCGCGCTGTACTCCTGCCGGGATGCCACCGGCTGGTAGCGGTAGGCGCGGCCGTCGAGTTGTCTGGTCAGCCAGCCCTTGCGGTGCAGGTTGTCCATCACCGTCATCACGGTGGTGTAGGCCAGATCGCGGTCGCGGCGCAGATCGTCGAGGACCTCCCGCACGGTGGGCGGCTGCTGCCACGACCACAGCCGGTCCATCACCGCCGCCTCCAGGTCACCGAATCCGCGCACCGCCACGTCCCTCCTGGTCGTTGTCCGCGGTGTCCCGCCGGGCCGGGAACTATCACCGCTCAACTATCGTACATAGTAGACGGAAGAGCTGACTGACTGCCTGGCCCGGAGGGAACGAATGCGCGACACCGACGATGGTGCGGCCTCATGAAGATGCGATCCGTGAGCCGGCGCGGTGTCGTGCTCGTGACCGTCGCGGCGGTCGCGGCCGCGGTCGCCGTCGCTGCGTGGCGAACCGACCTGTGGAGCAGCTCTGCCGCGACGGGGCGGGCGGCGCAGACGCAGTCCGGCGCAGCTGCCACCGCAGGGTTGACCAGCTACGCGATCGGGGCCCGGCCTCGGGTGCCTGACCTTCGGGGGCAGACGCTGGATGGTGACCGGCTCGCGCTGGCCGACCTGCGCGGGCATGTGCTGGTGATCAATGTGTGGGGATCGTGGTGCCAGCCGTGCCGCAAGGAGGCACCGGACCTGGTCCGGGTCGCGCGAGAGACCGCGCCATCGGGGGTGCGGTTCGTCGGCATCGACACCCGCGACAACCTCGCGGCCGCCCGCGCTTTCGCGCGCAGCTTCAATGTCCCCTACCCGAGCCTTGTCGACACCGACGGACGGTTGCTGCTGGCCTTCAGCGGGGTGATCCCGGTCAGCGCCGTGCCGAGCACCTTGGTGATCGATGCCGAGGGCAACATTACCGCCCGGGTGGTCGGCATCGTCAGCTACGCCACCCTGCGCGGCCTCGTGGATGACGTCCTCGCCGAGGCGTCCCCGCGGCCGTCCGGCGTAGGAAAGGGTGGATCATGATCGCCGCGGCCAATCCCGGCGACGTCGTGGCCTACGGACCCCTGCTGATCGCCCTGCCGATCGCCGCCGCGGCGGGGCTGGTCTCGTTCCTGAGCCCGTGCTGCCTGCCACTGGTACCCGGCTACCT
>NZ_JBOHGC010000116.1:0-36251 GCF_050699995.1 Actinokineospora sp. | reverse complement strand
GTGCGGAGGTCGGCAACGGCGACATCCTGGTCGGCAAGGTCACCCCGAAGGGTGAGACCGAGCTGACGCCGGAGGAGCGACTGCTGCGGGCGATCTTCGGTGAGAAGGCTCGTGAGGTCCGCGACACCTCGCTGAAGGTGCCGCACGGCGAGGAGGGCACCGTGATCGGTGTCCGGGTCTTCGACCGTGAGGAGGACGACGAGCTGCCGCCGGGTGTCAACCAGCTGGTCCGGGTCTACGTCGCGCAGAAGCGCAAGATCTCCGACGGCGACAAGCTCGCCGGCCGGCACGGCAACAAGGGCGTGATCGCGAAGATCCTGCCGGTCGAGGACATGCCGTTCCTGCCCGACGGGACGCCGATCGACATCATCCTCAACCCGCTGGGCGTGCCCGGCCGGATGAACATCGGACAGGTCCTGGAGACCCACCTCGGCTGGGTGGCCAAGCACGGCTGGAAGATCGAGGGCAAGTCCGAGCCGTGGGAGAAGCGCCTGCACGCCATCGGCGCCAGCGAGGGTGGCCGCAACAGCAAGATCGCGACCCCGGTGTTCGACGGCGCCAAGGAGGACGAGATCACCGGCCTGCTGTCGTCGACGATTCCGAACAAGGACGGTTTCCGGACCGTGCAGCCCAACGGCAAGTCGGTCCTGTTCGACGGTCGTAGCGGCGAGCGGTTCCCCGAGCCGATCTCGGTGGGCTACATGTACACGCTGAAGCTGCACCACCTCGTGGACGACAAGATCCACGCCCGGTCGACCGGCCCGTACTCGATGATCACCCAGCAGCCGCTGGGCGGTAAGGCGCAGTTCGGCGGTCAGCGGTTCGGTGAGATGGAGGTCTGGGCCCTCGAGGCGTACGGCGCGGCCTACGCCCTGCAGGAGCTGCTCACGATCAAGTCCGACGACGTGCTCGGCCGGGTGAAGGTCTACGAGGCCATCGTCAAGGGCGAGAACGTCCCGGAGCCGGGCATTCCCGAGTCGTTCAAGGTGCTCATCAAGGAGATGCAGTCGCTGTGTCTCAACGTCGAGGTGATGTCCAGCGACGGCACGCGACTGGACATGCGCGACGCCGAGGAGGACGTCTTCCGGGCCGCGGAGGAGCTAGGCATCGACTTGTCGAGGCGCGAGCCCTCTTCAGTGGAAGAGGTCTAGGCGGGTCGGTTGCGGTCACAGGACACCTGTTTGCCTCGGTCAGCTTTGTTTGCTGCGTAAGTTTTGTGGAAAGAGGGCTAAGTGCTCGACGTAAATTTCTTCGATGAGCTGCGGATCGGCCTCGCCACGGCCGACGACATCCGCCAGTGGTCCCACGGCGAGGTGAAGAAGCCGGAGACCATCAACTACCGCACGCTCAAGCCGGAGCGGGACGGGCTCTTCTGCGAGAAGATCTTCGGTCCGACCCGGGACTGGGAGTGCTACTGTGGCAAGTACAAGCGCGTGCGCTTCAAGGGCATCATCTGTGAGCGCTGCGGCGTCGAGGTCACTCGCGCCAAGGTTCGCCGTGAGCGCATGGGCCACATCGAGCTGGCCGCGCCGGTCACCCACATCTGGTACTTCAAGGGTGTCCCGAGCCGCCTGGGCTACCTGCTCGACCTCGCGCCGAAGGATCTCGAGAAGATCATCTACTTCGCCGCGTACGTGATCACCACGGTGAACACCGAGCTGCGCCACAACGACCTGCCCACGCTCGAGAACGAGATGGGCGTCGAGCGCAAGCAGGTCGAGAACAAGCGCGACGCCGACATCGAGGCGCGGGCGCAGAAGCTCGAAGCCGACCTGGCGCAGCTTGAGGCCGAGGGCGCGAAGAGCGACGTCCGCCGCAAGGTCAAGGAGGGCGGCGAGCGGGAGATGCGCCAGCTCCGCGACCGCGCCCAGCGTGAGCTGGACCGGCTCGACGAGATCTGGTCGACCTTCACCAAGCTCGACATCAAGCAGCTCATCGCCGACGAGATGCTCTACCGCGAGCTCATCGACCGCTACGGCGACTACTTCACCGGGTCCATGGGCGCCGAGGCGATCCAGACCCTGGCGCGCGACTTCGACGTCGACGCCGAGGCCGACATCCTGCGCGACACGATCCGCAACGGCAAGGGGCAGAAGAAGCTCCGCGCGCTCAAGCGGCTCAAGGTCGTCGCGGCGTTCCAGGCGACCCGCAACTCGCCCATGGGCATGGTGCTCGACTGCGTCCCGGTGATCCCGCCGGACCTGCGCCCGATGGTCCAGCTCGACGGTGGCCGCTTCGCCACCTCCGACCTGAACGACCTGTACCGCCGCGTGATCAACCGCAACAACCGCCTCAAGCGACTGATCGACCTCGGCGCGCCCGAGATCATCGTCAACAACGAGAAGCGGATGCTGCAGGAGGCCGTCGACGCGCTGTTCGACAACGGCCGCCGCGGTCGCCCGGTGACCGGACCGGGCAACCGCCCGCTCAAGTCGCTGTCCGACCTCCTCAAGGGCAAGCAGGGCCGGTTCCGCCAGAACCTGCTCGGCAAGCGAGTCGACTACTCGGGCCGTTCGGTCATCGTCGTCGGCCCGCAGCTCAAGCTGCACCAGTGCGGCCTGCCCAAGGCGATGGCGCTCGAACTGTTCAAGCCGTTCGTCATGAAGCGGCTGGTCGACCTCAACCACGCGCAGAACATCAAGTCCGCCAAGCGGATGGTCGAGCGCGCGCGCCCGGCCGTGTGGGACGTGCTCGAAGAGGTCATCACCGAACACCCCGTGATGCTGAACCGTGCGCCCACGCTGCACCGCCTCGGCATCCAGGCCTTCGAACCGCAGCTGGTGGAAGGCAAAGCCATCCAGCTGCACCCGCTGGTCTGTGAGGCGTTCAACGCCGACTTCGACGGTGACCAGATGGCGGTCCACCTGCCGTTGTCGGCCGAGGCGCAGGCCGAGGCCCGCATCCTGATGCTGTCGTCGAACAACATCCTGTCCCCGGCGTCGGGTCGCCCGCTGGCGATGCCGCGTCTGGACATGGTCACGGGCCTGTACCACCTGACCCGCCTCAAGGAAGACGGTCTCGGCGCCGGGCACGCGTTCTCGTCGCCCGCCGAGGCGATCATGGCGTTCGACCGCAAGGTCGTCGGCCTGCAGTCGCTGGTCAAGATCCGCATCTCGGACCGGACCCCCGGCCCCGGCATGCAGCCCGAGGACTGGGCCCCCGGTCAGCCGTGGCTGGCCGAGACCACCCTGGGCCGCGTGCTGTTCAACGAGCTGCTCCCGCCGGACTACCCGTTCATGAACGAGCCGATGCCGAAGAAGCGTCAGGCCGCGATCGTGAACGACCTCGCGGAGCGGTACCCGATGGTCACCGTGGCGCGGACGCTGGACCGGCTCAAGGACGCGGGCTTCTACTGGGCCACGCGTTCGGGCGTCACCATCGCCATGTCCGACGTCATCGTGCCGCCGGCCAAGGCCGGGATTCTCGAGGAGTACGAGAAGAAGGCCGACACCGTCGAGAAGCGCTACCAGCGTGGTCAGCTCTCCGCCACCGAGCGGAACAACGAGCTGGTCAAGGTCTGGAGCAACGCGACCGAAGAGGTCGCGAAGGCGATGGAGGACAACTACCCCGACGACAACCCGATCCCCACGATCGTGAAGTCGGGCGCGGCGGGCAACATGACCCAGATCCGTCAGCTCTCGGGCATGAACGGTCTGGTCACCAACCCGCGTGGTGAGTTCATCCCGCGACCGATCAAGGCCAACTTCCGTGAAGGCCTGTCGGTGCTGGAGTACTTCATCGCCACGCACGGCGCCCGCAAGGGTCTGGCCGACACCGCGCTGCGTACCGCCGACTCGGGTTACCTGACCCGTCGTCTGGTGGACGTCTCGCAGGACGTCATCGTCCGCGAGGTCGACTGTGGGACCACCCGCGGCATCGTGATGACCCTGGGCGACCCCATCGAGGGCGGCAAGGTCCTGCGCGACCAGCACGCCGAGACCAGCGTCTACGCGCGCTGCGTCGCCGACGACGTCAAGGACTCCGACGGCAACGTCCTGCTCAACCGGGCGGACGACCTCGGCGACCCGGCGATCGAGAAGCTGCTGGAATCGGGTGTCTCCAAGGTCAAGGTCCGCTCGGTCCTGACCTGCGAGGCCGCGGTCGGCGTCTGCGCCACCTGCTACGGCCGCTCCATGGCGACGGGCCAGCTCGTCGACATCGGCGAGGCCGTCGGCATCGTGGCCGCGCAGTCCATCGGTGAGCCCGGCACGCAGCTGACGATGCGTACCTTCCACCAGGGTGGTGTGGCCGGAGACGACATCACCACCGGTCTGCCGCGTGTCCAGGAGCTGTTCGAGGCCCGCGTCCCCAAGGGCAAGGCCCCGATCGCCGACGTCGACGGCCGCGTGCGCATCGAGGACGGCGACCGTTTCTGGAAGATCACCCTCACGCCGGACGACGGCAGCGAGGAAATCATCTTCGAGAAGCTGTCGAAGCGTCAGCGGCTCGCCGCGACCCCGACCGGCCCGCTCGCCGACGGCGACCACGTGTCGGTCGGCCAGCAGCTGCTGGAAGGCACCCGCGACCCGCACGAGGTCCTGCGAGTCATGGGCCCCCGTGAGGCGCAGCTGCACCTGGTCGAGGAAGTCCAGAAGGTCTACCGCGCCCAGGGTGTGTCGATCCACGACAAGCACATCGAGGTCATCGTCCGGCAGATGCTGCGCCGGGTCACGATCCTCGACAGCGGCACCGCCGAGTTCCTCCCCGGCGCTCTCATCGAGCGCGCCGTGTTCGAATCGGAGAACCGCCGCGTCGTGGGCGCCGGTGGCGAGCCCGCTTCGGGTCGCCCGGTCCTGATGGGCATCACGAAGGCCTCGCTGGCCACCGACTCGTGGCTCTCGGCCGCCTCCTTCCAGGAGACGACCAGGGTCCTGACCGATGCCGCGATCAACGGGCGCAGCGACAAGCTCGTGGGCCTGAAGGAGAACGTCATCATCGGTAAGTTGATCCCGGCCGGTACCGGTATCAACAAGTACCGCAACATCCAGGTCCAGCCCACCGAAGAGGCACGAGTGGCGGCCTACGCCATCCCGTCCTACGACGACGGCTACTACACGCCGGACGTGTTCGGCGCGGGCACGGGTGCCGCGGTTCCGCTGGACGACTACGACTTCGGCCGCGACTACCGTTAGTCCGAAGTAGACAGACACGATCGCGCCCCCGGCCGAAGGTCGGGGGCGCGATCGTTTGTCCACATGCGATGGACCGTCGGTCCTGTTGGTCAGCTCTTGCGGATCTCCGCGGTCGACCGTCCGCCCACGCCCCAGTCAGTCAGGGCGACGTCGTCGATGATCACGTGGGTCAGCGCCGGGTCCTTGTCGAGAACCTCCACCAGCAGGTCGGTGACGCCCTTGATCAGCAGGGCCTTCTCCTCCACCGTCGCGCCTTCGGTGATCTTGATATTGACGTACGGCATCAGGCCCGCCCGCCCACGTAGCCGCCGTCGACGTTGAGCACGTGTCCGGTGACGAAACCCGCGTCCGCGAGGTACAGGACCGCGGCGGACGTGTCGGACACCTCCCCGACGGTGTTCAGCAGCGCCAGCCCGGCCAAGTCGTCGACGTCGATCCCGTTGTGCAGGGGAGTGCGGATGATCCCCGGCGCCACCATGTTCACCCGAATCCGCTCGGGCGCCAGCTCGGCCGACAGGCTCACCGTCAGCGAGTGCACGCCGCCCTTGGCGACCAGCGGCGCGGACGCGGGCACGCCGGACTTCGCGTGGTCGACGAAGACCGTGCCGATGTTGACGATCGCCCCGCCGTCGCCCTGGGCGATCAGCTGCCGGACCACGGCCTGGGTGACCAGGTAGGTGCCCCGGAGGTTGATCGACAGGTACCGGTCTAGTTCCTCGGCGGTGACATCGACGAACCGCTTCACGCCGAAGGTGCCCGCGTTGTTGACGAGGATGTCGACCGCGCCGAAGCGCGCCACGGCCGCGTCGACGAGTGCCGCGCCGGTGGCCGGGTCGCCGATGTCGCCCACGACGGCCGAGACCTGGTCCGCGCCCAGTTCCGCGGCGATGTCCGCGAGCTTCGCCGCGTCCCGCCCGTTGATCACCCACGTTGTCCCCGCGCTTGACGAACTCGCGGGCGACGTCGAGGCCGATGCCGCTGGAGGACCCGGTGACGATGGCTGTTCTGCTCATGACTCTCCTCATTCGAATGTGACCGGTCGTCTATTAATGAACTCAAAAAAAAGATCACGGCCGGAAGTAGCCGTCGAGAAACCGGTCGAGGCAGCGGTGCAGGGGAGCGACGGTCCGGTCGATCTTCATCCGGATCACCGCGCCCTCCCATGCCTCGATCAACATGTCCGCGAGTTCCTCCGCGGGCATGTCGTCCCGGATCAGGCCGAGGACCTGGGCGTCGCCGAGTGCGTCCCGCACGCCGTCGCGCCACTCCCGGAAGCCCCGGGACAGCGCGGTGCGGAACGGGTTGCCGTCGAGCTCGCCCGCCAGGTTCGCCAGCAGGCAGCCGCCGGCGAACTGACTCTCCTCGAACCCACGCGCGATCTCCTCGAAGTGCGCGCGCAGTCCGACAAGCGTGTCGGCGGCGCCGTCGAGAGCGCTCGCCAGGCTGTCCACGCTGCAGCGCGAGTAGTGCGCGATGGCCTCGATCCCCAGGGCTTCCTTGCTGGGGAAGTAGTTGTAGAACGACCCCTTGGGGATCTCGACCCGGTCGAGGAGGTCCTTGATCCCGGTGCCGTGGTACCCCTGCTCCAAGAACGCCGCGACACTGGCTTCGAGCAGACGCTGTCGCGTCCCCTCGCTCAACCTCGGCCGTGGCATGCCGTGACAATACGACCGGTCGTCTTTAAACGCAAGCCGTTGGCTCGGAACCCGAGGGTTGTGTCAGCCCGCAGGATCCGCATCCCGACAGCCTGACATTCGGTCGGGCAGTGGATCACCCATGTGTGTAGTACGGCCTATAGTATGATAGGCGGCATGCAGCAGATTCCAGTGCGCATCCTCAACCAGGACACTGCGGGTGTGCTGGCCAGGGTGGAAAAAGGCGAGACCGTCGAGATCACCAGCCGTGGGCGCGCGGTGGCGCGCATAAGCCCGGTAGTGCATGGCGAGACGGAAGACCTCGCGCTCGAGGGCAGGCTGATTCCGGCCAAGAAGCGCGTGCGTTTCGTGGCACCCAAAGGCGAGATCGATCACGGCCGGTCGGCCACCGAGGCGCTGCTCGCCATGCGCGACGAGGAGCGCTGGTGATCTATCTGGATAGCTGTGCCATCGTCAAGTTGGTAGCCCCAGAGCCGGAATCCCAGGCGATCGCGGACTGGCTCAACGAGCGCACTGAGGATGCTTTGATCACGTCGGTTCTCGCCGAGATTGAGGTGCCGCGGGCTCTTCGCCGCAGCGTGCCTTCGGTGCTCGGTGTGGTCACCGGTGTGCTGTCCAGTGTCGGCAGAGTCGAGATCGACGAGCCCGTGCGTGCGACCGCCGCCGCTTACATTGACGCGAACCTCCGGTCCCTGGACGCGATCCACCTCGCCACAGCGGAGAGCCTTGTCGCCTCCGGGGCGAACCTGACGGCCTTCGTCACCTATGACAAGCGGCTCGCCGCGGCTGCGGCCGAGGTCGGCTTCGCTGTCGTGTCCCCCGGTGTCGGGTGAGCTGGGTATCCACTGTGGTCCCGGCGCGCCGCGCGCCGATTTCGCGAGATCGACTCGTGGATCCGGCTACCATCGCGGCACGGACATTCGCTCCGCCCCGCTGTGCCGCGCGTCGCTAAAGGGACCCCGATTTGTCCCCGTGCCCGTGGGGAAGGTATCTTTGCTACTCGCGCCCGACCCATGTCGGGTCGATCCGTGTGCCTGTGCCGCGCGGTCCGCGAACTGGATGGTCGTTTACCCGATCGCCACGCAGCGGGCTCCTGTCAGTCACGCCGGAGTTCCTTCCGAACCCCGCTGGGATGTTTCACTCCCGCGTGGGGTGCTGCCGGGAACGGGCGACACGCCCGACCTCGGGGGACGGGCGGAACAGCAGGAACCGTAAGTACACAGTGCATATCGGTGCCCGATACCGGGTGTCGACATGAAGCAGAGAAAGCCGGTCTATGCCCACGATCCAGCAGCTGGTCCGCAAGGGCCGCCAGGACAAGGTCGCCAAGCAGAAGACTGCGGCTCTCAAGGGGAGCCCGCAGCGGCGTGGCGTGTGCACCCGTGTGTACACAACCACCCCGAAGAAGCCGAACTCGGCACTGCGCAAGGTCGCACGCGTGAAGCTGACCAGCGGCATCGAGGTCACCGCGTACATCCCGGGTGAGGGTCACAACCTGCAGGAGCACTCCATGGTGCTCGTTCGCGGTGGCCGAGTGAAGGACCTGCCGGGTGTTCGCTACAAGATCATCCGCGGCTCGCTGGACACCCAGGGCGTGAAGAACCGCAAGCAGGCCCGCAGCCGTTACGGCGCGAAGAAGGAGAAGAGCTGATATGCCCCGCAAGGGACCGGCCCCTAAGCGGCCGCTGATCTCCGACCCGGTGTACAGCTCGCCGTTGGTCACGCAGCTCATCAACAAGGTGCTGAAGGACGGCAAGCGTTCCGTCGCCGAGCGTATTGTCTACGGCGCCCTCGAGGGCGCCCGCGACAAGACCGGCACGGACCCCGTGGTCACGCTCAAGCGAGCGCTCGACAACGTGAAGCCGACCATCGAGGTCAAGAGCCGCCGCGTCGGTGGCGCCACCTACCAGGTGCCGATCGAGGTCAAGCCCGGTCGTTCCACCACGCTGGCGCTGCGCTGGCTCGTCTCCTTCTCGCAGGCTCGCCGCGAGAAGACCATGATCGAGCGTCTCATGAACGAACTCCTCGACGCCTCCAATGGCCTTGGTGCCAGCGTCAAGCGTCGCGAGGACACCCACAAGATGGCCGAGTCGAACAAGGCCTTCGCCCACTACCGCTGGTGACAACCGGCCTCGGCCTCCCGGCCGGGGCTCCAGCGGCGCCGTAGCTGCAAAGACAGGGGAAGAAACCCGTGGCACTCGACGTGCTCACCGACCTGGCCAAGGTCCGCAACATCGGGATCATGGCTCACATCGACGCGGGCAAGACCACGACGACCGAGCGGATCCTGTTCTACACCGGGATCAGCTACAAGATCGGCGAGGTCCACGACGGTGCCGCGGTCATGGACTGGATGGAGCAGGAGCAGGAGCGCGGCATCACGATCACGTCGGCCGCGACGACCTGCTTCTGGAAAGACCACCAGATCAACATCATCGACACGCCCGGTCACGTCGACTTCACCGTCGAGGTCGAGCGCTCGCTGCGCGTCCTCGACGGCGCTGTCGCCGTCTTCGACGGCAAAGAGGGTGTCGAGCCCCAGTCCGAGCAGGTCTGGCGCCAGGCGACCAAGTACGACGTCCCGCGTATCTGCTTCGTCAACAAGATGGACAAGCTGGGCGCGGACTTCTACTTCACGGTGCGCACCATCTCCGAGCGCCTCGGCGCGAAGCCGCTGCCCATCCAGCTGCCCATCGGCAGCGAGGGTGACTTCATCGGCGTCGTCGACCTGGTGCAGATGCGCGCGCTGACCTGGCGTGGCGAGGTCTCGAAGGGCGAGGACTACACGGTCGAGGAGATCCCGGCCGACCTCGTCGACAAGGCCAACGAGTACCGCGAGGCGCTCATCGAGGCCGTCGCCGAGACCGACGACGACCTGATGGAGCTCTACCTCGCGGGCGAGGAGCTGTCGGTCGAGCAGATCAAGACGGGTATCCGCCGGATCGTCACGAACCGGTCGGCCTACCCCGTGCTCTGCGGTTCGGCGTTCAAGAACAAGGGCGTCCAGCCCATGCTCGACGCCGTGATCGACTTCCTCCCGTCCCCGCTGGACGTGCCGCCGGTCGAGGGCACCCTGCAGGACGGCGAGACCAAGGTCCTGCGCGCGCCGAACACCGACGAGCCGTTCTCCGCGCTGGCCTTCAAGATCGCGTCGCACCCGTTCTTCGGCAAGCTGACCTACGTCCGGGTCTACTCCGGCAGGCTCGCTTCCGGCTCCCAGGTCATCAACGCGACCAAGGACCGCAAGGAGCGCATCGGGAAGCTCTTCCAGATGCACGCCAACAAGGAGAACCCGGTCGACGAGGCCATCGCGGGTCACATCTACGCGGTGATCGGCCTCAAGGACACCACGACCGGTGAGACCTTGTGCGACCCGGCCAACCCGATCGTCCTCGAGTCCATGACGTTCCCCGACCCGGTCATCCAGGTCGCGATCGAACCGAAGACCAAGGCCGACCAGGAGAAGCTGGGCACGGCGATCCAGAAGCTGGCCGAGGAAGACCCGACGTTCCGGGTCAACCAGGACGACGAGACCGGCCAGACGATCATCGCCGGTATGGGCGAGCTGCACCTCGACATCCTCGTCGACCGTATGCGTCGCGAGTTCAAGGTCGAGGCGAACATCGGCAAGCCGCAGGTCGCCTACCGTGAGACGATCCGCCGCACGGTGGACAAGCTCGACTACGTCCACAAGAAGCAGACCGGTGGCTCCGGCCAGTTCGCGAAGGTCATCATCAAGCTCGAGCCGCTGGCCACGACGGACGGCGTGCTCTACGAGTTCGACAACAAGGTCACCGGTGGTCGCGTGCCGCGGGAGTACATCCCGTCGGTCGACGCCGGTGCGCAGGACGCCATGCGTTACGGCGTGCTCGCCGGATACCCGCTCGTCGGGTTGAAGCTGACCCTGCTGGACGGCGCGTACCACGAGGTCGACTCCTCGGAAATGGCCTTCAAGGTCGCCGGTTCGATGGCGCTCAAGGAAGCCGCGCGCAAGGCCGACCCGGTCCTGCTCGAGCCGATGATGGCGGTCGAGGTGACCACGCCCGAGACGTACATGGGCGATGTCATCGGCGACCTGAACTCCCGCCGTGGCCAGATCCAGGCCATGGAGGAGCGTAGCGGTGCCCGGATCGTCAAGGCACTGGTGCCGCTGTCCGAAATGTTTGGGTATGTCGGCGACCTGAGGTCCAAGACCCAGGGCCGCGCGAACTACTCGATGGTGTTCGACTCCTACGCCGAGGTTCCCACGAACGTCGCCAAGGAGATCATCGCAAAGGCTACGGGGGAATGACCCCCAACCGGAGCACCGCACGATAGGTGCGGGCTCTCCGGGGGGTCTCCCCGGGGTCCGCACATTTGACCCTGAATAGCCGCCACCGAATGTCCGGTCAGGCGGGAAGTACTAGTCCAGGAGGACACAAAGTGGCGAAGGCGAAGTTCGAGCGGACCAAGCCGCACGTCAACATCGGGACCATTGGTCACATCGACCACGGCAAGACCACGCTGACCGCGGCGATCTCCAAGGTCCTGCACGACAAGTTCCCCGACGTGAACCCTCTGATGAACTTCGATCAGATCGACAAGGCGCCGGAAGAGAAGCAGCGCGGTATCACGATCTCGATCGCACACATCGAGTACGAGACCGGCAAGCGTCACTACGCGCACGTCGACTGCCCGGGTCACGCGGACTACATCAAGAACATGATCACCGGTGCCGCCCAGATGGACGGCGCGATCCTCGTGGTCGCCGCGACCGATGGTCCGATGCCGCAGACCAAGGAGCACGTGCTCCTGGCCCGCCAGGTCGGCGTGCCGTACATCGTTGTCGCGCTGAACAAGGCCGACATGGTGGACGACGAGGAGATCCTGGAGCTCGTCGAGCTCGAGGTTCGCGAGCTGCTGACCGACTACGAGTTCCCGGGCGACGACCTGCCGGTCGTGCGCGTCTCGGCGCTCAAGGCGCTCGAGGGTGACGCCGAGTGGGGCGAGCGCCTCATGGAGCTCATGACCGCGGTCGACGAGAGCGTCCCCGAGCCCGAGCGTGAGACCGAGAAGCCGTTCCTCATGCCGATCGAGGACGTCTTCACGATCACCGGCCGCGGCACCGTCGTGACCGGCCGTATCGAGCGCGGCATCATCAAGGTGAACGAGACCGTCGAGGTCGTCGGAATCCGCGAGAAGGCGCTGTCGACCACGGTCACCAGCATCGAGATGTTCAAGAAGTTCCTCGACGAGGGTCGGGCGGGTGACAACGCGGCGCTGCTGCTCCGCGGTGTCAAGCGTGAGGATGTCGAGCGCGGCCAGGTTGTGGTTCGCCCCGGCACCACCACCCCGCACACCGACTTCGAGGCGCAGGCGGTCATCCTGAGCAAGGACGAGGGTGGACGTCACACCCCGTTCTTCAACAACTACCGCCCGCAGTTCTACTTCCGCACCACCGACGTGACCGGTGTCGTTACCCTCCCCGAGGGCACCGAGATGGTCATGCCGGGCGACAACACCGCCATGACCGTGAAGCTGATCAATCCGATCGCCATGGACGAGGGTCTGCGGTTCGCCATCCGCGAGGGTGGCCGCACCGTGGGCGCCGGTCAGGTCACGAAGATCATCGCTTAGGTCCGATCCGGGGTGTCCGAGTTAGCTCGGACACCCCGGTTTGGATTGCCGCACACCCGTGTGGCATTCTTTATGGGTTGCTCGTTGCGGGGCGGCCGGTCAGTTCCTTACACCGGCCGCCCTGGCACGAGTGCCGGGGTCTATCACGACCCTCAGGATCTTTGGTTGGCCCCCGTGGCGATGAGTACTCCACACAGGAGCTCGGAATCGACAAGGGTCCCGCATGTGGAGTCGGCGCGACACGCCCGACCGCGTGGACCGGGGAAGCCAAGGTTCTGAACACCGAATTGACTTATGAACAGGGAAGCGGCGCGGCAAGGCCTTTGCGGGCCCCGCCGAGGTTCGCAACCGCACCGCAGCGGTACGAGACAGAGGAACGGCAAGCCATTATGGCGGGACAGAAGATCCGCATCCGGCTCAAGGCCTACGACCACGAGGCGATCGACGCGTCCGCGCGCAAGATCGTGGAGACCGTGACGCGCACCGGCGCGCGGGTCGTCGGGCCAGTGCCGCTGCCCACCGAGAAGAACGTTTACTGCGTCATTCGCTCGCCGCACAAGTACAAGGACTCGCGCGAGCACTTCGAGATGCGTACGCACAAGCGTCTGATCGACATTCTCGACCCGACGCCGAAGACGGTCGACGCGCTCATGCGCATCGACCTGCCGGCCAGTGTCGACGTCAACATCCAGTAGAGCGTGCGTGGCGAGAGCGGCGGAGAGTAACGAGAGCCATGTCTGACAGGCAGATGAAGGGAATCCTGGGCACCAAGCTCGGGATGACCCAGATCTTCGACGAGAACAACCGGATCGTTCCGGTGACCGTCGTCAAGGCGGGACCCAACGTGGTCACGCAGATCCGTAACCAGGAATCCGACGGCTATGTCGCGGTCCAGCTGGCGTTCGGCGCCATCGACCCGCGCAAGGTCAACAAGCCTGAAGCAGGCCACTTCGGCAAGGCGGGTGTGACGCCGCGCCGCTTCCTCGCGGAGCTGCGCACCACCGACGCCACCGAGTACGAGCTCGGCCAGGAGATCACCGCTGAGGTGTTCGAGGCCGGTCAGGTCATCGACATCACGGGGACCACCAAGGGCAAGGGCACCGCGGGTGTCATGAAGCGGCACGGCTTCAAGGGTCTGGGCGCCTCGCACGGCACCCAGCGCAAGCACCGCTCCCCGGGTTCCATCGGTGGCTGTGCCACCCCGGGCCGCGTGTTCAAGGGCCTGCGGATGGCGGGCCGGATGGGCAACGTCCGGGTCACCACCCAGAACCTCAAGGTGCACCAGGTCGACGGTGAGTCCGGCCTGATCCTGATCAAGGGCGCCGTTCCGGGGCCCAAGGGCGGCCTCGTGTTCCTGCGTTCCGCAGCTAAGGGTGGTGCCTGATGACCAGCATTGACATCAAGACCCCCGCGGGCAAGACCGACGGCACTGCCGAGCTTCCCGCAGAGATCTTCGACGTGCAGGCGAACATCCCGCTGATGCACCAGGTGGTCACGGCGCAGCTCGCCGCGGCCCGCCAGGGCACGCACTCGACGAAGACTCGTGGCGAGGTCTCCGGCGGCGGCAAGAAGCCGTACCGCCAGAAGGGCACCGGCCGCGCCCGTCAGGGCTCGACCCGCTCCCCGCAGTTCGTCGGCGGCGGTATCTCGCACGGCCCGCAGCCGCGCGACTACACGCAGCGGACCCCCAAGAAGATGAAGGCCGCCGCCCTGCGCGGCGCCCTCTCCGACCGGGCCCGCTCCGGCCAGGTGCACGTGGTGACCGGCCTGGTGGACGGCGACAAGCCCTCGACCAAGACCGCCCGCACCCTGCTGGCCACGCTGACCGACGCCAAGCGCGTTCTGGTCGTGCTGACCCGCGACGAGGACGTCGCCTGGGTGTCGGTGCGCAACCTGCAGAACGTGCACGTGATCGCGCCGGACCAGCTGAACACCTATGACGTGCTCGTCAACGACGACATCGTGTTCACGAAGGCCGCGCTCGACTCGTTCCTGTCCGCACCCACCCGCGGCGCCAAGGCTTCGGCCAAGGTCTCCGAGGTCCAGGGCCTCGTCGGCGAGTCGCGCTTCGGTGCGGGCAGCCACGACGCGCTGGAGGACGGCACGCAGCCGGAGGGTTTCCCGATCAAGGGCAACGCCGACTCGAAGCTGTACCACGTGCCGGGCACCGCTTTCTACGACCGGACCGTTGCCGAGGTGTGGTTCGCCACCGCCGAGGACGCTGAGACCGCGGGCTTCCAGTTGCCGCCGTCGCAGCGGAAGTCTGAGGAGGACAAGTGATCCCCGACCCCCGCGACATCCTGCTCGCGCCGGTGATCTCCGAGAAGTCCTACGGGCTGCTCGAGGAGAACAAGTACACCTTCGTGGTGTCTCCGGACGCCAACAAGACCCAGATCAAGATCGCGGTCGAGAAGGTCTTCGGCGTGAAGGTGGTGAGCGTCAACACGCTCAACCGCAACGGAAAGCGCAAGCGCACCCGCACCGGGTTCGGCAAGCGCAAGGACACGAAGCGCGCGATCGTCACGCTCTCCGCGGAGAGCAAGCCGATCGAGATCTTCGGCGGCCCGGCCGCGTAAGGGACTGACTAAAACATGGGCATCCGCAAATACAAGCCGACCACCCCGGGCCGTCGTGGCTCCAGCGTGTCGGACTTCGCCGAGATCACCCGGTCGACGCCGGAGAAGTCGCTGATCCGTCCCCTGCATGGCAAGGGCGGGCGTAACGCGCACGGCAAGATCACCACCCGGCACAAGGGTGGCGGTCACAAGCGCGCGTACCGCCTCATCGACTTCCGCCGCAACGACAAGGACGGCGTGCCGGCCAAGGTCGCTCACATCGAGTACGACCCCAACCGCACCGCCCGTATCGCGCTGCTGCACTACGCCGACGGCGAGAAGCGCTACATCATCGCGCCGAACAAGCTGTCGCAGGGCGACCCGATTGAGAACGGCCCCCGCGCCGACATCAAGCCGGGCAACAACCTGCCGCTGCGCAACATCCCCGTCGGCACCGTGATCCACGCGATCGAACTCCGCCCCGGTGGCGGCGCGAAGATCGCCCGGTCCGCCGGTGTGAGCGTGCGACTCGTCGCGAAGGACGGCCCCTACGCCCAGCTGCGTATGCCGTCCGGCGAGATTCGCAACGTGGACGTTCGTTGCCGCGCCACTGTTGGAGAGGTCGGCAACGCCGATCACTCCAACATCAACTGGGGCAAGGCGGGCCGCATGCGTTGGAAGGGCAAGCGCCCGACCGTCCGCGGTGTCGCGATGAACCCGGTCGACCACCCGCATGGTGGTGGTGAGGGTAAGACCTCAGGTGGTCGCCACCCGGTGAACCCGGCCGGTAAGCCCGAAGGCCGCACCCGCCGCAGCAAGCCGAGCGACAAGCTGATCGTCCGCCGCCGGACCACCGGCAAGAACAAGCGCTGAGCAGGGAGGTAGAAGCAATGCCACGCAGCCTGAAGAAGGGCCCGTTCGTGGACGACCACCTGCTCAAGAAGGTGGACGCTCTCAACGAGTCCGGCAAGAAGACCGTGATCAAGACTTGGTCGCGTCGCTCGACGATCATCCCCGACATGCTGGGGCACACGATCGCCGTGCACGACGGCCGCAAGCACGTCCCGGTGTTCGTCTCCGAGGCCATGGTGGGTCACAAGCTGGGCGAGTTCGCCCCGACCCGCACGTTCAAGGGCCACATCAAGGACGACCGCAAGGCCCGTCGCCGCTAGCAGGCGGCTCGAACTAACAGAGCAAACTCTCCCCGCGTGAGCGGGGCTAGTCCTAGCAAGGGGAAGCAGCGATGAACGCCCGTAACGAAGCTCCGGCGCAGGAGGAATTTCCTCGCGCCGTTGCTCGGGCTCGCTACGTTCGCGACACGCCCATGAAGGTGCGCCGCGTCGTCGAGCTCATCAGGGGCCGTAGCGCCAGCGAGGCCCTGGCCGTGCTCCAGTTCGCGCCGCAGGCAGCAAGTGAGCCGGTCGCGAAGGTGCTCGCCAGTGCCATTGCCAACGCCGAGAACAACCTCAACCTCGACCCGGACACCCTCTGGGTGTCGACGGTGTACGTGGACGAGGGCCCGACGTTGAAGCGTTTCCGTCCGCGTGCCCAGGGGCGCGCATACCGGATCCGCAAGCGCACGAGCCACATCACGGTCGAGGTCGAGTCCCGGCCGAAGCCCGCAGCCAAGGCTGCCAAGAAGGGTGGTGCCCGCTAATGGGGCAGAAGATCAACCCACACGGCTTCCGGCTTGGGATCACCACCGACTGGCGGTCCCGTTGGTACGCCGACAAGCAGTACGCCGAGTACGTCGCGGAAGACGTGAAGATCCGCCGCCTCCTGTCCAAGGGCATGGAGCGCGCCGGCATCTCCCGCGTGGAGATCGAGCGGACCCGTGACCGGGTGCGCGTCGACATCCACACCGCCCGTCCCGGCATCGTCATCGGCCGCTGCGGCGCCGAGGCTGACCGTATTCGCGGCGAGCTGGAGAAGCTCACCAAGAAGCAGGTCCAGCTGAACATCCTTGAGGTCAAGAACCCCGAGGCCGACGCCCAGCTGGTCGCCCAGGTGACCGCCGAGCAGCTGTCCAACCGTGTGTCGTTCCGGCGCGCGATGCGCAAGGCCATCCAGTCGGCCATGCGTTCGCCGCAGGTCAAGGGCATCCGGGTGCAGTGCGGTGGCCGTCTCGGCGGCGCCGAGATGTCCCGCTCGGAGCACTACCGCGAGGGTCGCGTCCCGCTGCACACGCTGCGCGCGGACATCGACTACGGCTTCTTCGAGGCCCGCACCACCTTCGGCCGTATCGGCGTCAAGGTGTGGATCTACAAGGGTGAGGTCGTCGGCGGACGTCGCGAGCACGAGGCCCGTTCGGCCGCTCCGTCGGCCGACCGTCGCGAGCCGCGTCGCGAGCGTCCGAACCGGGCGCGTCGCTCCGGTGCCTCCGGCACCACCGCTACCAGCACCGAGGCGGGCCGTGCGGCCGCCGAGGCGCAGCAGACGAAGGCAGAAGCCCCCGCGGCGGAAGCCTCTGGCAACGGGGAGAGCTGAGTCATGCTTATCCCGCGCAGGGTAAAGCACCGCAAGCAGCACCACCCGAAGCGATCGGGCGCTGCCAAGGGCGGCACGCGCGTCACGTTCGGCGAGTTCGGCATCCAGGCGCTCGAGCCCGCGTACGTCACCAACCGGCAGATCGAGTCCGCTCGTATCGCCATCAACCGGCACATCCGCCGTGGCGGCAAGGTGTGGATCAACATCTTCCCCGACCGCCCGCTCACCAAGAAGCCTGCCGAGACCCGCATGGGTTCCGGTAAGGGTTCCCCCGAGTACTGGGTGGCCAACGTCAAGCCGGGTCGCGTCATGTTCGAGATGAGCTTCCCGAACGAGACCGTGGCGCGCGAGGCACTGCGCCGCGCGATCCACAAGCTTCCGATGAAGTGCCGCATCGTCACGCGTGAAGGTGGTGACTTCTGATGGCAGCGGGAACCACCGCGGCAGACCTCCGCGAGCTCAACGAAGAAGAGCTCGTGCTGCGTCTGCGTGAGGCGAAGGAAGAGCTCTTCAACCTTCGTTTCCAGATGGCCACCGGGCAGCTCGACAACAACCGTCGACTGCGCACGGTCAAGCACGAGATCGCCCGGATCTACACCGTCATGCGTGAGCGCGAGCTTGGCCTGTCGGCAGCCCCGGAAAGCAATGAGGGCGCAGCATGAGCGAGAACGAGACCGAAGTTCGGAACAACCGCAAGGTCCGCGAGGGCCTGGTCGTGTCCGACAAGATGGACAAGACCGTCGTCGTCGCCCTGGAAGACCGCAAGAAGCACCCGCGGTACTCCAAGGTCCTGCGCTCCACCACCAAGGTGAAGGTGCACGACGAGGGCAACACCGCGGGTATCGGCGACCGGGTCCAGATCATGGAGACCCGTCCGCTGTCGGCGTCGAAGCGCTGGCGGCTCGTCGAGATCCTCGAGAAGGCCAAGTAACACATTCGTCAGCAGTGTCCGGTGTGGACACTGAGGATCGGAACCAGGTAAGACCGAGCCTGTCAGGTCGGAAATCTGGCAAGCCAAGAATGGTCAGGAGTTGAAGTGATCCAGCAGGAGTCGCGGCTGCGTGTCGCCGACAACACCGGTGCGAAGGAAATCCTTTGCATCCGTGTTCTCGGTGGCTCGGGCCGTCGCTACGCGGGCATCGGCGACATCATCGTCGCCACCGTCAAGGACGCGATCCCCGGCGCGGCGGTGAAGAAGGGTGACGTCGTCAAGGCGGTCATCGTTCGCACCGTCAAGGAGCGCCGCCGTCCGGACGGGTCCTACATCCGGTTCGACGAGAACGCCGCCGTGCTGATCAAGCCGGAGGGCGAGCCCCGTGGGACCCGCATCTTCGGCCCGGTCGGCCGCGAGCTGCGCGACAAGAAGTTCATGAAGATCATCTCGCTCGCGCCGGAGGTGCTCTGACTCATGAAGACCAAGATGAAGATCAAAAAGGGCGATACGGTCGTCGTCATCGCGGGCAAGGACAAGGGCGCGAAGGGCAAGGTCATTCAGGCCTACCCCGAGACCTCCAAGGTCCTCGTCGAGGGTGTGAACCGGGTCAAGAAGCACACCCGGATCTCGCAGACCCAGCGCGGCGCCCAGTCCGGCGGCATCGTCACCCAGGAAGCGCCCATCCACGTGTCGAACGTGATGCTGGTGTCCGAGGGCAAGGCGGTCCGCGTGGGCTACAAGTTCGATGACGAGGGCCGCAAGGTCCGTATCGCTCGCGGCAGCGGCAATGGGAAGGAGATCTGATCATGACTACCACTGAGAAGATCATCCCCCGTCTCAAGACGCGCTACCGCGAGGAAATCACGGTCGCTCTGCGGGACGAGTACAACTACGCCAACGTCATGCAGATCCCCGGCGTGGTCAAGGTCGTCGTCAACATGGGTGTCGGCGACGCCGCCCGTGACGGCAAGCTGATCGAGGGTGCGGTCCGCGACCTCGCCACGATCACCGGCCAGAAGCCCGAGGTCCGCAAGGCCCGCAAGTCCATCGCGCAGTTCAAGCTGCGTGAGGGCATGCCGATCGGCGCCAGGGTCACCCTGCGCGGCGACCGCATGTGGGAGTTCCTCGACCGCCTGCTGACGATCGCGCTGCCGCGTATCCGCGACTTCCGCGGTCTGTCGGGCAAGCAGTTCGACGGCAACGGCAACTACACCTTCGGTCTCAACGAGCAGTCGATGTTCCACGAGATCGACCCTGACTCGATCGACCGCCAGCGCGGCATGGACATCACCATCGTCACGACCGCGATCAACGACGAAGAGGGCCGGGCGCTGCTGAAGCACCTGGGCTTCCCGTTCAAGGAGAACTGAGCCGATGGCGAAGAAGGCTCTTGTCCACAAGGCTTCCAAGAAGCCGAAGTTCAAGGTGCGCGGCTACACCCGGTGTAACCGCTGCGGCCGTCCGCACTCGGTGTTCCGCAAGTTCGGCCTGTGCCGAATCTGCCTGCGCCAGATGGCCCACGCGGGCGAATTGCCCGGCGTCAGCAAGTCCAGCTGGTAGGACCGTCCGGTCCACAGTCCACTGTGGACCGGGCTTCCTAGCCCGCTATACCCCCAGTTCGCCGTAGGCCCGCAAGGGAACCACGGCGAGAAAGGTTGACAGGTCACCATGACGATGACCGACCCGATCGCAGACTTCTTGACCCGTCTGCGCAATGCCAACTCGGCATACCACGACGAGGTCGTGCTGCCGCACTCGAAGCTCAAGGCGCACATCGCCGAGATCCTTCAGCGTGAGGGCTACATCACCGGCTTCCGCGACGAAGACGGCGAGAAGGGCAAGAACCTCGTCGTCGAGCTGAAGTACGGCCCCAACCGCGAGCGCAGCATCGCCGGTCTGCGCCGGGTGTCAAAGCCCGGTCTCCGGGTGTACGCGAAGTCGACCAATCTGCCGAAGGTTCTCGGCGGCCTGGGCGTGGCGATCATCTCCACGTCCGGTGGCCTGCTGACCGACCGTCAGGCAAACAAGCAGGGCGTGGGCGGAGAAGTCCTCGCCTACGTCTGGTAAGGGAAGGGGGAGCAACGTATGTCTCGCATCGGAAGGCTTCCGATCCCCGTCCCGGCTGGGGTCGACATCAACATCGACGGTCAGAACGTCAGCGTGAAGGGCCCCAAGGGCACCCTGGCACTCACCGTCTCGGAGCCCATTGTCGTCGAGCGCGCCGAGGACGGCACGCTTGAGGTCAAGCGCCCCAACGACGAGCGGCAGAGCCGTGCACTGCACGGTCTGACCCGTTCGCTTGTCAACAACCTGGTCGTCGGTGTCACCGACGGCTACGAGAAGAAGCTTGAGATCCACGGCGTCGGTTACCGCGTCATGGCGAAGGGTTCGGACCTAGAGTTCGCGCTCGGCTTCAGCCACCCGGTGAAGGTCGTCGCCCCTGAGGGCATCACCTTCACCGTGGAGAGCCCCACCAAGTTCTCCGTCTCGGGTATCGACAAGCAGCAGGTCGGCGAAATCGCCGCCAACATCCGCAAGCTGCGCAAGCCCGACCCGTACAAGGGCAAGGGCGTCCGGTACTCCGGCGAGAAGATCCGCCGCAAGGTCGGAAAGACGGGTAAGTGATCATGAGCGAAGCGACTATCACGAAGCGCAAGCCGGTGGGTGCCGATGTGTCCACCAAGCGCCGCGTCTCGAAGACCCGCAGGCACTTCCGGCTCCGCAAGAAGATCAGCGGCACGCCGGAGCGTCCTCGCCTGGTCGTTCACCGGTCCGCACGGCACATCACCGTGCAGATCGTCGACGACCTGGCCGGTCGCACCCTCGCGTCGGCGTCCTCCCTCGAGGCGGACGTTCGCGCGGTGGAGGGCGACAAGAAGGCCCGTTCGGCCAAGGTCGGCGAGTTGGTCGCCGGTCGGGCCAAGGACGCCGGCATCTCCTCGGTCGTGTTCGACCGCGGCGGCAACAAGTACACCGGCCGTATCGCGGCGCTGGCCGACGCGGCCCGCGGCGCGGGGCTGGAGTTCTGATCATGCAGAGCAACAAGGGAAGGAACGCCTGATGCCGGGACGTACGCGGCAGTTCGGCGGCCAGGGCGGACCTGGCGGCCAGGGCGGCCAGGGCGGACCTGGCGGCGAGCGTGGCGAGCGTCGCGGTCGCGGCGACCGTCGCGATGGTGGCGGTCGTGGTCAGGCTCAGGAGAAGAGCCCGCACCTCGAGCGCGTCGTGGCGATCAACCGCGTCGCCAAGGTCGTGAAGGGTGGTCGTCGCTTCAGCTTCACCGCCCTGGTCGTGGTCGGTGACGGCGACGGCATGGTCGGTGTCGGCTACGGCAAGGCCAAGGAGGTGCCCGCCGCGATCGCGAAGGGTGTGGAGGAAGCCAAGAAGAACTTCTTCCGCGTCCCGCGTATCGGTGGCACCATCCCGCACCCCATCCAGGGTGAGAAGGCTGCCGGCGTGGTGCTCCTGCGCCCGGCCAGCGCCGGTACCGGTGTCATCGCCGGTGGCCCGGTGCGCGCCGTGCTGGAGTGCGCGGGCGTCCACGATGTGCTGTCGAAGTCGCTGGGTAGCGACAACGCCATCAACATCGTGCACGCCACCGTTGCGGCCCTCAAGGGTCTGCAGCGTCCGGAAGAGGTCGCGGCCCGTCGTGGCCTTCCCCTCGAGGACGTCGCTCCCGCGGGCATGCTCCGCGCCCGTGCGGCGGCCGCGGCCGCTGGGCAGGTGGGATGACATGGCACAGCTCAAGGTGACCCAGATCAAGAGCACCATCGGCACGAAGCGCAACCACCGCGAGTCCCTCCGGACCCTCGGCCTGCGCAAGATTCGTCAGTCGACGGTGCGCGAGGACACCCCTGAGGTGCGTGGCCTGATCCACTGTGTCCGCCACCTCGTAGTCGTTGAGGAGGTCGACGCCTGATGTCGATCAAAATCCACCACCTGCGTCCGGCCCCCGGCGCCAAGCGCGACAAGATCCGTGTCGGTCGCGGTGAAGGCTCCAAGGGCAAGACCGCTGGTCGCGGTACCAAGGGCACCAAGGCGCGCAAGAACGTCCCCGCGCGCTTCGAGGGTGGCCAGATGCCGATCCAGATGCGGCTCCCGAAGCTCAAGGGCTTCAAGAACCGCTTCCGGACCGAGTACCAGGTCGTCAACGTCGGAGACGTCGCTGTGGCGTTCCCCGACGGCGGCGCCATCGGTATCCCGGACCTGGTGCAGGCCGGTCTCGTCCGCAAGAACTCGCTCGTGAAGATCCTCGGCAACGGGGACCTGAACGGCGTCAAGCTGGACATCACTGCTGACAAGTTCTCCAGCAGCGCTGTGGAGAAGCTCAACGCCGGTGGCGGTTCCGCCATCGCGCTGGTCTGATCCAGCACTTACAAAGGCCGGGCACGCTTCGCGTGCCCGGCCTTTGTGCTGTCTGCGGCTAGCCTGTCAGCGGGCTTTCACAAGGCGCATGAGGTGTGGTCACGGGAGGTCCTCGATAGTGCATCGCGGAGGCGGCCGTGACCCTGTCCCCGCTCGCCTGGCGCGGGCGCTGATAGGAGTTGGCTCAGCGGCGGGTGAGGGACACACTCCTCACTGTGATCGTTCGACTGACCCCGCTCGACGAGGCGCTGACCGAGGACCTGCTGACGGTCGCGGTGGCCTACGCCGACCCTGACGACGTGATGCCTGCCGTCGAGGGCCCTCCGGGGTGGACGGAGGCCAGGCGCACGGCGTTTCGCGAGTTCCACCTTTCCAACGTCGAGAGCGCCACGGGCACGATGATGTACGCGATCCAGCTGCGCGGGGAAACCGTCGGGATGATTCGCCTCCGCCGCCTGGAGGAGCCTGGGACCGCGGAAACGGGCATGTGGCTCGGCAGGCACATGCGCAGCCAAGGCATCGGCGTGGATGCCCTCCGGATCCTCCTGGACATCGCCGCCGAGGCGAGCATCCACAAAGTCCGTGCGGACACCACGCCGGACAACACAGCTGCCATCAGGGCCCTCACCCGCTGCGGCGCGACCCTGACCACCACACCGACCAAGGTGACCGCCGAAATCCCCACCCACCACACGGCCCGCCCCCAAGCCTGACCACCACCGCACCACGAAGCCCGCGGGAAGCCCCAGAAGTGAGATAGCCGAAATCCGCGCGCGCCGCAGGCATCAGCCCTGGTAGGCATGGCCTATGTGGCTGCTCGTCTTCCTTGGCGCCGCCTTCCTGGTCGCCATGACCCCGGGGGCGAACAACCTGCTCGGCATGCACCACGGCATGCGCTACGGCCCCGCCAGCGGCGTCACGGGCCTCTTCGGCAGGCTCACCGGCTTCGCCATCCTCATCGCCGCCGTGGCCGCCGGACTGGGCAGCCTTCTCGCCGCGTCCGAGCACGCACTCACGGTCATCAAGTGGGTCGGTGTCGCCTACCTCGTCTGGATCGGCGCCCGAATCCTCTACACCAGCTTCCGTACCGGCGCCTTCGCCGCGGCCGACGAAATCCCCACAGCGCCGAGCCTCTTCGCGCTGGCGCGGAAGGAGTTCCTGACGGCGGTCACCAACCCCAAGGCCGTCCTGATCTTCACCGCGTTCGTCCCGCAGTTCATCGACCCCGCTCGCGGCCAGGTCACGGCCCAGGTTCTCACCCTGGGCGCGGTCTATCTGGTGGCCGAGTTGGCGGCCGGAAGCATCTACGTCGGCATCGGCGCGATCGTCCGCGCGGTCCGCATGAGCAAGCGTGCCCAGCGCAACCTGGACCGGGGGACAGGTGTGATTCTGCTGGGAATGGCCGGGATGTTAGCTTCATCACCGCGCTGAGGCCATCCGTGTGGCAGGTTTGGCCACCCCACGGGTGATAGATGCCCCGGTAGTGCTGTTACAGTCGTCAGCACGCTTCGGGGTAGGTACCCCGAAGCGTTCCTGGCTTGCCAGTACCTGGCAGTCGGGACATGTTCCCTGCCGGCGACCAGCCGGTTAAGCCGTTCACCGGCACTGAGCTGCCGGTGACGCCGATGGAGGTTCCTGCGTGCTCAGCGCCTTCCGCTCGGCTCTCGCGACGCCGGACCTGCGCCGCAAGATCCTTTTCACGCTCGGCATCATTGCGATCTACCGCGTGGGCGCCGCACTGCCGTCGCCCGGTGTGTCGTATCCGAACGTCAAGAAGTGCATCGAGGGCGTCCAGACCGAGGGCATCACCCAGCTGCTGAACCTGTTCAGCGGCGGCGCCCTACTCCAACTTTCGGTGTTCGCGCTGGGGATCATGCCCTACATCACCGCGAGCATCATCATCCAGTTGCTCACCGTGGTCATTCCGCGGTTCGAGCAGCTCAAGAAGGAAGGCCAGGCAGGTCAGGGCAAGCTGACGCAGTACACGCGTTACCTGACCATCGCCCTCGCCGTCCTGCAGGCGACCGGCATCGTGGCCATGGCCAACGGTGACCAGCTCTTCGGCAACTGCCCGGATGACGTCATCCCGAGCGGCAGCACCTTCACCCTGATCGTCATCGTCACGACCATGACCGCGGGCACCGCGGTGATCATGTGGTTCGGCGAGCTCATCACCGAGCGCGGCATCGGCAACGGCATGTCCCTGCTGATGTTCGTCAACATCGCCGCCCGCATCCCGTTCGAGGGCAAGACCATCCTCGACAACCAGGGCGGCGTGACCTTCGCGGTCGTCTGCGTCTTCGCGCTGCTGATCATCGCCAGCGTCGTGTTCGTCGAGCAGGGACAGCGCCGGATCCCGGTCCAGTACGCCAAGCGCATGATCGGGCGCCGCATGTACGGCGGCACCTCGACCTACCTGCCGCTCAAGGTGAACCAGGCGGGCGTCATCCCGGTCATCTTCGCCTCGTCGCTGCTCTACCTGCCGGACCTGATCACGAAGCTGGTCGGCACCGAGAGCGGCTCCTGGTGGAACCAGTTCGTCGCCAACCACCTGACGAAGCAGTCCAGCTGGGTGCACATCGCCGTGTACTTCGGCTTGATCATCTTCTTCACGTACTTCTACATCACGATCACGTTCAACGTGACCGAGCGTGCGGACGAGATGAAGAAGTTCGGCGGCTTCATTCCGGGCATTCGCCCGGGCCGCTCCACCTCCGACTACCTGAGCTTCGTGCTGAGCCGGATCACCCTGCCCGGTTCGCTCTACCTCGGCACCATCGCCGTTCTGCCGAACTTCTTCCTCGACATCACCGCCGAGGGGCAGAACCAGAACTTCCCGTTCGGCGGCACCGCGGTGCTGATCATGGTCGGCGTCGGTCTGGACACGGTGAAGCAGATCGAGAGCCAGCTCATGCAGCGAAACTACGAAGGGTTCCTCAAGTGACTCGTGTTGTTCTCGTTGGCCCGCCCGGAGCGGGAAAAGGCACCCAGGCGACCGCTTTGAGCCACAAGCTCGGCGTACCGCACATCTCCACCGGTGACCTCTTCCGGGCGCACATCGCGAACAACACCGAACTCGGCCAGGACGTCAAGCGGTACCTCGACTCGGGGCAGCTCGTGCCCGACGAGGTCACCAACGAGATGGTCCGCGAGCGGCTCGCCCAGCCGGACGCCACTGACGGCTTCCTGCTCGACGGCTTCCCGCGCAATGTCGGTCAGGCCGCGGTGCTGGGAGAGATCCTCAGCGTCTCGGACACCAAGATCGACGCTGTGGTCGAGTTCCGGATCGACGAGGAGGTCGTGGTCGAGCGTCTGCTCGCCCGCGGCCGCGACGACGACAACGAGGCCGTCATCCGGCACCGCCAGCAGGTGTACCGCTCGGAGACGGCCCCGCTGCTCGACTACTACGCCGACGTGCTCATCACGGTCGACGCGGTCGGCGAGGTCGATGAGATCACCGGTCGCGTGCTGGACTCGATCCGCGCTCGGACGTGAGCGGCGGTGGCATGTTCGGCGGCCTCCGCATGGCGATCGCGACCTGGCGTTCCCGCGTGATCGAGATCAAGTCCCCGGGTGAGCTCGACGCGATGCGCGCCGCGGGCCTGGTGGTGGCCAAGTCGTTGGCCGCCGTCGCGGCCGCGGCGCGCGCCGGTGTCAGCACCGCCGAGCTCGACGAGATCGCCGAGCAGACCATCCGCGACGCCGGGGCCGTGCCGTCCTTCAAGGGCTACCACGGCTTCCCGGCGAGCATCTGCGCCTCGGTCAACGAGCAGATTGTCCACGGCATCCCCAGCAAGTCCCAGGTGCTCGCCGACGGCGACCTCATCTCCGTCGACTGCGGCGCCATCCTCGACGACTGGCACGGCGACTCGGCCGTGACCCTGTTCGTCGGCACCATCAGCGACGCCGACCAGGCGCTGTCCGACGCCACCAAGGCGTCCATGCTCGCGGGCATCGAAGCCATCCGCCCCGGCAACCGGCTCACCGACATCTCCCACGCCGTGGAGACCTCGGTCCACTCCTCGGAGTGCGCCGACGGCCGCACGTACGGCATCGTCCGCGAATACGGCGGCCACGGCATCGGCAGCTCCATGCACATGGACCCGTTCCTGCCGAACCACGGCAAGCCCGGCAAGGGCCCGCGCCTGCGCGTCGGCATGGCCATCGCCATCGAGCCCATGCTCACCCTCGGCGTCGAGGAGACCGTGGAGCTGGAGGACGGCTGGACGGTCGTGACCGCCGACGGCTCCCGCGCCGCCCACTGGGAGCACACCGTCGCGGTGACCGACGACGGCCCGTGGGTGTTGACCGCCCCGGAGTAGTTCACCCGCTGGTGGACCCCGATTTGGGCGCCAAGTGACCGGCGCGTACACTTGACCGCTGGCACTATTCGAGTGCCGGTTTCGCCGTGCGTGTCACTCAGTGGTGCAGGTCGTCGCCGTGTGTCATGCCCGTCGTTGCAAAGTCACACGTCACGAAACGCGGAGGACATGGGCAAGAAGGACGGGGCCATCGAGGTCGAAGGCCGCGTGGTCGAGCCACTCCCCAACGCGATGTTCCGCGTCGAGTTGGAGAACGGCCACAAGGTTCTCGCGCACATCAGCGGCAAGATGCGGCAGCACTACATCCGCATTCTGCCTGAGGACCGGGTCGTCGTAGAGCTTTCGCCCTACGACCTGTCCCGCGGCCGCATCGTCTACCGCTACAAGTGACTCCCCAGTCGCTCTGACTGGGATGCCACTATCGGTGCCCTCGGCTTCTCGGGGGCACGCGGCCGAAGCAGGAGAAAGCAGACGTGAAGGTCAACCCGAGCGTCAAGAAGATCTGCGACAAGTGCAAGGTGATCCGCCGTCACGGCCGGGTCATGGTGATCTGCGAGAACCTGCGCCACAAGCAGCGCCAGGGCTGAGCAGTCTCCAGTCGTAGTTCCGACGACGACAGCCACACAGACGAACTTCCCGAACCTGCCAGGTCACACGGACCTGGTTCACGCCCGGACTTCAGGCCGGGTCTTGGGACCATCGAGTCGGTCTCAGGGCGGTAGGGGAGCAGACCTGAAGACGAATCAGAGGAGAAACCGCCGACATGGCACGACTCGCCGGCGTAGACCTCCCCCGCGAAAAGCGGATGGAGATCGCGCTGACCTACATCTTCGGTATCGGCCGGACCCGCTCCAAGGAGCTCCTGGTCGCCACCGAGATCAGCCCGGACCTGCGCGTCAAGGACTTGTCCGACGACGAGCTCGTCAAACTTCGTGAATACATCGAAGAGAACTTCAAGGTCGAGGGTGACCTGCGCCGTGAGGTTCAGGCCGACATCCGCCGGAAGATCGAAATCGGCTGCTACGAGGGCCTGCGGTGGCGCCGCGGTCTGCCCGTCCGCGGTCAGCGGACGAAGACCAACGCCCGTACCCGCAAGGGCCCGAAGAAGACGGTCGCCGGCAAGAAGAAGGCCGGAAAGAAGTGAGCAAGAGCTGCGAGACCGTGGTCGCCGTTGTTCCACAGAGGCGACGCAACAGGCCATTCGTGGCCCTCATGGTCGCGCCCAAGTGCGCCCGTCCGGCTGCACTGCGCGACCTCTACACGGACGCCGGGACTCGAATCCGGCACGCAGCTCCAGTCATCACCACCTCGCGAAGCAGCTAGGAGAAACCCAGAGACATGCCACCGAAGTCGCGTACCGGCGCCGGAGTCAAAAAGGTCCGGCGCAAGGAAAAGAAGAACATCACGCACGGCCACGCTCACATCAAGAGCACCTTCAACAACACCATCGTGTCCATCACGGACCCGACCGGTGCTGTCATCGCGTGGGCCTCGTCCGGCCACGTCGGTTTCAAGGGCTCTCGTAAGTCGACGCCGTTCGCCGCCCAGATGGCCGCCGAGAACGCTGCCCGCAAGGCCGCCGAGCACGGCGTCAAGAAGGTCGACGTGTTCGTCAAGGGCCCCGGCTCCGGCCGGGAGACCGCGATCCGCTCGCTGCAGGCGGCGGGCCTCGAGGTCGGCACCATTCAGGACGTGACCCCGCAGCCTCACAACGGCTGCCGCCCGCCCAAGCGGCGCCGGGTCTGAGGAACGGGGAGGAGTAAGAAGAGATGGCACGCTACACCGGCCCCGCGACCCGCATCTCGCGTCGGCTCAAGGTCGACCTTGTCGGCGGAGACCAGGCATTCGAGCGTCGTCCTTACCCGCCCGGCCAGCACGGCCGCGGTCGGATCAAGGAGAGCGAGTACCTGCTCCAGCTGCAGGAGAAGCAGAAGGCTCGCTACACCTACGGCGTTCTCGAGCGCCAGTTCCGCAAGTACTACGAGGAGGCGGTTCGCCGCGAGGGCAAGACCGGTGAGGTCCTGCTCCAGCTGCTCGAGTCGCGTCTGGACAACGTGGTCTACCGTGCGGGCCTCGCCCGCACGCGCCGCCAGGCCCGCCAGCTCGTGAGCCACGCTCACTTCCTGGTGAACGGCAAGAAGGTGAACATCCCCAGCTACCAGGTGTCGAAGTTCGACATCATCGACGTCAAGCCGAAGTCGCTGGGCACCCTCCCGTTCGTGGCCGCCAAGGAGTCCTTCGGTGACCGCCCGATCCCGGGTTGGCTGCAGGTCGTGCAGTCCAACCTCCGGATCCTGGTGCACCAGCTCCCCGTGCGCGCGCAGATCGACGTTCCGGTGACCGAACAGCTCATCGTCGAGTACTACTCGAAGTAGTCGTGACCGGGCCGGCGGCCTGTTGATATTCAAGAGGTCGCCGGCACTGTCGCTAGAACTGTCATCCCATTTCAGTGCGACGTCAAATAGCGGGCGTCCTCGGGAAGGAAGAACCAAGAAATGCTCATCTCACAGCGACCCACCCTGGCTGAGGAGCCGGTCAACGAGACCCGCTCCCGCTTCGTCATCGAGCCCCTCGAGCCCGGCTTCGGCTACACGCTCGGCAACTCGATCCGGCGCACGCTGCTCTCCTCGATCCCCGGCGCCTCGGTGACCAGCATCCGCATCGACGGTGTGCTGCACGAGTTCACCACGGTTCCGGGCGTCAAAGAGGACGTCACCGACGTCATCCTCAACCTCAAGGAGCTTGTCGTCTCCTCGGAGGAGGACGAGCCGGTGACGATGTACCTGCGCAAGCAGGGACCCGGTGAGGTCACCGCGGGGGACATCGTTCCCCCCGCCGGTGTCACGGTGCACAACCCCGACCTGCACATCGCCACGCTGAACGGCAAGGGCAAGCTGGAGATCGAGCTCGTTGTCGAGCGCGGTCGCGGCTACGTCCCGGCCGTGCAGAACAAGCAGGCAGGCGCCGAGATCGGCCGGATCCCGGTCGACTCGATCTACTCGCCGGTCCTCAAGGTGACGTACAAGGTCGAGGCCACCCGTGTCGAGCAGCGGACCGACTTCGACAAGCTCGTTCTCGACGTCGAGACCAAGCCGTCGATCACCCCGCGCGACGCCGTGGCGTCCGCGGGCAAGACGCTGGTCGAGCTGTTCGGTCTCGCCCGCGAGCTGAACATCGACGCCGAGGGCATCGAGATCGGCCCGTCGCCGCAGGAGGCCGACACCATCGCCGCCTACGCGATGCCGATCGAGGACCTCGACCTGACGGTGCGTTCCTACAACTGCCTCAAGCGCGAGGGCATCCACACCGTGGGTGAGCTTGTCTCGCGCAGCGAGGCGGACCTGCTGGACATCCGCAACTTCGGTGCGAAGTCGATCGACGAGGTCAAGATGAAGCTCGTCGGCCTCGGTCTCGCGCTCAAGGACAGCCCCCCCGGGTTCGACCCGACGGCTGCCGCGGCGGACTACGCCTCCGACGGCTGGTCGGAAGGCGCGGACACCGGCAACGACGACGGCCAGGACTACGCAGAGACGGAGCAGCTCTGATCCAGTCCATTCCGGACTGGCTGAGCAGCGGAATTCCACAAGGAGCAAGGAATGCCCACCCCAACCAAGGGCGCCCGTCTCGGCGGGGGCCCGGCCCACGAGCGGCTGATTCTGGCCAACCTGGCCACCGCGCTGTTCCAGCACGGCCGGATCAAGACCACTGAGGCCAAGGCTCGTCGGCTGCGTCCGTTCGCGGAGAAGCTGATCACCAAGGCCAAGCGCGGTGACCTGCACAACCGTCGCGAGATCATGAAGGTGATCCGCGACAAGGATGTCGTGCAGCGTCTCTGCGTCGAGATCGGCCCGTTCTTCAGCGACCGCGCGGGTGGCTACCTGCGCATCACGAAGACCATGCCGCGCAAGGGCGACAACGCCAGCATGGCGGTCATCGAGCTGATCAGCGAGAAGACGGTCACCGCGGAGGCCGAGGCCGCCCGCAAGACCAAGTTCGCCGAGAAGCCGACGAAGGCCGACAAGGCGACCGAGGCCGTCGAGGCGACTGAGGCGTCGGAGGAGACCAAGTCGTACGGCGAGGGCAGCCACCTGCCGCTCGAGGACGGTTCGCAGCCGGAGGGTTTCCCGATCAAGGGCAACGCCGACTCGATGCTGTACCACGTGCCGGACAGCGCCTTCTACGACCGCACGGTCGCCGAGGTGTGGTTCGCCACCGCCGAGGCCGCGGAGGCCGCTGGTTTCCAGCTGCCGCCGTCGCAGCGGGAAGAGGAGTCGGACGAGTCCGCCAAGGACGAGTCCTGACACCGCAGCTCACCTCGGACGAGCCCGTCACCCCCACTGGGGGCGGCGGGCTCGTCCGCATTCGCCTCGACATCGCCTACGACGGCATGGACTTCTCCGGCTGGGCCCGCCAACCCGAGCGGCGCACGGTGTGCGGTGTCCTGGAGGACACCCTGTCGCTGGTCATGCGCCACGACGTGCGGCTCACGGTCGCCGGACGCACCGACGCCGGGGTCCACGCCACCGGCCAGGTCGCCCACACGGACTTGCCCGCGGAGACCGACCCGGACGCGCTGGTCCTGCGCCTGGCCCGGGCACTGCCCGCCGACCTACGGGTCACCGCGATGCGCCGCGTCCCCGCGGAGTTCGACGCCCGGTTCGGCGCCCTCCGCAGGCACTACGTGTACCGAATCTGCGACACGGCCTGGTCCGCCGACCCGCTGCGCCGCGGCCACGTGGTCGCCTGGCCGCGCAAGCTGGATCTCGATGCCCTGAACGCGGCATCCCACAGACTGCTCGGCGAACACGACTTCGTCGCCTTCTGCAAACGCCGCGACGGCGCGACGACCATCCGCGAACTGCAGCGGCTGGAGTGGACACGGGAATCCGATGGCCTGCTGGCCGCCTGGGTCTCCGCGGACGCGTTCTGCCATTCGATGGTTCGAAGCCTGGTCGGCGCACTCCTGGCGGTCGGTGAGGGCCGCAAACCGGTGGACTGGCCCGGCTCGATGCTCAGCGCCACCGAACGCCCCAGCGCCATCACCGTGGCCCCCGCACACGGCCTGGCCCTCATCGGCGTGGACTACCCCGCCGACGAGGACCTGGCCACCCGCGCAAACCTGACCCGCAACGTCAGAACCCTTTAACCCGCCCAGGCGCCAAGGCCTAGAGCGTCAGGCTCCAGCTGTTCAGCGTGCCGACGTCCGCCCGATAAACGTCCTGCACCTTGAGCTTCCAAACCCCGCCGCGAGCCTCCGACGACAGATTCACCGTGAACGTCTGCACGATGTTGTCACCGGAATCCCCACTCGCGGCCTTGAGCCGATACACCGACCCGTCCGGCGAAACCAGGTCGATCACCACGTCACCGCGGTAAGGGTGCGTGATGTCCACAGCGACCTTGCTCGTCGACGAGGCCGTCCCAGCGCAACCCGAGACCGTGACAGAGCTGGTCACCGCGGCCCCAGCATCCGGGATGGCGAGGTCGTCGGGGGGAACCGACGATCATCCTGGGCCATTCAGGGCGACCCGTGTGACCTGGACGGATGAGGTCGAGCTGGGAAAGGTAAAAACCGGGCGCGGCTGATTGCCGCGCCCGGCGTGTGAAACCGGCCCCGATGGACTCAGGTCCCCGGTCGGCCCCCAGCAGGGAGGAGCCGACCGGAGCCCGTCACCGGGTCAGAGGTCGAGCGTCCAGCTGTTGATGTAGCCGGTGTCGTAGGTGTAGACGTCCTGCACCCGCAGGTTCCAGGTGCCGTTCGCCCCCTCCGACGACAGGTTGGCGGTGTAGGTGGTGATCACATTGTCGGCCGAGTCGCTCGAGCTGGAGTTCTTCAGCCGGTACGCGGTGCCGTCCGGGGCGACGAGGTCGATGACCAGGTCGCCGCGCCAGGTGTGCCGAATGTCGACCGCGATGGTGGCGGCCGTCGAGGGCGTGCTGGTGCAGCCGGAGATGGTGATCGGGCTGGTCACCGTCGAGTTGTCCCGGATGGTGACGTCAGTGCCGTTGGTGACGGCCGCGCAGCCGGTGGGCGGCGGGGGCTCGGTGGTGCCGGAGCCGGTGTAGAGCAGCTTGTTGGCCGATCCGGCGCCGGGGTTGGTGATCTTGTTCGCGGTGGCCGCGTTCACGATGGCGCTGTGCACGGTGGCCGGGCTGGCCGACGGGTTGGCCGCCAGGTACAGCGCGATGGCGCCCGCGACGTGCGGGGAGGCCATCGAGGTGCCGCTGATGGTGTTGGTGGCCGTGCTGCCGCCGATCCACGCCGACTTGATGCTCACGCCGGGCGCGAACAGGTCGGTGCAGGTGCCGTAGTTGGAGAACGACGCGCGCGCGTCGTTGATGTCGCTCGCGTTGACCGACAGGGCTTCGGCGACCCGGGCGGGCGAGTAGTTGCACGCGTTGGCGTTGGAGTTGCCCGACGCGACGGCGTAGCTGACGCCGGCGGCGACGGAGCGGCGGACCGCGTCGTCGAGGGTGGTGGAGGCACCGCCGCCGAGGCTCATGTTGGCGACAGCGGGCTTGACGTGGTTCGCCGTCACCCAGTCGATGCCGGCGATGACACCGGCGTTGGTGCCGGAGCCCTGGCAGTTCAGCACCCGCACGGCGATCAGCTTGACGCCCTTGGCGAGGCCGTACGCGCCGCCGCCGACGGTGCCCGCGACGTGCGTGCCGTGGCCCTGGCAGTCGGTGGCGTCGGCGTCGTTGTCGACCGTGTCGCGGCCGCTGACCGCGCGCCCGCCGAAGTCGGAGTGGGTGAGGTTGATGCCGGTGTCGACGATGTACGCGTTCACGTTCGACGCGGTCGTCGAGTACGAGTACTTCTGGTTCAGCGGCAGGTCACGCTGGTCGACCCGGTCCAGGCCCCAGGACGGCGGGTTGAGCTGGTCGACCGCGATGCTCATGGTCTGGTCGGCCTCGACGTAGGCGACCTGGGGGTCGGCCGCGACGCGCTTGGCCTGCTGCTCGGTCATCGTCGCCGCGTAGCCGGTCACCGTGGCTGAGTACCGATGGTTGACCTTGCCGCCGTACCTTGCGGCGAGGCTGTCGGCGCTGGCGCCTTGAGCCTGGGCGCCGTCCTTTAACACGACGATGTAGCTGTCCTTGACCACGTTTGCCGCGTCGGCGCCCAGGATCTGGGCCTCGGCCGCCGTCGCGGGGGTCGCCAGCGTGATCACGGACGCCACGCACGCGGCGGTCGTGATGCCCGCGGCGGCGAACCGCCGCAGCGCTTTGGCGCGAGACATACCCATTGCACGTTCTCCTTTGGCCAGGGGCACGCCTACCTGCCTCACAACAGGTCGGGGTGCTGCTTGAGAGGGTGCTGACGGTGTTCGCGCGAACGCCGATAACATTGAGACAGCGACACTTGGGCGCGCAAGAGAATTGGCGGGTTTAAGAAGTCTTCTTTTCGCCAGTTGACGGTTCCTGGTAATGAGTTGGGCCGTTCGGTGGATTTACCGCCGCCGAACAGTCCTGGTCAAAGCTACAGATTGCCCGAGGGTTGTCCGGTTGGTCCGGTTCGTCCCGTCGGCCGCGCTGCTGTCCATTCGGTGCCAGAATCCATTCACAGGATCGTGGCGGTCATTCTTTGGAAATTGCTCGTGACATTATTTCGGGAATGGCTGGGAATTGACCGGGCCGCTGAACCCGTTGGTAGCACGGGCTAATCGCCGCCGGCGGCCGCCGGGGCGAAATGGTCACAGCGAGGCCGAGATGACTCCTGAGTAGATATCGCGTTTGGCGGGCGTATGCGCTGTTCGGGCGTTCTCGTTGCGCTGATCCGCGTAATGGACGACCCGCTGAACGGCCCAGCATCGCCGGAACGGTCGAGCGCCCAAACCGGACAACCCTCACCCGGATGGCTCCGCCCCGGCACCACCAGGGTGCCGGGGCGGAGATCGAGCCGGATCGAGCCTGGTCAGTCGCCTCGGCGGACCGGCCCCAGGATCTGCTGTTCCTTCGCCGTGGTGACCAGCCGCAGCGGCTTCCACAGGTTGCGGCCCAGCGCGACGACCTGGTCGTCGGCCAGGGTGGTGAGCTGCTGGACCATCGGCGGCGGTAGCCGCCAGATCCGGGCCGCGAGCTGCGCCTGACCCACGGGCAGCCGCTGCAGGAGCACGAGGTCGGCGGCGTTGGCCGTCGCGCCGGCCTGCGGGTGCATATAGGGCAGCACGTACACCGTGGTCTGCCACGGCGAGCGCGGCGGGAACAGCTCCTGCGGCGTCGGGCCACCGTCGTGCACGACGAGCAGCGGACCGTCCTCAGACGGCCGCGGCAGCTCGACCGGGCTGAGCCTGCGGATCTGGACCAGGGGTGCCGGGCGCCCGTCGGGACCGTTGCCCGCGGCCTTCTGCAGCACCTGCCACGCGCCGGGGCGGCCGGTGGCCACGACCACCCACGCGCCGACCGCCATCGCCCGCAGCGCCACCTGGCGGGCCAGGTAGAGCCCGCCGACGAGCACGATCCTCGTCGGCGCCGGGCGCAGTGCCGAGATGGTCAGCGGCTCGCCCTGCAGGCCGGAGCCCAGGACCATGCCGCCGCGGTCGCCGGACGGGCTGACCGCGTCGAGCATCTCGGGCGAGACCATGAACTCCGGCGCGATCCCGCCGTTGCCGCCTTGGGTGTCGAGAAGCCTGCTGGAACCACTCACGCCTGTCCTCCCAGCGGCAGTGTGGCGGCCAGGCCCGCGACCTGAAGCCCGCGCAGGGGGGTCAGGGTGATGCCGAGCCGGTCGGAGATCGCCGAGAGCCGGTCGTCGGCGTCGCTGAGTTCGTTGGGGTTGCGGGCGCTGACCCGGACCAGGCCGCGCAGGCCCACCTTGCCCTCGTCGCTGCCCGGTGAGATCGACATGGCGACCGTCGCCGACATCGCGCGCACACCGGTGAGCGAGTTCAGGCTCGTCGCCAGCTTGCCCTGCGGCCAGCCGGTGATCGCGTAGCTGGCGTGGCCGATGCCCGCCGCTGTGACGCCGGTCCACCGCTCGCGCAGCGAAACCCGCGTGTTGGAGCCCGCGACCGAGGTGAGCTCGGCCGCGGAGATGCCTGCCTTGAGCAGCTCGTCCGGGTCCAGCGGCCGCGTCGGAACGCCACGGGACTCAAGTGCGTTGCGCACCCGGGAGAGCGCGCCGATGAGCGCGCGGTGGGCGCCGACGACGCCGCCGCCGCGTTCGCGGACCGCGGCCGGGC
>NZ_JBOHGC010000115.1:0-1030 GCF_050699995.1 Actinokineospora sp. | reverse complement strand
CGGATCCGGGATGGTTCAAAGGGCGGGCTGCCGCCGCAATGAACGCTGACGGCGCTCACGTGAATCTCCCCAGACCTGCTCACTGAATTTCCCCACCCGTGTGGCTCCACCGACGACGGTGGGGCCCCTTCGAGACTGGCGGCCTCTGACCGCTCACCAACTCGAAGGAGCCTCACCTCTCATGCTCACACGGGAGGACGACATCGACGCGCACGCGCTGTATCGCCGGGGTTGGAAGATCACCGCGATCGCCAACCACCTCGGCCGTGACCGCAAGACCATCCGCGCCTACCTGAAGGGCGACCGCAATGCTGGGGTGCGAGCTGCCTGTGGCCCGGACCCTTTCGACCCCTTCGTGGCGTACTGCGCCGCGCGGCTCAAGGATGACCCGCACCTGTGGGCAACCACGCTGATGGACGAGTTGGTCGACCTGGGGTTCACCGGGTCCTACCCGACGCTGACCCGTCAGCTGCGCGACCAGCACCTCAGGCCGGCGTGCGAGCCGTGCCGGCCGACCAAGGACCGGCCGGTCGCGGTGATCGAACACCCGGCGGGTGAGGAGACCCAGTGGGACTGGGTCGAGCTGCCCGACCCGCCCGAGCACTGGGGGTGGGGCAGGCACGCGCACCTGCTCGTCGGCGCGCTCAGTCATTCGGGTCGCTGGCGTGGGGTGCTGGTCGAGTCCGAGGACCAGCCGCACCTGGTCGAGGCCCTGGACCGGGTCACCCGGGCACTGGGCGGGGTCAGCCGGGTGTGGCGCTTCGACCGGATGGCCACCGTCTGTCACCCCGCCTCGGGCCGGGTCAGTGCCTCGTTCGGCGCCGTCGCCAAGCACTACGGCGCGAGCGTGGTGATCTGCCCCGCCCGGCGCGGGAACCGCAAGGGCGTGGTGGAGAAGATCAATCACACAGCCGCGCAACGCTGGTGGCGCACCCTGGCCGACGAACTCACCGTCGAACAAGCGCAGTCCGATGTGGATCGCTTCGCCCGCGTTCGGGGTGATACCCGGCTGCGGGCCACCGCCGACGGT
>NZ_JBOHGC010000114.1:0-18313 GCF_050699995.1 Actinokineospora sp. | reverse complement strand
CGGCAGCCGCCTGCGATCCTGTTGTTCTCACAAACACATGATCAACAGGCGGCTGCCCCATGCCGAACGCAGGCCCCCAGCCACACATCCCCGCAGGTCACACCCCGAATGGCTGCTGCCGTACTAGTCGGTCAGTGGGCGGCAAGCCGAAGATTCGCGTCCGCGAGGCAAATGCGATCACGGCGTAGTCGGTTCGGTGATCGTCGTGGGAGGCGTCGTGTTGGTGACCGGACGGGTGGTCGTGACCGCGGGCGGTTCCGTCGTCATCGTCGTCATCGTCGTCGTCACTGGAGGCATCACCGTCGTGGTGGGCGGCTGCGGCGTCGCACCCGCGGCGAAGGCGCTGTAGCTGAACCAGATCGTGGCGCCGCTCTTGGGCTGGGTCGAGGTGACCATCGCCCTCACCCTGAACGTGGTCGGTGTGAATGAATCGCGCACGGTGTTGAGCATGAAACCGTTCCACCCGGCAGGCGTGTTGGCCGAGACGACCACCGCCGTGGGAACCACGCCCAGCGCGTGCGACACCGTGCACACCCCGAGACTGTCCAGGACGCAGGACACGGCATCAGCTGTCATCCGTGGCGTCGGCGCGGGACCTACGGGGCTCGTCGCACCAGCCGACACCGCCACGACCGCGAGCGCCGCGGCGGCGACGAACCCGGCCGCCGTCAATTGAATAACACGAATACTTGGAGACGACACAATTCCCCCATTGATTTCATTCCGCCGATTCGCGGAGAAACGTCATGGGAAATGACGCACGGTCGCACGGATCCGTTACCCCGATCACCGGATCGGACTAACTATCAGAACAGGCGGAACTCGTCCGATTCGATTCCACGCAGGGTGTCGTAATCCAGCACCACGCAGCGGATTCCGCGATCCTCGGCCAGCACACGTGCCTGCGGTTTGATGAGCTGGGCGGCGTAGATCCCCTGCACGGGCGCGAGCAACGGGTCGCGGTTCAGCAGTTCCAGGTATCGGGTCAGCTGTTCCACGCCATCGATGTCACCGCGCCGCTTGATCTCCACGGCGACCGAGCCGCCCGCGTTGTCGCGGCACAGGATGTCGACCGGGCCGATCGCCGTCGGGTATTCGCGGCGGACCAGGGTCCAGCCGTCGCCGAGGGTGGTGATGTGTTCGGCGAGGAGTTCCTGGAGGTGGGCCTCCACGCCGTCCTTGACCAGGCCCGGTTCGAGGCCGAGTTCGTGCTTCGAGTCGTGCGTGATCTCTTCGATCGTGATCACGATCTTCTCGCCCGCCTTGTTCTGCACCGTCCAGGTGTCGGGCTCCTCGGTGAGCCAGCACGGCGGCGTCATCCAGTTCAGCGGCTTGTACGCGCGGTCGTCGGAATGGACCGACACCGACCCGTCGGCCTTGACCAGCAGCAGCCGGTTGGCCATGGGGAGGTGGGCGGTCAACCGACCGACGTAGTCGACTTGGCAGCGAGCGATCACGAGGCGCACGGCCAGCAGGTTAGCCCCCGTCGGCGGGGTGCGGCAGGATCACCCCGTGGACACCCTCGGCACCGAACAGGTCTATGCGAACGCCTGGATGACCGTCCGCGAGGACCGGATCCGCCGCCACGACGGCAGCGCGGGCATCTACGGCGTGATCGACAAACCCGACTACGCGCTGGTCATCCCCCTCGACGGCGACCGGCTGATGCTCGTCGAGCAGTTCCGCTACCCGCTCGGCAAGCGCCGGTGGGAGTTCCCCCAGGGCACCGCCCCGGACCGCGAGCACCTGGACACCGCGACCCTCGCCGCCCGCGAGTTGCGCGAGGAGACGGGGCTGCAAGCGGCGACGATGACCAAGATCGGCTCGCTCGACTGCGCGGCGGGCATGTCGAGCCAGCGGGGGCACGTGTTCCTCGCGACCGACCTGACCGAGGGCGAGCCGGAGCGGGAACCGGAGGAACAGGACATGCGCACCGACTGGTTCACCCGCGCGGAGTTCGAGCGGCTGGTCCGCACGGGCGAGATCACCGACGCCCAGTCCATCGCGGCGTACGGGTTGCTGCTGCTGCGGGGGTAGGGCCCGCCCCACCCCGGAGACGCCGGTTGGCCTGACTGCGCGCGGCGGGCGGCGCGGCCAGGCTGGTGGACATGATGAGCACCAACCAAAGGCGGGTCGCGGCGGGGATGGCCGTGGGACTGCTCAGCACTTTCGCCCTCGCGCCCGCAGCCGCCGCGTCGACGATCGACGGGGTGTGGCGGACCGACGGCTACGGGACCGTCATCAAGATCGCGAACGGTCAGGCGACGGCGTACGAGACCACCCGAATCAGTTGCGTGGTAGGCAAACCGGTGTCGCGCTCGACCGACCCCGGCGGAGTCGCCCGCTTCGGCTCGTTCACCTTCCGCGCGCGAGGCAACACCGCGACCCAGCACATCGACGGCTCGGTCGGCGACCGACGGCTCCGCAGGCTCGAAGCGCTCCCTCCGGAGTGCGCCACACCCGGACCGGTCAGTCCATTGAGGACATTCGACGTCTTCTGGACCACCTACGCCGAGAACTACCCGTTCTTCGCGCTCAAAGGCATCGACTGGAACGCGGTCCGCGACCGCTACCGACCACGGATCCACGAGGACATGACCGAAGACCAACTCTACGAGCTACTGGTCGAGATGATCACCCCATTGGGCGACGCCCACACCGGGATCCTTGCGGACAAGCGGTTCTACGTCGGCGAGCGGCCCGGGACGACCTGCCCGACGCCGGACCTGGAAGCAAAGATCCGGCCTTACATCGTGCGCCGCGACCTGGGCGGGAAGCCGCTGCAGGAGTTCGGCAAGGGCCGCATCGGTTACGCGGACCTCCCCGACGGCATCGGCTACCTGCGTGTCACCGGTTTCACGGGCTACACCGACGGCGACTACGCGGACAACCAAGCCGAACTGACCCGCGCCCTGGACACGATCTTCAGCGCGGACCGCACGAAGGCGTGGCGCGGTTTGATCATCGACCTGCGAATCAACGGCGGCGGCGAAGACCAGTTCGGCCTGGATCTCGCCGGCAGGCTCACCCACCACCCGTATTTCGCCTACGCGAAGCAAACCCGCAACAACCCCACCGACCCGACGCGGTACCACCCCACAGCGGTCGCAGATCCGACCGGCGGCGAACCCGTACACCGGTCCCGTGGTCCTGCTGACCGGCGGCTCGACAATCAGCGCGGGCGAGACTTTCACCCAGGCCACCTTGGGCCGCACCTCGCAGCCGGTACGGATCGGCGCGCACACCCAGGGCGTCTTCTCCGACGTGATGGAACGGACGCTGCCGAACGGTTGGAAGTTCATCCTTCCGAATGAACGTTTCCTGACCCGCTGGGGCCACACATTCGACGGCACCGGAATCCCACCGCACATCAGCACGCCGGTATTCACCGAGGAGGAGTTCGCACACAACCGCGACTCAGCCTTCGACCGAGCCGTGACCCTGTTCCGCTGAGCGATCGCACGGGCCCGTTTGGCGGGGTCCCCAAATCAAGGCGCCCCCCAAACAGGCACCCATGAGCCAAACCTGGCTACACCAGGCCGGCTTCCTGAGCGAGCACAGCCGCCTGCACCCGCGACCGCAGATCCAACTTCGTCAGCATCCGCGAAACGTGCGTCTTCACGGTCGCCTCAGCGATCCCGAGTTTCCGCGCGATCTCCTGGTTGGACAGCCCTTCCCCCACCCCCACCAACACTTCCGTCTCCCGGTCCGTCAGCTCATCGAGCCCCGCCGGCCGCGTCACCGCCTTCGGCTGGGCGTCCGCGAAGGCGCTGATCAGCCGTCGGGTGACGCCTGGTTCCAAGACCCCGTCCCCCGCCGCCACCAGCCGGACCGACTCGATCAGTCGGGCCGCGTCCACGGACTTGAGCAGGAATCCCGCCGCTCCCGCGCGAAGGGCTCCGTAGACGTACTCGTCCATGTCGAACGTGGTCAGCACCAGCACCGCGCACACTCCGTCGGCGACGAGTCTGCGGGTGGCCTCGATGCCGTCGACCTCGGGCATCCGCACGTCCATCAGGACCACGTCCGGCCGCAGCGCGGTCGCCTTGCGGACGGCGGCCGCACCGTCGGCGGCCTCGGCGATCACCTCGATGCCCTCGGCGTTGTCCAGGATCAGGCACAGCCCGGCCCGGATCGCCGCGTGGTCGTCGGCCACCAGCACCTTGATCGTCATTCGTCCTCCACCGGCAGTTCCGCGCGCACCCGCCAGCCGCGCGCGCACGGGCCCGCGACCAACACCCCGCCCACGGCTTGGGCGCGTTCGGTCATTGTGATCAGGCCGGTTCCCGACGGGTTGGGCACCGCGCCGGTGCCGTCATCGGTGACTTCGACGACCAGTGTTCCCCCGCCGTGGCTGACGCTCACCTCGGCCCGTGAGCCCGGTGCGTGTTTGACCGCGTTCGTGAGCGCCTCCTGCACGATCCGGAACGCCGACAGGTCGACCGCGGCGGGCAGTTCCGGCGGGTGCTCGGCGTCGACGCGCACGTCGAGGCCGGACGCGCGCGCGGAGCGGATCAGCCGGTCGAGTTCGCGCAGGCGCGCGGGGGCGGTGCGTTCGGAGACGTCGTCGTCGGCGCGCAGCAGGCCGATCATGGCGCGCATCTCGGCGAGCGCGTCGACGCTGTTCTCGCGGACCGAACGCAGCACCGTGCGGGTCCGCGGATGGCCGTCGGGGAGCGTCAGGAGGGCCTCGGACTGGATGGCGATCGCCGAGAGGTGCCCGGCGATCACGTCGTGCAGGTCGCGGGCCATCGACGCGCGTTCGGCGTGAACGGCGGCGTCGCGGTCGAGGGCGGCGATGCGGGTCAGGTCGTCGGCTCGGGCACGTTCGGCCTCGGCGGATTCCCGCTGCTGGCGCAGGTTCATGCCCCACCACACCGGCACCAGCGGCAGGGCGCACGCCTTGAGCAGCAGGTCCGTCGTGGTCCGCATGTCCCAGCCGTGCACGACCGCGATCACGATGATGCTGACGATCAGCAGGCCGACCGCCGCGGCGATCGTCCGGCTGGCCCGGCGCGATCCGTACAGGACGGCCGCGTACAGGTGCTCGCTCGCGACCAGCACCACCGGCAGGGTCAGACCCATGGCGACATCGGCAGCCAAGAGCGGCCAGCCCGCCACCATCGCCGGGACCGGCGCGCGCAGGCGTAGCAGCATCAGCGCGCACATGCCCGCGAGAACCAGGACATGCGGCCACACGGACACCGGTATCGCCGCCGGGGCCTCGAGCGGCGCCAGGTCCTTGAGGAGGACCAGCGCGCCGAGGCTGAAGGCGAAGACGGCGTGCCACACGGGTTTCTGCCACGGTCGAACCGGTCGTTCCCTCACCGGTCAATCACAACACACCAGGTCACCTCCGCGTCCCCGACCAAAGTCCCAGATCGGGCTACGACTAAAGGATGATGATCAACTCGGACTATTGACCGATACCGCGACCGCGTCCGACCGGGCACGCTGAACGAGTGCGATTCCTCTTGGACAACCCACTCTTCGCCGTGATCGCCCTGTGCGAGATCGGTTTCTGGGTGCTGCTCGGCGCAGGCCTCGTCGCCCGCTATCCCTTGCGGCTGCGGCGGACCGGCGCGGCCCTGCTCGTGGCGACGCCCATTGTGGACCTCGTTCTGCTCGCGGCGACCGTCCTGGACTTACGTCGCGGCGGCGAGGCCGGCCTGGTGCACGGATTAGGCGCCGCGTACCTCGGATTCAGTGTCGCTTTCGGACCGAGCCTGATCCGCTGGGCGGACCGATGGTTCGCGTATCGGTTCGCGGATGGCCCGCGGCCGGTGCGAGTTCCCAAACGCGGTCCGGAGCGGGCCCGCCACGAGTGGCGCGAGTGGGGCAAGTGCGTCATGGCGTGCGGCATCGGTGTGGCGGTGTTGGCCGTGTTGTCGTTCGTCGTCGGCACACCGGAACGAACGACCGCGCTGTGGTCGGGCTGGTACGCGTGGATTCCGAAGCTCGGCGCGGTCACGGCCATCTGGTTCGCGACGGGTCCTTTATGGACATTACTCGACCGGGGCGAGCAGGCGGTAATGGGAACGCCTGGGGGTTGACAGCTCAAGTGGTCTAGTCCACTTTTGGATTTCGACCACCCCGCAGCTGTCATGCCCTGGAGGCAGCCATGACGCTCCCTGCCAAGCGAGCGCTCGTCGCCCTGTTATCCGCTTTCGCTCTCTGCGTCGGGCTCATCCTGGCTTTCACAGGACAAGCGGCCGCCGCGAATCTCGTCGCCAATCCCGGATTCGAATCGGGAACGCTCAGCGGCTGGTCCTGTTCCAGCGCGGGGGCCGTGACCAGCGGCGATGCCCACGCGGGCAGCTACGCGCTGACCGGCACGCCCGCCGGTCAGGACAACGCGCGGTGCACGCAGACCGTGACCGTGAAACCGAACTCGGCCTACACCCTGACCGCCTGGGTCAGGGGCGCCTACACCTACTTGGGAGCGACGGGGACCGGCACCAGCGACCCGAGCACGTGGACCCCGGTCTCGGGCGTGTGGACGCAGCTGTCCACCAAGTTCACCACGGGTGGGTCCACCACCTCGGTGTCGATCTACCTGCACGGCTGGTACGGCCAGCCCGCCTACCGGGCCGACGACGTCGTCCTCGACGGCCCCGGCACGACGCCGCCCACCACCACGACCACGGCACCCACGACGACCCCGTCAACGACGAGCCCGACCACCACCAACCCGACCACGACCACGACCACGAATCCGACGACCACCACCACGACGCCGCCGGCGACGGGGCTTCCCGCGCACGTCCTCACGGGCTACTGGCAGAACTTCTACAACGGCGCCCGAGCCCTCACCCTCGCCGCCGTGCCGACCACCTACGACATCATCGCCGTCTCCTTCGCCGACGCCGTGCCGGGCACGCCTGGAGCGGTGACGTTCACCCTCGACTCCGGGCTGTCGAGCCAACTCGGCGGCTACACGGACGCCCAGTTCAAAGCCGACATCCGGACAGCGCAGGCGCGGGGCCAGAAGGTGATCCTGTCCGTCGGCGGCGAAAAGGGCACCGTGACCGTCGGCGACACCGCGGCCGCAAACGCTTTCGCCTCCAGCATGGCCCGGCTGATCCGGGACTACGGGTTCGATGGCGTGGACATCGACCTCGAGAACGGCATCAACGCCACCCACATGGCGAACGCGCTGCGCCAGATCCACGCGGCGGGCGGGAAGATCATCACGATGGCCCCGCAGACCATCGACATGCAGTCGACCTCCGGCGGGTACTTCCAGTTGGCGCTGGCGATCAAGGACATCCTGACCATCGTCAACATGCAGTACTACAACTCCGGATCGATGATGGGCTGCGACCAGAAGGTCTACGGCCAAGGCTCGGTCGACTTCCTGACCGCGCTGGCCTGCATCCAGCTGCAGGGCGGCCTGCGCGCCGACCAGGTCGGCCTCGGCCTGCCGGCGTCACCTTCGGGAGCGGGCGGCGGCTACCAGTCCCCGGCGAACGTCAACGCGGCGCTGAGCTGCCTGGCACGGCGGACAAACTGCGGCGGGTTCACACCCGCCGTGGCCTACCCAACAATTCGCGGGGCGATGACCTGGTCGATCAACTGGGACGCGTCCAACGGCTACGCCTTCGCCAATTCGGTGGCCGCGCACCTGGACACCCTGCCGTAGTGGCGGGAAAGCCCTAAGGCGGCTCGACACCTCGGGTCATCATCACGCCTTCGATCTCCACGCCGTCCGGCATCAGGATTGCTCGCCGCTCGGTTTCGCGGAAGCCGAAGGATCGGTACAGCGGCACCCCCGGCAGCGTCGCCAGGAGTGCCAGCGAACCGAATCCTTCGGCTTGCGCGGCTCGTCTGCACGATTCGAGGATCGCCCGGCCGAGACCGCGCCTGGTCCAGTCCGCCCGCACGAACATGGCGCGGACCCGGGCGGGCTCGGTGGCCGGGTCGATCAGTCGGAGGTCGTCGTCGCCCGGTCCGGAGCCGGTGTAGAGCTTCCCGCGCCTGCTCCAGCCGCCGCAGGCGATGATCTCGCCGTCCGCCTCGTGGACGAAGTAGGCGCCGTCCTCGATCAACGTCCGGTCGATGTGCGCGATATGCGCCATCGCGCTCGCTGTCTCGCGCTCGCCGTAGAACCGTGGGAACAGCTCCGCCACGGACGCGCGCATCAGCTCGGCGATCCGTGGTGCGTCGGCGAGCGCCGCCGGGCGCTGGGGAGCGACCTGCTCGGCCACTAGTCGGGCCACACCGGGGAGCGCTTTTCCAGGAAGGCGGCCATGCCCTCTTTGGCCCCAGGCAGCTGCGAAGCCGCCGCCATGACTTCGAGCGCGATCGCGTAGGCGTCGGCCTCCGGCCGGTCCAACTGGGCATAGATGGTCTGCTTGCCCAGCGCCTTGCTGGCCGCGCTGCCGCGGGTGGCCCGGCGCAGCAGTTCGTCGACGGCCTTGTCCAGCTCGGTGTCGGGAACGACCTGGTTGACCATGCCCCACTGCTCGGCGGTGTGGGCGTCGACGACATCGCCGGTCAGGACCATCTCCATCAGGCGTTTGCGGCCGATGGACCGGGCCACCGGGACCGCCGGGGTGTGGCAGAACCAGCCGCCCTTCCCGCCGGGTAGGGCGAACCCGGCCGACTCCGCCGCCACCGCCAGGTCACAGGACGCCACCAGCTGGCAGCCCGCCGCGGTGGCCAGGCCGTGGACACGGGCGATGACCACCTGGGGAACCGACTCGATGGTGCGCATCAGGTCGGTGCACAGCCGCAGCAGGTCCCGCACCCCACCCAGGTCGCGGGAGGAGACGTCACCGAAGTCGTGGCCCGCGGAGAACACCGGCCCTTCGGCGGCCAAGACGATGCCCGTGGCGTCGGAGGCGCCCGCGGCGCGGAAGGCGTCGAGGAGTTCGGCCAGGTGGTCCCCGGACAGCGAGTTCCGCCGGGCCGGACGGTTCATCGTGATCCGAACGACGCTGCCCGCCCGCTCGACGAGGATGTGCTGGTAGTCGGCCATGCCTCGACGGTACTGCGGTGCGGCGCAGCCGACCACCAGCAGCGAACACACGGCGCCTCGGTCAGGTCCGACCGACGACCGCCTGCAGAAACTCCCGGGTGCGCTCCTCCCGCGGCTCGGTGAACAGCCGCTCCGGTGGCGCGTCCTCGATGACGCGGCCGTGGTCGAACATGAGGACCCGGTCTGACACGTCGCGGGCGAAGCCCATTTCGTGGGTGACGCACAGGAACATGATGTCCGTGGTGTCGGCGATGTGGCCGAGCAGGCTCAGCACGCCCGTCACCAGTTCCGGGTCCAGCGCGGACGTCACCTCGTCCAACAGCAGCACGTCTGGGCGCATGGCCAGGGCTCGGGCGATGGCGACCCGCTGTTGTTGGCCGCCCGACAGGCGTGCCGGGTGTTCGTCGGCCTTGTCCGCCAGGCCGACCAGGTCAAGCAGGTCGCGGGCCCGTTCGTCGGCTTCGGCGGGGGTCAGGCCGAGCACCCGCACCGGGGCCTCCGTGATGTTGCGCAGCACGGTCATGTTGGGGAACAAGTTGAACTGCTGGAACACCATCCCGATCCGCTTGCGGACCCCCGCCAGGTGCTTCTCGTCCGCGGGAACGAGCTTTCCGCCGCGGTGCATGTGGCTCAGTGGGGAACCGTCGATCTCGATCAGGCCGTCGGTGACCCGCTCCAGGGTCATCACCAGACGCAGGATGGTGGTCTTGCCCGAGCCGCTCGGGCCGATCAGGGTGACGAACTCCCCCGGCGCCATGCGGCAGGTGAAGCCATCGAGGACCGTGTTGTCGCCGAAGCGTTTGACGACGTTGTCGAAGCGGATCATCGGGGGGTCAGACTGGTTCGACACGACACTCCAACCTCCGCACCAGCAGGGACGCGGGATAGCTCAGCAACAGGAACAGCAGGCCCGCGATCGTGTAGACCTCGACGAACCGGTACGACTCGTTGCCCGCCGCCTTGGCCGCGTTGACCAGGTCGACCACGCCGATGGCCAGCAGCAGCGGGGTCTCCTTGAACATCGAGATCGTGTAGTTCCCCAGCGCGGGCAGGACTCTGGGCACGGCCTGCGGCAGGATCACCGACGTCCACACGCGGCGGCGCGGCAGCGACAGGGCCATGGCCGCCTCCCACTGTCCTTTCGGGACGGCGTCGATGCCCGCGCGGTAGACCTCCGAGGTGTAGCACGCGTAGTGCACTCCGATGGCGATCACGCCGGTCACGAACGCCGACATGCTGATGCCGACGCGGACGGGAACACGTAGTACAGCACGAAGATCTGCACCAGCAGCGGCGTGCTGCGGACGAACTCGATGAACAGGAACAGCACCTGGTCGACGACCGGCACCCGAGCCCGGCGGACGAGGGCGAACACGAGTCCGAGGGCGTAGGCGACGAGCGAGCCGAGCACGGTGATCTGCAGCGTGACCAGCAACCCCCGCAGGATCAGCGGCACCGAGGTCGCCGCGAACTGCAAGTCCCACGTCATCGGACACCCCCGAGGAACCGGGTCCGCGCGGGTTCCCTGCCGACCCGGCGGCACGCCGCCCGCTCCAGCAGCCGCACGCCTGCCGTGATCACCAGTGCCAGCACCAGGTACAACAACAACTCGACCAGGTAGATGAACGGCAGATCCGCCCCGTGCGTCGGCCTCAGCTGCTCACCCCGCTGGACGATCTCGGTCACCTGGATGAACGACAGCAGCGCCGTGCTCTTGAGCAGCTGGATGAACAGGTTGCCGAACGGCGGCAGCATCTCCACGAAAGCCTGCGGCAGCACGACTCGGCGCATTCGTTGCGCGGGCGTGAAACTCAGCGCCAGCGCACCCTCCACTTGGGACCTGGGCACGGCCTGCACGGCACCGCGCACGATCTCCGCACCGTAGGCGCCGTGGTTGAGACCCAGCACCAGGATTCCCGCGTACAGCGGCACCAGCTGCAGCCCGACCAGCGCGGGAAGGGCGAAGTAGAGCCAGAAGAGCTGCACCACCTCGGACGTCCCCCGCAGCCCCTCGACGTATACGCGGGCGGTCACCCGGACCGCGCGCGACCGGGACAGCGGGGCAAGCCCGGCGGCGAGGGAGAGCACAATGGTCAGCGCGTTGCCGCCGACGGCGGCGATCACCGTGAAGGGCAGGCCCTCCAGAATCGTCGCGACTATGCGACCCGCGTTGTCCGGCACGGTCGGCTCAGGTGGCGCAGAGCTTCTCGGTTGTCAGCCCGCCCGCGGGCAGATTGTCCTTGCCGAAGCCGAAAGGCTCCACGATGCGCAGCCATTCGCCGTTCTCGTGCAGCTTCTTCAGTTCCGCGTTGAAAGCCTCGAGCAGCGCCTTGTCGTCCTTGCGGAACACGAACCCGCCCGCGGACACGACGTCCTTCCCCTTGCCCTGCGGGGTGAACCCGGGAGTCACCTCGACTGCGATGTCCGGGTTCTTCTTGACCAGGTCTTTGAGCGAGATGTCGGTCAGCGCGGCCGCGCCGACCCGGCCGTCGGCGACCGCGCGCAGCAGGGTGTCCTGGCTGTCGAGGGTCTCGATCTCGGTCACACCCGCGGACTCGGCGTACCCCTTCTCCACGGCCGCGGACAGCACGGCGAGCTTGAGTCCCTTCGCCTTCACCTCGTCGAACCCGCGCACGCCTTCGGGATTTCCGCGCGGCACAAGCAAAGCAGTGCGGGCGCTGTAGTCCGGGATGGAGAACGCGACCTGCCCGCAGCGGGCGGGCGTGATGTTCATGCCCGCCGCGACCATGTCGAACTGCTTCGCGGTGACGCCGGGAATCAGCCCGTCGAAGTTGGTCGCGACCGCCTCGACGTCAGCGATCCCCAGGGCCTTGAAGACCGCGCGGGCCACCTCGGGCGCCTCGCCGGTCACCCGGCCGCCCGCGTCGGTGAACCCGTACGGCGCCTCGTTCGCGATGCCGATTTTGATCTTGCCCGCGGCCTTCGCCGCGGCCAGCGGATCACCGGAGGACACGCTGGTGCAGGCGGAGAGAGCCCAGCCACCCGTGGTGGCCAGGGCTCCCGCCGCGGCCGTTCGTCGAAGGAAATCCCGCCGCGTCCAGCCCTGACCCACCATCGCGTTCGCCCCGTTTCGCGCGCATCAACCCGGTTACGTGTGTGTGGGTCGAACGTAGGGGGATCACCCGTTTAGGTCAACTGCTGGTGATTAACTCACTGCTACGGCAGCTTGTTGGCCTCGCGGATGACGTTGACGATCTCGTCCATGATCTGCGTCATCTCGTAGTCCTTGGGTGTGAACACCCGGGCCACACCGCGCTCGGCGAGGATCTTCGCGTCGTCGGGCGGGATGATGCCGCCGACCACGACCGGTACATCCCCCGCACCGGCGGCCCTCAAACCCTCGACAACCGCGGGAACGGCTTCCAGGTGCGAGCCGGACAGGATAGACAGGCCGACCACGTGCACGCCCTCCTGCACCGCGGCCGCCACGATCTGGTCCGGGGTGAGGCGAATGCCCTGGTAGACGACCTCGAAGCCGGTGTCGCGGGCCCGCACGGCGATCAGCTCGGCGCCGTTGGAGTGGCCGTCAAGGCCGGGCTTGCCGACCAGCATGCGCAGCCGCTCGCCGAGTTCCTCGCCGGTCGCCTTGACCCGCTCGCGCACGGCCGCGAGCTCGACGCCCGCCTCGCCGCCCGCCGACGCGCCCGACACACCCGTGGGCGCCCGGTACTCGCCGAAGACCTCGCGCAGCGCCGCCGACCACTCGCCGGTGGTGACACCCGCGTGCGCGCACGCCAGGGTCGCGTCCATCAGGTTGACGTCGGTCTTCGCGGCCTCACGCAGCTTGCGCAGCGACTCGTCCACCGCGGTCGCGTCCCGCTCGGAGCGCCACTGCCGGACCGCCTCGACGGCCTCCAGCTCGGCCGCCGGGTCGGCGGTCTCGATGGCCTTGGCGCCCTCGGCCTGCAGCGGGCTCGGCTCGGTGGTGTCGAACTTGTTGACGCCGACGATGATCTGCTTGCCGCCCTCGATGAGCCTGCGGCGCTCGGCCAGCGAGCCCACCATCTGCGTCTTCATGTAGCCGGACTCGACGGCCGCGACCGCCCCGCCCATGGCCTGCACGCGGTCGATCTCCTCACGCGCGCCGGTGATGATCTCGTTGACCTTGGCCTCGATGACCGGGGAGCCGTCGAAGATGTCCTCGTACTCCAGCAGGTCGGTCTCGTAGGCGAGCACCTGCTGCATGCGCAGCGCCCACTGCTGGTCCCACGGGCGCGGCAGGCCGAGGGCCTCGTTCCACGCGGGGAGCTGGATCGCGCGGGCGCGGGCCTTGCGCGAGAGCGACACGGCGAGCATCTCCAGCACGATGCGCTGGACGTTGTTCTCCGGCTGCGCCTCGGTCAGGCCCAGCGAGTTGACCTGCACGCCGTAGCGGAACCGGCGCTGCTTCTCGTCGGTGATGCCGTAGCGGTCGCGGGTGATCTCGTCCCACAATTCGGTGAAGGCGCGCATCTTGCACATCTCTTCGATGAACCGCACGCCCGCGTTGACGAAGAACGAGATCCGGGAGACGACCTCGCCGAACTTCTCGGCGGGCACCTGCCCGGAGTCGCGAACCGCGTCGAGAACCGCGATGGCCGTGCACATCGCGTAGGCGACTTCCTGCACCGGGGTCGCGCCGACCTCCTGCAGGTGGTAGCTGCAGATGTTGATCGGGTTCCACTTCGGCACGTTCGACACGGTCCACGCGACCATGTCGGTGATCAGCCGCAGGCTCGGCCCGGGCGGGAAGACGTAGGTGCCGCGGGAGAGGTATTCCTTGATGATGTCGTTCTGGGTGGTGCCCGCGAGCTTCGCGACGACCTCGTGCCAGTCGGTGCCCTCGGCCTCGGCCTGCTCCTGGGCCACCGAGACGTAGAGCGACAGCAGCCACATGGCGGTCGCGTTGATCGTCATCGAGGTGTTGGCCACACCGAGCGGGATCTGGTCGAACAGCGTGCGCATGTCGCCGATGTGGGTGACCGGGACACCGACCTTGCCGACCTCACCCTTGGCGAGTTCGTGGTCCGGGTCATAACCGGTCTGCGTCGGCAGGTCGAACGCGATGGAAAGGCCGGTCTGCCCCTTGGACAGGTTGCGGCGGTAGAGCTCGTTGGACTTGGTCGCGGAAGAGTGCCCGGCGTAGGTGCGCATGACCCACGGGCGGTCTCGCTCACGGTCTGACGGATACGGCACCGGTTTACCTCCGTTAACAGCCCTTTTCGAGGAGCGTACTGCTCAGTAACGAATTTCGGCTCGGTGCCATTGCTCACAGGCACGCGCACCGGTTGACTGACGCAACCTGAAACCCTTTCTCGGAGGCTTTGACCATGAGTCTGAAGTTCCTCGTGCCCGCGGTCGCCGTGGTGGCGCTGACCAGCGTGTTATCCACCCCAGCATCGGCGATCAACAGCTACAACGCCACTCCCGCGCCCGAGCGCACCGAGGTCGGCGCGCTGGTCGTGCAGTGGGACAACGACGACAACCCGGCCACGCCCGACCGCATCGACTGGATGTGTTCGGGCACCATGGTCGACCGCGACACGTTCCTGACCGCCGCCCACTGCACCACCGACTGGGCCGAAGGCGTGCGGTTCTACGTCTCGCTCAGCCAGAACGTGCAGGCCGACCTGGACGCGGCCGCCCTGGCCTACCCCGGGAACCCGGCGGCCCAGGGCGCGGCGGTCGGCGTCGAGGGCATCGCCCACAACGACCCGGCCTACCCGGGCAACTCGGCGGACTCGCACGACATCTCCGTGGTGCAGGTGCCCGCCGCCGCGCTCGCCGCCCGCTGGAGCTTCACGCCGGCGACGCTGCCCGCCGCGGGCAAGCTCGACACCCTCGGCCCGCGCGGCCTGGAGGCGGTCCCGTTCACCGTGGCCGGGTACGGCACCCAGGAGGCCAAGCGCGGCCCGGGTGGACAGACCCACCCCGGCGGCGGCGTGCGGATGAAGGCCCCGGTCGGCTTCGACGCGCTCAACAACACGTGGGTGCGGCTGCACATGACCGCGCCCCAGGGCAACGGCGGCGCCTGCTACGGCGACTCGGGCGGCCCGAACTTCGCCGTCATCGACGGCAAGCTGACCCTGGTCGCGACCACGATCACCGGCGACGGCCCCTGCTACGCGACGAACGTGTCCTACCGGCTCGACGCGCCGACCGCGCGTGCGTTCGTGAGCCAGTTCGTGGCCCTGCCGTAAATTCGCTGGACTTGACCGTCCACGTCGGACATGCTGATCACAACACACGAGGAGACACGATGACAGTCGCGAACGCGCAGCGAGGGATGTGGCGCCGATTCGGCACCGCGCACGTCGCCCGCCCGCGTCTGGGCGTCGGCTCCCCACCGTGAGATCACTGATCCTCACGTGAGGGAGCCGCCCATCGCCAGCACCGATGGGCGGCTCTCTTGTTACTAGTCCGCCTCCCCGGAATTCAAAGTTTGGGTCACCTGAGCTCCTACGGTGCGGACTGGAGGTCACCGTGGTCGGCTCTCGTCACGGTCCCCTTAGGTCCGGTTGCGTTGCGCGGCCGGGCGAGTCCCTGTAGCTCAGCTGGACAGAGCGCGCCGCTACGAACGGCGAGGTCCCAGGTTCGAATCCTGGCAGGGATGCTCAGCGCTTGAGGATGGCGATGGCCTTGCCCTTCGTCGCCCACGCGACACCGAAGGCCAGCACGGCGCCGGATTCCAGCCACAGCGCGGGATGCAGCGCCTTGGTCTCGTTGTCGAAGAGGTAGGCGATCACCGGGATCAGGCCGATGCAGACGACGATCGCGACACCGCAGGCGACGTAGACCTTGTTGCGGGCTTCGCTGTGCTCACCGGGGTTCTCGCCGTCCTGCCGGGTGAACAGGAACAGGCAGAAGTACGCCAGGGACAGGAAGAACACGGCCGCGGCGGCGACGTGGACGTACCCGAGCAGCTTGTCGTCCGCGGCGCTGACGTTCGGGCCGCCGCTGGGCGAAGTGGGGAAGATCGCGACCCCGATCGCGGAGATGCCCGCGATGTTGGCGACCCAGTCGTCGACCACGCTGTAACCGCGGTAGCAGAACAGGAACACGCCGACCGCCCACATGGCGCCGACGAGGACGTCGCGCATCCCGGTGTAGTAGTAGCCGCTGAGCGAGTTCTGCAGCCCACCGCCGTCGAGGAGGATCTTCCCGAGGATGAGCACGGGTGGCAGCGCGAGGCCGATCAGGCCGATCGCCCTGCGCAGGTAGAGGTACGAGTGGACGAGGTCGCGTCGCACTGTCTGAGTCATGGCCGCCTCCGGAGACTCGGTTCCGTGGATCGGCTCGCGCGGATCACACCGACCCGACACCAGTTGATCGCATTCGAGGTGGCGAACATAACCGCCTAACGGTTACGTCTTGTGCGCGGGAGGATGATGAACGGCATGGATGTGCCCGCGCCGTTCCTCATCCTGGTGGCACTGGCCGTCGTCGGCCTGCTCGGCCTCGTCCTGCGCTGGGGTCTGGCCTCCGACGCCGACCGGCGCAAGGACTACGGGCTGCTGCGCGAGGTCGCCAAGGTCCGCACCGTCGACGCCGCGAGGTTCGTGGAGACCGAGTTGCAAAAAGCGGGCGTCCGCGCCACCACGGTCCCCAGCGAGGACGGCGAGACCTACCGCATCCTCGTCTTCCCCGCCGACGAGCAAACCGCCATCCAAACCCTCCTCAACACCTGACCCGGTCGCGAGTCCAACTCGCGGGACTAGGGGGTGGGGTAGACCACGGCGGCGGAGGTGCCGCCGCGGCGGAGTTCCTCGCCTACGGCCAGGACTTTGCCGCCGCCGACGAACTCCAGGGTGGCGGCGGCGCCGATGAAGCGCTGTTCGGTGAAGACGTGGCCGAGGGCGCGCAGGCCGTCGGCGGCGGCGATGAAGGCCGGTTCGGCCACCGTCGTCGGCGAGTTGCGCTGGGTCGCGCGCGGGGCGGCGACGGCGTCCTTGAGGGACATGCCGAAGTCCACCCGGTTCACCAGGATCTGCAGGACCGTCGTGATGATCGTCGAGCCGCCCGGCGAGCCGAGCGCCAGCCACGGCTTGCCGTTCTTCAGCACGATCGTCGGCGACATGCTCGAGCGCGGCCGCTTGCCCGGGGCGGCCAGGTTCGGGTCGGGCGCCGAACCCTGCGTCGGGGTGAAGTTGAAGTCGGTCAGCTCGTTGTTGAGCAGGAACCCGCGGCCCGGCACCACGATGCCGCTGCCGCCGACCTGCTCGATGGTGTTGGTGTAGGACACCACGTTGCCGAGCTTGTCGGACACGACGAAGTGGTTCGTGTGGACCTCGTTCTCCGACGACGCCGTCCCCGCCGCGGCAGGCTCGCAGCCCGCGTCCGGGGCGGTCGGCGCGGGCAGCACCGACGCCGGGTCGATCAGGCAGGCCCGCTTGGCGGCGTGCGCGTCCGACAGCAGCCGCTCCTGCGGGACGTCGACGTAGGCCGGGTCGCCGATGTAGCGGTTGCGGTCGGCGAAGGCGAGCTTGCTCGACTCCAGGTAGTGATGCAGCGCCTGGGTGCGGTCCATGCCAGCGAGGTCGAAGTTCTCCAGGATGTTGAGCGACTCGCCCACGGTGATGCCGCCGCTGGAGCTGGGGGCCATGCCGTAGACGTCGTAGCCGCGGTAGCCCACGTGGGTCGGCGCGCGGTCGATGGTCCGGTAGTCGCGGAGGTCCTCCACGGTCATCCGCCCCTTGGGCGGGGTGATGGTGGCGTCGGCGGCCAGCGGCGGGTTCTGCGTGGTCTCGGCGAGGTCCGCGCCGATCGCGCCGCCGTAGAACGCGCGCGTGCCGTCCTTGGCGATCTCGCGGTAGGTGCCCGCCAGGTCCGGGTTGCGCAGGACGTGCCCGACCTCGGGCGCGGCGCCGCCGGGCAGGAACAGCTCGGCGGTGGAGCTGAACTGCTTGAAGCGGGCCTGGTTGTCGAGGATCTCCGACCGCAGCTGCGGTGTGACCGGGAAGCCCTTCTCGGCGACCTTGATCGCGGGCTTCAGGTTGTCCTTGAGGCTGAACCGGCCCCACCGCCGCAGCGCGCGCTCCCAGGTGGCCAGCATGCCCGGGGTGCCGACGGACAGGCCGCTGCTCACCGCTGTCGGGAACGGGTAGGGCGTGCCCGTGGCGCAATACCAGGAACTTTAGGTTCGGGTGAGGATGGTCACGACTGTGGGTGGTGGGCCTGTCAGGTGTTTGTCGATGGGTTTCTTCGACGGGAACGGGGTGCGCTGTGTGCGGCGGACCACGCGTGGGTTGGAGCGTTGCCGTTTCGGGACAAGGACTTCGGTGATCTCGGCGGTGACGGCTGCCAGTATCGCGGCTGCTTTACGCAGGGGGGAAA
>NZ_JBOHGC010000113.1:0-15905 GCF_050699995.1 Actinokineospora sp. | reverse complement strand
CGACTAACCCACGGCCTCAAACGGACCAAGGAGGCACGACGTCAACGGACGACCGGACCCCCATTTTCAGCCCGGAACGGGCGGCCCCACCAGGGGCGACAGGGACTAACCCGTTCGCGCCGCGTCGGTCAGTCTTCGACTACGACAACGGTCCGGTTGCCCAGCGCCTCGCGCAGCGGGACGAGCACCGGCCGCGGGGTGACCACCATGGCGCACGCCTGGCCCTCGGGGCCGCCCTGCGGCTGCGCCATCGGGCGCAGACCGATCCGGACGGTCGAGGCCGAGAACTCGAGCACCTCACCCTCCACCCCGCCACAGGAGTCCCGCGCCATGCCGACGAGCTGCAGGGTCTTGCCATCCGGCGAGGCCCAGACCCGGCGTTCGGTATAGACCTCCGGCAGCGACTTCGACTCGACCTGCCCAGGCGGCAGCTCCTTGAAGTCCGGCGGGACGGCGGTGCCGGTCGGGGCGCCAGTGGGTGGCGCGGTCGGCGCCCCCGTCGGCGGAACCGAGGTCCCCGGGGTGCCCGAGGGTGTGGTCGTGGGCTGAGCGGTCGTGCTCGCAGGGGTGCTGGACGGGCCGGCACCAGCCTGTTCGGGCTGCTGGCCACACGCCGTCAGGGCGAGCAGGGCCAGGGCTGCTCCAGCGGTAAACAACGAGGTCTTCATGGTGTGAGGACGTTACTAGGCACGTGCACGGTTGCATGAACAAGAAGGTGCCCCCGGGCAGGCTGGGGCAGAGCCGACCCGGGGGCACTGGGATTTGTCAGGACTTGCGCTGCTCGGCGCGCAGAACGACCTTGCGGCCGCCGAGCGGCTGGTCGAGTTCCGCGGTCACCGTCGGGAAGCGGATGTCCATGGTGCACATCTCCGCGGTGGTGGGCGTGGTCTCGACGAGCACGAGTACGACCTTCTCGGCCGACTGCTCGGCCAGTTCGGCGCTCGCCTTGCCACAGCCACCTTCCTGAGCGGTGGCGCCGAGTGTCTTGCCGTCCGACTCCGTCCACACCTTCGTGGGGAACTCCGCGGGCAGCGCGCTGCCGTCGAGTTGCGGGCCCGCGACGGGGACGGCGTCCGCGGGTGGGGTCAGGCCTGGTTGGCCCACCGGAGCCGTGGACGGCGCAGGCTGGATTTCCGGACTTCTGTCGCTGGTGCCGCAGGCGGCCAACGCGACAAGGAGGGCGCCGGCGCCGAGCACGGTTCCGATTCGGTTCATGTCCGGAAGACGGACACCGCCGCCCCCCGGGTTGCACGGAAGATCACTCCGCGTGCTTAACCGACCTCGATATCGCGACCAGCCAGCGGTTTCTCGCACTCCGCGCAGAGCAGGAGCATCCAGAAGCGGTGGTCGCGGTGCTGGAACTCCAACGCGGGTCCTTCCGGCGCGACATACCAGCGCTGGCTCCACTCGACGCCGGACATCACGACCGGGAAGAACGCCCGCCCCTTGTCGGTCAGCTTGAACGTGGCCCGGTCGGCGCGATCCTGGTCGCCCTCGGCGCGCAGGACGCCGACCTCACGGAACACGCGCAGGCGGTCGGCGATCACGGTGGCGGGAGCGCCGACTTGGCGGTGGAACTGGGAGAACCGGGTCGCCCCCAGATAGGCGGCGCTGAGCATGGCCGCGGCCCAGCGGTTACCGATAAGGGCGCGGCTCTGCGGAAAGAAGCTCGGTCCCAGGTTCGCCGACCCGCCCGCGGGCCTGCGGGTCGCGGCGCTGGGCGCGGACCTCGGCCACGAGCCGCTCGGGCCGAACTCGCCGACGACGTCGCGGGCGGCGGCGACCTCACCGCACGCGCCGCACGCCATCAGCGGGGTGAAGTCCGCGCCGCAGCGCAGGTGGCGCAGTCGCGGAAGCGGCTCGACGTGGTCGTCGCCCCACAGCTTCTCCCACCCGGCGAGGGTGACGATCATCGGCCACAGCGCGGCGCCGCGCCTGGTCAGCGGGTAGGTGTCCCCCGACACCGCGACGATGCCGAGTTCCGCCATGCGACGCAGCCTGCCGGAGAGCACCGGCGGGGAGATCGGCAGCAGCTCCAGCCACTGGTCGAAGCTGTCGACGCCCTGCAGCGCGTGCCGCAGGATCAGCAGCGTCCACTCGTCGGCGGTGACACCGATGAGGAACGCGATCGAGTTGTCGCCACCGGCGTGCAGCGCGGTGGGCTGATCGGGCGGATGGATCATGCCTGCGCGAGCCCGACCGCGGCCGCCGGATCCTCGGCGTCGCGCCACCCCGGCAGCTCGGCGCCCGGCGCCCACGTGCTGTGCGTTCCGCTGCAGACCCGTTCCGGGAGCCGGATCCGGGCCACCGGCCCGTCGGTGACCCGCCGCGCGTCGAAGATCAGGCACTCGGAGCGGTCGGCATTCATGTCGGTGGTCATGGTGATCAGGTAACCGTCGTCCTCACCTTGGGAACCCGCGCGCGCCGCGAACGCCGTCTCACTGCCGAACACCCCCGCGCCGTACCGGTAGCGCTCCTCACGGCCGGTCAGGAGGTCGTGTTTGACGAACCCGTCGAACAGGAACCAGCCGGGTTCGCCAGTGGAGGCATAGGTGTAGCGGTAAGGACGTCCAGCGTTGCGAGGGTTGACCATACCGAACTCGGTGATCGTGTCCGTGGCGCGTTCCTCGGTCGCCTTCCCGGTCGCCAGGTTCAGCCGCCACCGGTGCAGCCGGGTCCCCATGCCGTCCAAGGAGAGCATGCGGAACATCCGCGCGTAGCGCTGGTCACCGGGGAATGTCGCGTCGCGGCCTTCGGGGTCGGATTGGAAGAACCCGTCGAGGACGATCTCGTGGCCGTCCTCGTAGGCGTTGACGAAGTGCAGCACGAACGTCGACTCCGCCTCGAACCACGTGACTTTCCCGCCGTGGCGCGGGATCACGCCCAGGCGCAGCGGCAGGTCGGGGTGCAAGCGGGCGGCGTGCTTGCCCTGCTGCAGCCGGGGGCCGGGCAGTTCGACCTCGCCATAGTGGACGAGCCGGTTTCGCGAGTCGACCACGCCGTAGTTGAGATACGGCTTCTCCTTGCCGTAGTTGAAGAACAGCAGCTCGCCGGTGGCCGGGTCGACCTTCGTGTGCGCGGACACGCCGCGCTCGGGGAACCGGCCGTCCCATGTGGACTTTCCGAGCGTGTCGAGGGTCAGCGGGTCGAGCCGGTAGAGCTCGCCGCACTGGTAGAAGCTGGTGAGCGCGACCCCCGCGTGCACCACGATGTCGGTGCTGGAGGCGTCCTTCATCGCGCCGCGGGCACCCCACCCTGGCCGCCCGGCGACCTCGGGCGGCTCGGCGATGCCCGCCCAGAGCGAGCGTCCGGCGCCCTGCTCGGCGACGAAGCCGTCGGTGCGCACGAAGCGGTTGCGGTAGAACGCTTTGCCGTCCCGGAATCCCACTACGTGGACCATGCCGTCGCCGTCGAACGGGTGGTAGGCGGCGATGGCCGGGTGGACCGGGTTCTCGGTGTTGCGCAGATAGACGCCGTCGAGGTCTTTGGGAATCTCACCGACGACGTCAAGGCCGGTCGCGGCCCGCTCGACGGTCTGCGGTCGCCATGGGCCGCTGCGGTAGGGGTGGTCGTCACCGACGGGCAGCGTGTTCAGGGCGCGCCCGAGGATCTCGACGTCCACCGCGCGTTCCCCCCTTGCCGAGCCCTTGCCTGCGCCGGGAAAACGAGACTACAACTAGAAGCGGGGGCTCGGGAGGGGGATGGGTGAACGAGGCTTATGTGCTCGACTACGTCCGCACCGCCCGCGGCCGGGGCTCCACCGTGGGCGGGCTGCACCACCTGAGCGCGTTGGACCTGGTCACCGGCCTGCAGCGGGCCCTCGTCGACCGCACCGGCGTCGATCCCGGCACCATCGAGGACGTGGTGCTCGGCTGCGCCTCCCAGGTCGGCGAACAGGGCGGCAACCTCGCCCGGACGGCCGTGCTGCTCGCGGGCTGGGACGATCAGGTTCCGGGGGTGACGGTCAACCGCTTCTGCGCCTCCGGCCTCGAAGCGGTCGCCCAGGTCTCCGCCCGGGTTCGGGTGGGCGAACTGAGCCTCGCGGTGGCGGGCGGGGTGGAGAGCACGTCGCGGGTGCCGATGTTCAGCGACCGCGCTCCACTGTGGACTGACGCGGAGGTCGTCGCGGCGGCCGGGTCTGTCCACATGGGAGTCGCCGCTGATTTGAACGCCACGATAGACGGCTTCACCCGGGCCGATCTGGACGCGTATGCCTTGGAGTCACACCACAAAGCGGCCGCGGCCAACCGGGCCGGAGCGTTCTCCCGGTCGCTGATCCCCTTGGGCGGCCTCGACCGCGACGAACAGGTGCGACCGAGGGTGAGCCGGGAGACACTGTCGAGCCTGGCCCCGGCCTTCGCCGAAGTCGGCGCCGACGGACAGGACGCGCTGGCCCTGTCCAGCCGGGCCTGGCCGGAGCGAATCGAGCACGGGCACACGGTGGGCACCTCCCCCTCGGTCGCCGACGGCGCCGCCTTGCTTCTGATCGGCGACGCCCTCGCCGCGCGCAGACTGGGCATCACCCCACGGGCCCGGATCGTGTCGTCGTCGGTGGTGGCACACGACCCGGTCACCATGCTGACCGCGGGCCAAGACGCCATGGTGACAGCGATGCGGCGGGCCGCGATCCGGCCTGGGGAGGTCGACGTCTTCGAATTCGCCGAGTCGTTCGCCGCACTGTGCCTGCGATTACGCCGGGACCTGGGGGCCGGACCGGACCGGCTCAACCTGTGCGGGGGGACGCTCGCCGCGGGCCATGCGTTAGGGGCGACGGGGGCGATCATGGTTGGGGAGTGCGTGGAGAACCTGGAGCGGTGTTTCGGGCGAGTGGGGGTGGCGGGCGTCAGCGGCGCTGGTGGATTAGGGGCCGCCCTCGTGATGTCCCGAATGGTGTGAAGGAACCGACAGCTCAGGTCAGGGCCAGATAGTCCGGAGCCTTGGCCCGGTTGGGTGCCTGGGCCGACGCGCAGGCCGCTTTGGCGGCGGGCGATCTCCTCGGCGAAGCGGTCGGCCCCGCCGCGGGGGCGGCCGGTCTCGTCGACGTCGCCGACGCCTTCGGTGAGGCTGTCCCCCAGGGCGACGAACTTCGTCCACCGTCGGTTCATGTGCCCACGTTAGATCACTCGCGCAGGGTCGCGATGATGCTGAAGCGGTCGCCGCGGAACAGCGAGCGGGCCCGGTCGATCGGCCTGCCGTCGGCGTCGCGGGTGAGGCGGTTCAGCAGGAGCATCGGCAGTGCCAGGCTGACGCCGATGAGCTGCGCCTCGCGCGGAGTCGCCAAGATCGTCTCGACGCGCTCCTCTGCGTCGGCGACAGTCACGTCGAACACCTCGCGCAGGTGGGCGTGCAGGGATTCGGTGGGGTCGAACCGGTCGGCGAGGCCGGGGAACCGTTCCGCGGCGAGGTAGGTCGACTCCAGGCCGATCCGGTCGCCGTGGGCCGAGACGACCCGCTCGAGGTGGACGACCATCGCGCCGACCCGCACGCCCAGCTCGGCGGCCAGCGGGTTCGCGGCGGGCAGGTGTTCGAGGGTGACGAGGGCGCGCGTGGGCTCGAAGCCCACGTTCGACAGCGTCATCTGCCGCACCAGCTTCGGCGGCGCCACGAAGGTCCCCACACCCTGCCTGCGGGTGAGCCTGCCCTCCAGCACGAGTTCGCCGACGGCTTGGCGGACAGCGAGCCGCGAGACGTCGAACAGGTCGGCGAGGTCGCGCTCCGAGGGCAGCGCGGAGCCTTCGCCCAAGGTCTGGATCAGGTCGAGCAGCCGGGACCGCACGGCGAAATACAGCGGGACGCGGCCGTGCTCGGGGATTCCCGCATGCACCGCCTCGCCCTGCTTCGGGTGACGCCGTTCACCAGACATGATCGACGAGCATAGGCCCGCGAGCAGGTCAGGCGGGAGAGGCGAGCACCCGACATCAGGACATCGCGCGCAACCTGCGTGGACCGCCGTCGTGGCGCGAGGGCGGCGGACCGACGGTCGCGTGGCCGCCGCTGACGAACGCGCCCGCCGCCGAGGCCAGGATCGGCTCCACCAGCAGCGACCGGATCTCCGGCAGGTCCTCGGCCAGCGCGGCGACCCGCAGGACCAGGTCCTCCAGGGCGGCGAGGTCGGCGGGCTCGCCGCCCGCGTAACCCGCCAGCAGCGGCGCGGCCCGCGGCGCGCGGACCAACGAGGCGGCATCGGCGTCGGTCAGCGGGACGGCCCGGAACGCGCGGTCGCCGAGCAGGTCGCTGATCATCCCGGCGAGCCCGAAGGACAGCAGCGTGCCGAACGACGGGTCGTCCTGCAGGCCGATCGAGCAGGAGTTCCCCTTGGGCGCCATGCGCTGCACGAACACCTCCTCGACCCCCGACACCTCGCGGAGTTGGTCGTAGGCGGTGCGGATGGCGTCCTCGGTGGTCAGGTCGAGCCGGACGCCGACGAGGTCGTTGCGTCTGCGGAAGCGTCTGTCGGCGGTCTTCATCACAACCGGGAGACCCAGTTCGGTCGCGGCCGTGGCCGCGTCGGCCGCCGTGGCGACGACGCGGTAGGGCATCACCTGGATGCCGTAGCACGCAAGGACGCGGCGGGTCTGGTCGTCGGTGAGCTCCACTTCGGACCCGCCGCCGGAGGCCAGCGCGCCGGCGACGATCTCCGCGGCCTCGCGGGTGTCGACGTCCTCCGGCCTGCGGTACTCGCCCAGCGGTGCCGACCGCCACCGCGCGTACCGCGTCGCCCGCGACAACGCCAGGGCGGCGCGTTCCGGGCTCGGGTACGACGGGATCGACCCGCGGCCTGGTCCGCCTCCGGGGCCCGCGACCGCGAGTTCGGCGGGGATGCCTTCGGCGGCAAGGAAAGTCGAGACGATCGGTTTGGCGTTCGCGTCGGCCGGCGCGGCTTCCCGCAGCGCGCGGGCGTAGGCCGTGCCCGGGATCGCCAGCGGGGGAACGAACACGACGATCAGCGAGTCGACGTCATCGCGGCGCAGCGCGTCGGTGACGGCGGCGGCGAACTCCTCCGGTCCCGCCTGGGCGCCGACGTCCACCGGGTCGCCCGCGAGCACCAGACCGGCGGCCATCGCGGAGTCGGCGGCCAGCACACCGATCGCCGAGGAGTTGCCGACCACCGCGACCCGCTCCCCCGAGGGCAGCGGCTGGTGGGCCAGCAGGATCGCGGTGTCGAACAGCTGCGCGATCGACTCGACGCGGATCACGCCCGCCTGTTCGAACAGCGCCTGCACGCTCGACTCGTCGATCGCGACACCGGTCGCGGCGAGCGCGGGAAGCACCGCGTTGCGGCCCGACTTCACCGCCACGATCGGCTTGCTGCGGCCAAGTCTGCGGGCGAGCCGGGCGAACTTGCGCGGGTTGCCGAACGACTCCAGGTAGAGAAGCACCACGTCGGTGTTGGGGTCGGTCTCCCAGTACTGCAGCAGATCGTTGCCCGACACGTCGGCGCGGTTGCCCGCGGAGACGAAAGTGGACAGTCCGAGGCCGCGCGCGGCGGCGTCGGCGAGGATCGCGGTGCCCAGGGCGCCGGACTGGCAGAAGAAGCCGGTGCGTCCGCGTCCCGGCAGCGTCGGCGCGAGGCTGGCGTTGAGCCGGACCTTCGGGTCCAGGTTGACCACGCCGAGGGCGTTCGGGCCGACCACGCGCATCCCATGCGCGCGGGCCTCGTCGACCAGCTTGCGTTCGGCGCCGCGCCCCTCTGAGCCGGTCTCGCCGAAACCGGAGGTGACGACCACGAGGGCCTTGACCCCCTTGGCCAGGCAGGCGTCCATGACGTCGTCGACCCGCGCGGCGGGGACGGCCACGACGGCGAGGTCGACCGCGTCGGGGATGTCGAGGACCGTGGCGTACGCCCGGACACCGCGCACCGAGGGGTGTTCGGCGTTGACCGGGAACACCGGGCCGGCGAAGTCCGCGCCGAGCATGTTGCCCAGCACGGCGTAGCCGATCTTGGTGCGGTCGGTCGACGCGCCGATCACCGCGACCGACCGGGGATGAAGCAGATTGTGCACACTGCGCGCCTCGGCGGCCTGCTCGCGTGACCACGCCACGCGCACCGAGTCCTCGGTCGGGTCGATCGCGAACTCCAGGTGCAGCACGCCTTCCTCGAACTCCCGGCTCACCTGGTAGCCGGCGTCGCGGAAGACGCGGACCATCTGGGCGTTCTCGGAGAGCACCTCGGCCTCGAACCGGCTCAGTCCACGCTCGCGGGCCGCGGCGGCCAGGTGCTCCAGCAGGATCGAGCCGAGCCCGCGGCGCTGGTGGTCGTCGGCGACGACGAACGCGACCTCCGCGGAGTCCTGTCCGGGCAGCCGCTCGTAGCGTCCGACGGCGACGATGTCGTCGCCGAGCAGGGCCACGAACGCGACCCGGTCGCGGTGGTCGACCGTGCTGAACCGCACCAGGTCGCGCGCGGGGATGCGCGGATACGGTGAGAAATAACGGAAATAGCGGGTGCGGTCGGACAGCTTGCCGTGGAAGGCCAGCAGCGCGTCGCCGTCACTGGGCACGATGGGTCGCAAGTGGACGGTCTGACCGTCGGAGAGCACCACGTCGGCTTCCCAGCGGCGGGGATAGTCGTACGGGTCGTACGCGGGCGTCTCGGCCACGTCAGTCCCTCGGGTCATCGGGATCGAGGCCGTGCAGCGGGAACACGGCCCGGCGCACGTCCCGGATCACGGCGTCGACCGGCCGGTCCAGTCCCCCGCCCCACGGGTCGAACGCGGTGTCGCGCCCGTCGCTCATGGTCGTCGGGAGATCGGCGTGCGGCGCTATCTTGCGCACGGTCGCCGTCCAGTCCGCGGGCACCCGGGTCTCGGGGGCGACGTCGCGGTCGAGCACGGTGGCGATCAGGTGGGACCAAGAGCGCGGGACGACGCGCAGCAGCTGGTATCCGCCGCCGCCGGTGGCCAGCCACTTGCCGCCCGCGTACCGGTCGGCCAGCCCGCGCAGGGTCCGGTAGATCTCCCGGTGGCCGTCGACCGAGAGGGAGAGGTCGGCGAGCGGGTCCTCCTCGTGGGTGTCCACACCGCACTGGGTGACCAGGATCTGGGGCCGGAACGCCGACAGGAGCGAGGGGACGACCGCGTTGAACACGCGCAGCCATGCCGGGTCGCGCGTGTGCGGCGGGAGGGGGATGTTGACCGAGGAGCCCATGGCCTCGCGTCCGCCGAGCTCGTTGACGAACCCGGTGCCCGGCCACAGCGTCGCCGGGTTCTGGTGCAGGGACACGGTCAGGACGCGCGGGTCGTCGTAGAACGCGGCTTGGACTCCGTCGCCGTGGTGGACGTCGACGTCGAGGTAGGCGATGCGGTCGAAGCCGTTGTCGAGCAGCCAGGAGATGGCCACGGCACAGTCGTTGTAGACGCAGAACCCGGCGGCGCGGTCGCGCATCGCGTGGTGCAGCCCGCCCGCGATGCTCACGGCCCGGTCGGCCGCCCCGGACGCGATTTCCCGGGCACCGAGCAGCGACCCGCCCACGACGAGAGCGGACGCCGCGTGCATCCGGTCGAACACCGGGTTGTCGTCGGTGCCGAGGCCGTGCCCGACGTCCCAGGCCACCGTGGGCGCCTGCTGCACGGCGCGCACGTAGCCGAGCTCGTGCACACGCTCCAAGTCGGACTCGGTCGCGGGCTCGGGAACCCGCAGCTCGACGCCGTCGAGCACACCGAGCGCCGAGGCCAGGCGCATGGTGAGTTCAAGGCGGATCGGATTGAACGGGTGCTCGCCGCCGAGGTCGTAACCGAGCAGCGAGGAGTCCCAGACGACGGCGGCTCGATCACCCATATGCCGACCCTAGTGGCCCGGCTCGTCGCCGGTCGCGACCGGTCGGGTGGGGTCGACGCACCAGTGGGACCAGGAACCGGCGTAGAGGGCGGCCGGGTGCTCGCGGGTGGTGAGGCCGGAGACCTCCAGGGCGAGGACGACCGATGACGCGGTCACCCCGGAGCCGCAGTATGCCCCGACGGGCTCGCCGGGCCGCACGCCCCGCGCCTCGAAGTGCTCGGCCAGTTCGGTGGCGGGCTTCCACCGTCCCTCGCGCAGGTGCTCGGTGAAGGGGGCGTTGCGGGCGCCCGGCACGTGTCCGGCCCGCGGGTCGATGGGCTCGATGTCGCCGCGGTACCGCTCGGGCGCGCGGGCGTCCAACAGCATCCCTTCGCGGGCGAGTCCCGCCGCGTCCTCGGCGTCGAGCACCGGCATCGCGCCGGGGCGGACCACGAGGTCGCCTCCTTCGGGGGACGCCTCATCGGTGGTCACCGGGTGGCCTGCCGCTACCCAGGCCGCGTGACCGCCGTCGAGCACCGCGACCTCGTCGTGGCCCGCCCAACGCAGCAGCCACCACACCCGGGCGGCGATCGAGCCGTTGTCGGAGTCGTAGGCGACGACCGGGCGGTCGGCGCGCACACCGGCTTCCCGCAGCACCCGCTGCAGGTCTTCCGGTGCTGGTAGAGGGTGCCTTCCGCCCGCGCCGGGCGCGGCGGAGAGCTCGGCGTCGAGGTCGAGGAAGACGGCGCCCGGCAGGTGTCCGGCGGCGTAGTCCTCCCGCCCGGGAGGGCCGCCGAGACGCCAGCGGACGTCGAGCAGCGCCGGCGGGTTCTGACTGTCCAGGCAGGACAGAAGGGCGGCGGCGGAGATCAGGGGCCCGGTGAGTGCGGTCACCCCGCCATCCTGCCGCACCGCAGTGTGATCACTCACGGCTAGATAGCCGCAGACCTGTCGGGTGCAGCGACTACCATTGGAGCTGACGAAGGGGAACGGCGTGAACGATCTCATCGACACCACAGAGATGTACCTCCGGACGATCTACGAACTCGAGGAGGAGGGCGTCGTCCCCCTGCGTGCCCGCATCGCGGAACGCCTCGGCCAGAGCGGCCCCACCGTGAGCCAGACCGTCGGCCGAATGGAGCGCGACGGGCTGCTCATCGTCGCGGGCGACCGGCACCTGGAACTCACCGACCATGGCCGTTCCCTGGCCATCGCCGTGATGCGCAAGCACCGCCTCGCGGAGCGCCTGCTCGTCGACGTCATCGGCCTCGAGTGGGAACAGGTCCACAGCGAGGCGTGCCGCTGGGAGCACGTGATGAGCGAGGCCGTCGAGCGCAAGCTGGTCAAGCTCCTCGGCCACCCCACGACATCGCCGTATGGCAACCCGATCCCCGGCCTGGACGAACTGGGCGAGGGCGAGCCCGCTCCCCCCGTGGAAGCCGGCCTGGTCCGCCTCGATGAAGTCGCCCGCCGCGGCGGCGGCACGGTGGAGGTCCGCCGCATCGCCGAACACGTGCAGCTCGACTCGCAGCTGATGGGCGAACTCAAGGCGGTCGGGATCCTCCCCGGCGAGATGATCGCCGTCGGCGCGTCCAAGGGCGACGGAAACATCGAGATCACCGGCGCGGGCAACACCGCCCAGCTGGCCCCGATCGTCCTGCACGCGGTGTTGGCCCGCTCGACGTGACCCGAGGTTCCGACCAGGGCACCGACCTGCCCCACGCCGTGCACACCACCACCCCTCCCAGCCCGCTGGACGGCGCGCACGGCATCACTGCGGCCAGCCGGCTCGAAGGCGCGCCCGACTCGTCCCGCGGCCCCGACCCGTCGGATGCGGAGGCTGGGCCTCGCCGGCTGCGGTCGGCTTCAGACCCCGGCAGCTCCTCCGGCCAGCGGGCAGCCGAGGGCACGAGCGCTCCGAGTGCGGCCGGGCGGGTCGCCTCGACCCCGGCCATGCGGGCGGCCGAGGCGTTCCGGCGCGAGCATGGCCGTGATCCCGCCGGTGTCTGGTCCGCGCCTGGTCGGGTGAATTTGATCGGTGAGCACACCGACTACAACGACGGTTTCGTCCTCCCTTTCGCACTTCCCTTCCGTATCGCCGTCGCCGCGACTGCGCGTGATGACGGGCTGCTCACGGCCACCACCGTGGGCGACGACGGTGTCACCCAGCACGCGGGGCCGGTCGCGGTGGCGGAGCTGCATCCCGGCGGGGTCACCGGCTGGGCCGCGTACCCGTGTGGTGTGGCCTGGGTTCTGCGCGACCACGGCTTCGATTCCGGGGCCGACCTGGTGATCGCGGGCGACGTCCCGACCGGCGCCGGGCTGTCGTCATCGCACGCTTTGCAGTGCGCGGTCGCGCTCGCGCTGTTCGACCTCGGGTCCGGCGAGAAGCCGTCCCTGGCCGAACTGGCCCGGTGGATCCAGCGGTCGGAAAACGACTTCGTCGGCGCCCCGACCGGCCTGCTCGACCAGACCGCGTCCCTGTGCTGCGTGGACGCGCACGTCCTGTTCGTCGATGTCCGTTCGGGCGAGCAGGAGCAGATCCCGTTCGACGCGGCCGCCCATGGCCTCGAGGTCCTGGCGATCGACACCCGTGTCCGGCACTCGCTGGCCGACTCGGCCTATGGCGACCGGCGCAAGGGCTGCGAACGCGCCGCTGAGCTGTTGGGTTTGCCATCCCTTCGGGACGCGCGCGAGGTTTCCGGGCTTCCCGCGGACCTGTTGCCGCTGGCCAGGCATGTGGTGTCGGAGAACGAACGGGTCCTGCGAACCGCGGAGGCGCTGCGCGCGCAGGCGCCCGGACGGATCGGTGACCTGTTGACGGAGTCGCACCGCAGCCTGCGCGACGACTATCGGGTGTCGTGCGTGGAACTCGACGTCGCGGTGGAGGCCGCGGTGGGTGCCGGTGCCCTGGGCGCCCGGATGACCGGTGGCGGGTTCGGTGGCACGGCCATCGCGCTGGTGCCGGTCGAGCGGGTCGCGCGGGTTCGGTCGGCCGTGCTGGCCGCGTTCGCGGAACGGTCGTTCGAAGCGCCGCGCATGTTCCCCGCGGTCCCGTCCGCGGGCGCCGGCCGGGAGTTCTGAGCGGCACCCGCCGCGCCACCGTGGGGTAGGCGGGGCACCTGCCGAGGTGTGCCGTCCGCGACACTAGGGTCGTCGCGAAGGCGAAACACGCCACCGCGAGGATGAGGAAGGCGAGGACCACGGTGAAGCTGCTCGTGACCGGCGGAGCGGGATATGTCGGCAGCGTCTGCGCGGCGCGGCTGGTGGAGACCGGGCACGACGTGGTGGTCGTGGACGACCTGTCGACCGGACACGCGGACGCCGTCCCCGATGGCGCCCGGTTCGTCGAGGGCGACCTCGTCGAGGTGGCGCCCGAACTGCTCGGCGAGGGATTCGACGGCGTGCTGCACTTCGCCGCGAAGTCACTGGTCGGCGAGTCCATGCAGGACCCCGGCAAGTACTGGACCGGCAACGTAGTCACCTCCCTTCGGCTGCTCGACGCCATGCGTGCGCACGGCACCCCTCGACTGGTCTTCTCCTCGACGGCCGCGACCTACGGCGAGCCGGAGCAGGTCCCGATCCTTGAGACCGCCCCCACCCGCCCGACCAACACCTACGGCGCCACCAAGCTCGCCATCGACCACGCCATCACCTCCTACGCCGCCGCCCACGGGCTGGCCGCGGTGAGCCTGCGCTACTTCAACGTCGCGGGCGCGTACGGCTCCTTCGGCGAGCGGCACACCACCGAGACGCACCTGATCCCGATCGTGCTGCAGGTCGCCATGGGCAAGCGGGACAAGCTGTCGATCTACGGGGAGGACTACCCGACCCCCGACGGCACCTGCGTGCGCGACTACATCCACGTCCTCGACCTCGCCGAGGCACACCTCCTCGCCCTGGGCCACGCCGTCGCGGGCGAGCACCAGATCTTCAACCTCGGCACCGGCGCCGGCTTCTCCAACCGGGAGGTCGTGCAGACCTGCCGCGAGGTCACCGGCCACGCCATCCCGGCGGAGTTCGCCGCCCGCCGCCCCGGCGACCCGGCGATCCTCGTCGCGTCGTCGGAGGCCGCGAGCACGCGCCTGGGCTGGAAGCCCGAACGCCCGGACCTGCACACCATCGTGACCGACGCCTGGGAGTTCACCCACGCCCGCGGCTGACCAGGCAACAACGCAGGGCTACCGGGTTCGTGAGCCCAAAGCCTCCAACGGCCATCGGCCACGCGGTTCAGGTGTTGGCGGGTTCATGGCGCCGCCCTGGTGCGGGTGGTGTGTTGGCCGGCGCGGGTGATGATCTCGCGGAGTTCCGTCGGGGCGATGGCGTGGCCGATGGCGGAGCGCAGCAGGTGGGCGAGGGAGTGGTCCGGGTTGGCCTCCAACGCGACGTCCAGGGCGATCTGTGCGAGCGGGCCGTCGCCGGTGAGGTAGGCGCCGATCGCCAGCAGCACGGCGGGTTGCGCGCGTTCTGGGGCCGGGGCCGACCGGGTCAGGCGAGTCCACAGGCGGACCGCCGCGGCCGCCCGCTCGGTCAGGGCGACCTTGAGGCACTCGCTCCTGATGTCGCTGTGACACAAGGCGACGCTCAACGCGACGATTCGCTCGTCGTCCCAGGACGGTTCCAGTCCGCGTCCGGGGGAATCCCCTGTGGATGGCGTGAAGTCGTCGAGGGCGGCGTCGACCACGGCCCAGTCCCGCGCGAAGCCCTTGGGATCGCACTTTCCGGAGTTCGCTCGGAGTACCGCATCGAGCATGACCGTGCGGCGTCGCATGACGTCCGGTGGGTCCGGTGCCAGCGTCGCGGCAAGAGCCTCCCGAGTCGGGTACTTCACCAGCCCGGCGACCGTCAGCGCCGCGGCGACCGGGGCGCTGTCGGGATCAGGGATTTCGCCGAAGCGATCGGGATCGTCGTAGCACCGCCACGTCTCACCGGACTTGGCGGACGGAGTCCACACGGCCCGCTCGACCGACACCCCCTGCTCCTCGAAGGCGGCGCGGACCAACTCCATGAAACCGCTTCGCGGCAAGGGTTCCGAACCACCGCCGGTGATCAGGATGAAGACCCTGCGGCCGCCGTGCTTGACGCACGTCTCGCTCAGGTAGCGCGCCAGTGCCGGATCGTCGTCTGGCGTGGGGAGGTCGGAGCGCAGGAGTTGGCCGATCCGGCAACGCGGACCGTCGTCGACGACGGTGAGCACGACGATCGAGTCGACCGGGTGGAAACCCAGCAGCGTGGGCACGGCCGCGACGAAGTCGCCTTCGTCGGCGAAGGTGATGGTGGTGTGCAGGTGCGTCATGGGACCACTGTGCGGCGGTTCCGCCGCCGCGAACACCCACCGTGATTCCACTGTGGATGGCGGTCCGACCTCTGTGGACAGGTGCCCGACGAGACCGCGTCTCGTCGGGCATCCGCGTTACCCTCTTCAGCCGCAGTGCTCGAACGGGCTGGTGTAGGACGCCGACCCGACCGAGCCGCCCCACTTCACGCACCTGCCCGGCGCGGACCGCTTCACCGGTCCCGCGTAGTACTTGAACGACCCCGAATCCGTGGTCCGGGTACCGCCCGCGACCTCGAGGAACGCCGAGACCGGGGAAGCCGTGCCGATATTCACCGACTTGATCGTGGTGACGCAGTTGTACCCGTTGCCGGAGTTGTAGAGCAGGTAGGTCCGACCCGAGGTGCCCAGCGCCGCGGAGTCGATCACGCTGTAGCCGCTGCCGCACACTTCCTGCGGCGTGTACGGATTTCCGCCACCACAGCGGTTGTTGCTGGTGTAGCTGCGAGCGCCCCAGTAGAAGATCTGGCTGCCGTTGAACACGATCTTCTGCGCGACGCCGTTGAGTCGCTGCTCGAAGTGCAGATGCGCGCCGAACGACTCGCCCGTGTTGCCGACATTGCCGATGAGCTGGCCGATCGTGACGGACTGTCCGACCGAGACGCGTCGTACCGACAGGTGTGCGTAGCGGGTCCGCCAGCCGGAGCCGTGATCGATCTCGACCCACTGCCCGTAGCTGGCGTCGCCCTCGCTTTCCGAGCGGCTGACCGTGCCGCCCGCGGACGCGACCACCGGGTCGTTGAGGTCGTCGGTGCGGTTGAAGTCCACCGCGTTGGCCGGGCTGTGGTTGGTTCGAGTCTCTCCGGACCAGACC
>NZ_JBOHGC010000112.1:0-1943 GCF_050699995.1 Actinokineospora sp. | reverse complement strand
CCGGTATTCGCATCTGAGTGTCGCGGAGTAGCGCGGTGCCGTGGTGTGGGCCGACTCCGCGACGGCCGTACCCGTCGTTGGGGTGGCAGTTGCTGGACTGGTGGGCGGATTGCCTGCCGTCGCCGCGGGATCCGGCGGAGCCTCTGGTGTTCACCGATGAGCAGGCTCGTGGTCTGGTCGAGTGGTATGCGGTTGATCCAGTGTCGGGCAGGTACATCTATCGGCGTGGAGTGTCGCGGCGGTCGAAGGGGTGGGGGAAGTCGCCGCGGGAGGCGGCGAAGGCGATCGCGGCGCTGGCCGGGCCGGTGGTGTTCGACGGGTGGGACGCGGATGGTGAGCCGGTGGGCCGGGCGCAGGGCAGCCGGGGCGGTGACGCGAAGCCGTGGGTGCAGGTCGCGGCGGTGTCGGAGGACCAGACCGACAACACGTACTCGGTGATCTATGAGTTGCTGACCGCGAACCATTCCCGGGCGGCCGGCGATCTGCGGATCGATGTCGGACTGACCCGGTGTTACCTGCTGGATCGGCCGGGCGAGCTGGAGCCGGTGACGGCAGCGGCCGGCAGCCGGGAGGGGCAGCCGATCACGGACGCGATCCTCGACGAGACGCACCTGTGGTTGCCGTCGAACGGTGGCCGGCGGTTGGCGCGGACGTTGCGGCGGAACGTGGCCAAGATGGGTGGCCGGTCCTACGAGACGACGAACAGCTTCGTGCCGGGTGAGGACTCGGTGGCGGAGGCGACGCACCGGGCAGTCGAGCAGGGCGCGCCGGGGGTCTACTGCGATGCGGTGGAGGCGCCGCCGGTGCGGGAGGATGACCCGGACGAGAAGCTTGCCGAGGCGCTGCGGGTGGCGTACGGCGACTCGTGGTGGGTGGACATCGACCGCCTGGTCGCGGACATCCGGGATCCGGATTCGCTGTGGGAGGACTCGGCGAGGTATTTCCTCAACTGGAACACCGACGACCGGGCGAAGGCGGTCACGGCGGCCCAGTGGAACGATCTGGCGGCGCGCCGGGTCCAGGTGCCGCGCGGGACGCGGGTCGGGCTTGGTTTTGACGGGTCGATCAGCGATGACTGCACGGCGCTGCTGGCGTGCGCGGCGCTCGACGGTACGCCGCACACCTGGCCTTTGAAGGTGTGGGCGCGGCCGCCGAAGGCGAAGCGTGGCTGGCGGATCCCGCGGCTTGAGGTGGCCGAGGCGGTCGAGGATGCGTTTGACCGGTATGACGTCGGCCGGATGCTGTGCGACCCGGCGAAGTGGCAGACCGAGATCGAGGCGTGGGCCGAGGAGTACCCGGACGTGGACGGTGAGGAGCGGGTCGCGTTCTTCGACACGAACCAGTCGCTGCGGATGTCGCGGGCGTGTGACCGGTGGCTCACGGCGATCGCTGAGGGCTCGTACAGCCATGACGGGTCGAAGGTCCTGACTGAGCATGTGCTTGCGATGCACCGGCGGAAGGTGCACACGCGGGACGAGGACGACGACGGCCGGACGCGGTTCGTGTTCGTGAAGGGCCCGGAGCGGTTGAAGATCGACGCCGGTATCGCTGCGGTGCTGGCGCTGGAGGCGTGCATGACGATGCCGGCGCCGCCAGCGAAGCGTAAGCCCAAATTCGCATTCGCCTGAGGAGGCTGACGATGACTGTGCTTGACCGGGTGCCGGTGGACCAGATCACGGCGGAGGCGCGGCAGGTCGACGCCGGCCGCGTGGTGCTGTCGATGATCGCGGCGGTGTTCTTCGCGGTCGGCTGGACGGCTGGGACCGCGGTAACGGCGGCGGCGTGGTGCTGTCTGGCGGTGAAGGCCGGCTGGCTTGAGGCGCGGCCGCGGCATACCGAGGCGGCTGGGCGTAGCTGATGCCTGGTGGCGTCCTGGAGAAGATGGCGGCTGTCCGCCGCCCGAGCTCGGCTGAGGTGGTGCCGGCTGGGCGGAAGGGCTTTTC
>NZ_JBOHGC010000111.1:0-17811 GCF_050699995.1 Actinokineospora sp. | reverse complement strand
GGCCAGGTCGGCCACGTCGAGCGCGGTGCCGACCTCGCGGCCGAGCGCGGTCAGCTCGCGGACCAGAGCCCAGCCACCGGCGACCGCCTCCAGGCAGTCGACGCCGCCGCACCGGCACACCGCGCCGCCGCCGTCGGCGACCTTCGTGTGCCCGATCTCCCCCGCCGCGCCCATGGCGCCGCGGCGAAGGCCGCCGCCGGAGATGATCCCGGCGCCGATCCCGGTGGACACCTTGATCACCAGCAGGTCGTCGATGTCGGGGTGCGCGCGGTGCTCGGCGAGCGCGAGGGCGTTGACGTCGTTGTCCACCCGCACAGGAACGCCGTACCGCTCGGCGAAGAACGCGGGGATGTCGACATCGACCCACGCCGAGGGGCTCACGCTGCGGGTGGTGCCCGCCTCGACCGTTCCGGGGACGCTGACCCCGACACCGCGCAGCGGCCTGCGGCCCGCCAGCAGCCGGTCGAAGGACTCGGCCACCGCGGCCAGCACGACCGCCGGGTCGTCGGACCACTTGACCGTCGCCGTGGCGAGGGCGCGGCCGGACAGATCACACACGGCCAACTGACTGCGACTCGCGCCCAGTGCGGCGGCGAGGACGACCCCGCCGTCGGCGTTGAAGGACAGGCGCGTGGGCGGCCGACCGCCAGTCGACCCGCCCGCCGCGGTCTCCACCACCAGGCCGCGGTCGATCAACTGGTCGACTCTCAGCGTGACGGCGCTGCGCGACAGGCCGGTGAGTCTGCCCAGGTCGGCACGGGTTTCGGCGAGCCCGTCGCGGATGAGCCCGAAGACCTCACCGGCGGACGCGCCGGGGGCCATGACCGCTCGTGCCGCCATCCCACCACTTCCGTTCATCGAAGGCCCACTGAACACTAAAGTACTTTTAATACCTAAGGTTGCTTGTATCGATACAGAAGTCTGGCTAATCTGGACGCCGTGAGCACCCACCCCACCGTCGCCGCCGTGACCGCCCGCATCACCGAGCGCAGCGCCGTGGGCCGCGCCGCGTACCTCGACCGGATCCGCGCCGCCTCGGCACAGGGTCCCGCCCGAGGCTCGCTCGGCTGCGCCAACCTCGCCCACGGCGTCGCCGCCTGCGGCCCCGCCGAGAAGCTGACGCTGCGTGCCGCGGTGAAGCCGAACATCGCGATCGTGTCCGCCTACAACGACATGCTCTCCGCGCACCAGCCGTTCGAGGCCTTCCCCGCCATCCTCAAGCGCGCCATCGCCGAAGCCGGTGGTGTCGCCCAGTTCGCGGGTGGCGTGCCCGCGATGTGCGACGGCATCACGCAGGGCCGCGCGGGCATGGAGCTGTCGCTGTTCAGCCGCGACGTCATCGCCATGTCCACCGCGCTCGCCCTGTCCCACGACATGTTCGACGGCGCGCTGCTGCTCGGCGTGTGCGACAAGATCGTGCCCGGGCTTGTCATCGGCGCGCTGGCCTTCGGGCACCTGCCGACCATCCTGGTTCCCGCGGGCCCGATGACCTCCGGGCTGTCCAACGCGGAGAAGAGCCGCGTCCGGCAGCTGCACGCCGAGGGCAAGGTCGGGCGCGATGAGCTGCTGGAGGCCGAATCGGCGGCCTACCACGGACCCGGCACGTGCACGTTCTACGGCACCGCGAACTCCAACCAACTCCTGATGGAGGCGATGGGCCTGCACCTGCCGGCCGCCGCCTTCGTCAACCCGGGCACGCCGCTGCGCACCGCGCTCACCGAGGAAGCGGGCCGCCGCGTCCTGGATCTGACCAGGCTGGGCGAGAACTACACGCCGATCGGCGAGGTGATCGACGAACGCGCGGTCGTCAACGGCGTGGTCGCGCTGCTGGCCACCGGCGGCTCCACCAACCACACCATGCACCTCGTCGCGATCGCCGCCGCCGCCGGGATCACGCTGCGGTGGGACGACTTTGCCGAGCTGTCGGCGGTCGTGCCGTCGCTGACCCGGATCTACCCCAACGGCACCGCCGACGTGAACCACTTCCACGCCGCGGGCGGCACCACGTACCTGATCAGTGAGCTGCTCGACGCGGGGCTCATGCACTCCGACGCCCGGACCGTCGCGGGCGAGATGTCCGCCTACCGCACCGAACCCGCCCTGCGCGACGGCGGTGTGGTCTGGCAGGACGGTGTTGCCGAGAGCCTCGACAAGACCGTCCTGCGCGGCGTGGCCGACCCGTTCGCCCCCGACGGCGGTCTGCGGATGCTGTCGGGCAGGCTCGGCCGCGCGGTCATGAAGGTGTCCGCGGTCAAAGCCGAGCACCGGGTCCTCACCGCCCCCGCGCGCGTCTTCGACGACCAGCAGGACTTCCTCGACGCGTTCCAGGCGGGCGAGTTGTTCCACGACATCGTCGCCGTCGTGCGGTACCAGGGGCCCAAGGCCAACGGGATGCCCGAACTGCACAAGCTGACGCCCGCGCTCGGCGTCCTGCAGGACCGTGGACACGCGGTCGCGCTCGTCACCGACGGCCGGATGTCGGGCGCCTCCGGCAAGATCCCCGCCGCCATCCACGTCACCCCTGAAGCCGCGGACGGCGGCCCGCTGTCGCGGCTACGCGACGGCGACCTCATCACCGTCGACGCCGAGACCGGCACCCTCGACGTCCTCGCCGACCTCGGCGCCCGGACGCCTGAACCCCGCAATCCCAGTTCCCCCACCGGAACCGGCCGCGAACTGTTCGCCGCCTTCCGCGCCGCCATCGGCCCCGCCGACCAGGGTGCCACCGTCTTCGGAATGGAGACCGCGTCATGAGTTCGATCCTCGACCTCTCCCCTGTCATCCCGGTCGTCGTCATCCGCGACGCCGACGACGCCGTTCCGCTCGCGCGGGCGCTACTGGCGGGTGGCGTGCCAGTCATCGAGGTAACCCTGCGGTCCAAGGCAGCGGTGGCCGCCATCGAGCTGATCGCGACCGAGGTTCCCGACATGGTCGTCGGCGTCGGCACCCTCACCACGCCCGACCAGGTCGAGGCGGCCACGAAAGCGGGCGCGAAGTTCCTGATCAGCCCCGGCGGCACCCCACGGCTCCTGGACGCGATGGCCGACACCGGGCTGCCGTACCTGCCGGGCGTGGCCACCGTGTCGGAGATGATGGCGATGCTCGACCGCGGGATCACCGAGATGAAGTTCTTCCCGGCTTCAGCCGCCGGCGGCCCGGACTACCTACGCGCGGTCGCGGGGCCGTTGCCGCAGGTGCGCCTGTGCCCCACCGGCGGCATCACCGAGGCAACCGCCCCGGACTACCTGGCGTTGACGAACGTCGGCTGCGTCGGCGGCTCCTGGATCGCCCCCACCAACGCCATCGTCGACGGCGACTGGTCCGCGATCGAAGCCGCGGCGAAGGCCGGAGCAGCACTCTGACCCACCGAGACCGACGGACCGAGAAGTCCTTCGGTCGCGCGGCATCCAGCCTCGGTGGGGGCGACCACGACACCTCTGGCCGCCCCCACCGACCCCATTCTTAGCGCGACACAGGTGTCATCGACGCCGCCGTTCAATCAATTGCCCAGGGTCCTCAAGGTGACGTCCGGCCTGGACCACCTCGCCGAGGCACGGTTGGCCCCATCCGCGAACAACGCGTGATTCGCTGGCTGGAGAACGCGGACCGGTCGAAGCAACCACACCGAGCACGTTCAGGTGCAGTCGCCGCATTCCGGGATGCCACTCTGGCCAACCGCCGCACAAGGCGAATCACCCCATGACCGAGCGCCCATCACCTCAGTGCCCGAGCACCTCGCTCCACTACCGGCACCACCTGAGCGCCAGAGCGCTTCGATGTGTGGCGTGGTGGACCGCTACCGGCACTACCTCAGTGCCAGATGCGCCTCTACGTATGGCGTGGCGAACGACTCTTCGATGGGGATGGTGGTGTTGAACGCGGGATGGACGTTGACCTCGAACACCACACCGCCGTTCACCAGCGCGAGGTCCACGCCGCCCAGGTTGAGGCCGAGCGACTTGGTGGCCGCGACCGCCAGTTGATCGAGTTCCGGAGGTAGCTCATCGAGTGACAACCTGGTCGAGACCGCGCCTCTGGTCTCGTTGCAGGGTGCGTCGGGTTGTGCCTGGACGTGCTCGCAGGCGTAGACCACGCGGCCGTCGAGCACGACGACGCGAAACTGTTTGCGGGTTCCGTCGGTGGTGAAGTTGTTGGCGTCGCGGGCCATCAGCCAGCGGAGACCGGATTCGGCGTAGTAGCGGGTGGCGGCCTTCAGCTGCTCGTCGGTGGTGACGTGGAAGACGTCGTTGCCGCCCATACCTACGACCGGGCGGGCCCACACGTCGCGGCCGAGTCGCTCGAAGACCTCGGCGGCGTCCGCTTCCGCTGTGACGCTGATGGTTTCCATCTGCGCGATGCCGTCGCGGGCGAAGCGCTCGACGGTGAGGTCTTTCTCGGTGGCCACCCGCCAGGCCTCGACATCGGTGCCTAATGACGCGGCCCCTGACGCGTGGAGCTGCCGTTGGGCGGCGGCGAACCCTCGGCGTTTCTCCGGGGGTATCTCGTAGATGACCAGAGCCGAGGGTCGCACCACCAGGTTCTCGGCGGGCACCTCGAGTTTGAGTCCGCCGTCGACGGCGGTCACCTTGCCACTCCCACCTGGGTAGAAGTGTCGTGCGTCGATCGAAACCGGAGGATTTCCGGTGAGCCGCGCCGCGGCGCGGCACAAAACCTTGCGGCTGCCCTCTCTCGAGCTGTGATCTGTCATCAGCACCAAAACGCTCGAGTCCATACCGACATGGAACAGCACTGTGGGCGCGGGGCACACGGCGCCATGGTCGAGGAGTCGATTTTCGGTATCGACCCTTTTGTCTATAGAGGACTGTCCGGGCCGTCGACAGCACCGTGCCTGCCCGCGCCTTCAGCGAAGCGGGTCGCGCCCGCGAGGGTGTCGGCGGACAGGGACACCAAGCCGTGGCCGAACTCGTTGGCGAGGGCGACCCGCTCGTCGAGACCCTCCTGCTCCAACACCGACAACCGGTCCTGACGCATGCAGGTCTGTGGGAACCCGGCGAGCTGCGCCGCCAACTCCTGCGCAGCGGCCAGGACGCGGTCGTCCGGGACGACCCGGTTGACCAAGCCGATCCGCAGGGCTTCCGCCGCGTCGACCGGGCGGCCGGTCAGGATCAGGTCCATGGCGACGCTCGTGCCGATCAGCCGCGGCAGCCGGACCGTCCCGCCGTCGATCAGCGGCACGCCCCAGCGCCTGCAGAACACGCCGAGAACGGCCGATTCCCCGACCACCCGCAGGTCAGCCCACACGGCTAGTTCCAGCCCGCCCGCGACCGCGTGCCCGTTGATCGCCGCGATGACCGGCTTCGACAGCCGCATCCGCGAGATCCCCATCGGGCCGTCGCCGTCGGGCGCCGCCCGGTTCCCCTGGCCCGTGCTGATCGCTTTGAGGTCGGCGCCCGCACAGAACGTCCCACCCTCGCCGTACAGGACGGCGACGGAGGCCGACGGGTCCGCGTCGAAGGCGCGGAAGGCGTCGGCGAGCGCCTCGGCGGTCGCGCGATCCACGGCGTTGCGGACGTGGGGCCGGTTGATGCTGATCGTGGTCACCGCGGCGTCGCGGGTGACCTGTACCGCCTCCGACATCGTCGCCTCCTCATCGAGTACCGCAGAGTAGCGCAGATTGACATTGCTAGACATATCATTTGTAATACGTACGATTTGATAAGCACACATGTGGAGATTGGCCGTGGTCAGGACCCTTGCGGGCAAGACGATCGTCATGTCCGGGCGGCAGCCGCGGCATCGGACTGGCCATCGCGCTGCGGGCCGCCGAGGACGGCGCCAACGTGGTCCTGCTCGCGAAGACCGCCACACCGCACCCGAAGCTCGAAGGCACCGTCTTCACCGCGGCCGAGGACATCGAGAAGGCCGGCGGCCAGGCGCTCGCCGTGGTCGGGGACGTGCGCGAGGACGACGACGTCAGCAACGCGATCGCGCGGGCCGTCGACCGCTTCGGCGGCATCGACATCGTGATCAACAACGCCAGCGCGATCGACCTGTCGGGCACCGAGAAACTCGACATGAAGCGCTACGACCTCATGCAGGACATCAACACCCGCGGCACGTTCGCCCTGAGCAGGGCCGCCATCCCATACCTGCGCGCTGCGGCGAATCCGCACATCCTCACGCTGTCGCCGCCGCTGAACCTGGCCCCGCACTGGGTGGGCGCACACCTGGGTTACACGCTCGCCAAGTACGGCATGAGCCTGTGCACGGTCGGCCTGGCCGAGGAGTTCAAGGACGACGGCATCGCCGCCAACTCGCTGTGGCCGCGCACCCTCATCGACACCGCGGCCGTGCGCAACCTCCTCGGCGGGGTCGAGCAGTCCCGCACACCCCAGATCGTCGCCGACGCCGCCCACGCCATCCTGGTCCGAGATTCCCGCGAGTGCACGGGAAACCACTTCGTCGACGATGAGGTGCTCGCCGAGGAAGGAATCACCGACCTGTCGGTCTACCGCCCGGCGGGTGCCACCGGCGACCTGGCCCTCGACATCTTCCTCGACGCCTGATCCGGCTTCGCCCGACCGCGGCAGTCCACGTCCGCGCGGGCACGGGCCGAGGAACCAGCGCGGCAGGCGGTTCGCGGGCGGAACCTCCACGGACCTGCGGTTGGGCACCAAGTCCAGCATGACGCCCAAATCGGCTGCGCGCGGCGGACACGAGCCCCTCCGGGCGTCCCTCCCGCCCAACTCGGACCGTGGTTCGGGTCGTAGCCCTGGGAGCCCGGCACGGCGGCCGGCAGCGGCGACAGGTAGGCAGATGGGCCGGATCAAGCGTCGAACCCGCGCGTGTGGAGCGGCTACGCGGAAGCCCGCTGCGAACTAGGCAGCTTCCTCGACGCGGGCTGGTCACGGATCGCGTCGAACGCGGCGGGCAGCGTCGCGCCGGAGGCGAGCTTCGACAAGATCCGGTGCAGCGACTTGCGGTCGGTCGACGACAACTCCGCGAACGCCTGGTCGTCCAGCTCACCGAGCCGTTCGTTGGCGCCCGCGAGCACCGTCCGGCCGCTCTCGGTGATCTCCACCAGGTACCGCCTGCGGTCGCCCGGATCGCGCACGCGGGCCGCGTGCCCGGCGTTCTCCAGGTCGTCGAGGCTGCTCACCATGGTCGCCGGGTCGATCCGCAGGTACGCGCCGAGGGCGAGCTGGGGCGTAGGTCCGTTGTCGGCGAGGGCCTGCAGGATGCTGTAGTGCCGCACCCGCAGGCCGGGCAGTTCCTCCTCGGCCAACCGGAACATGACCTGCCCCAGCTTCACCAGCAGGCAACTCGTGTGGTCGCCCACCGTCCCGGGGACCAGTGGCTGCGGCTCGGTCATCGTTCACCCTGCTCATCGTTCGGCCTGCGTACGGTCTGATCGTACGTGGTGCCGACGACCAGGTGAGCCGCTTACCGGCCGAACCTGGCGTCGTCGTCGAGGGTCGCCGAGCAGGTGATGGGCTGCCCGACCGCGGGCGCCTTGTTCTCGGTGAGCGTCTTCGTCTTCGGGCTGCCCAAGTCCTTGTCCAGGACGATCTTGCACCCGACGACCGCGTCCTGCGCCGGGGTGACGACAAGCCTGGCCTGCCGACCCGCCGGGATGATCACGTCACGGCTCCACGGCGTCGCCGTCGGGGCCTCGTCGGTGCGGGTGGTCGGGTCGGCCGTGCGGTGCTGCCCGTCGGGCACCGCCGTGTACTCGACCTTGCGGATGCCGCCCGCGCCCTCGACGGTCACCTCGTAGGTGATCGCGTAAGAGTCGATCTTGCGGGTCCGGAACGCGTCGTAGGCGAGGACGACACCGACACCCAGCAAGGCCACGGCGAGGAGCACGAGCACGGTCGTGATCACGGATTTGCGGGTCATGATTCCCTCTTCTTGGCTTGGCTGCCCCTAATCAACCGGGCATCGCCGCAGGTCACCACCCGAAAACGGGATCGACACCCGATGGGGTTGAGATTTTTTCCCGAACCAGGTGTGAGATCCGCCAAGTCGGGGTAACTACCCGCTGGACCTGGTCCCAACCGTCTTATTCGGCCCGCCGCAGGGCACCCCGGGCCCCGACTGACCGTCACGGTCGTCGGGGCCCGGTGTATGTCCGGGGTCAGCTGATGGCCGAGTCCACCGAGTCGGCCGTGGTCAGCACGTCGAGCATCTCGGTGATCTCCAGGATCCGGCGCGCGGAGCTCTCGGTGCCCGGGACGACGACGAACGGCACACCGGTCTCGCAGCCGCGCTCGTGCGCGGTGAGCAGGACGGTCAGGCCCGCGGAGCCGAAGAACGTCACGTCGCTCAGGTCGGCGATCAGACGGCGGGCGTCGCCCAGGTCGGCCGCCGCGGCGAGTACCCCTTTGAGTTCCGCTGCCGTGGCGAGGTCGACTTCGCCTTCGACCCGCACGAGGACCGAGTCGCCTGCGCGTTCGGTGGTCGTGTTCATCGGAGCCTTGGTCATCGGGGACGCCTCCAGCGCGCTGGAACCAGCAGTCGTGCCGGTGTTCGGGACACACGATCCCGGCAAAGCGTATAGGTTCCGCCCCGGCCCGCCCTTCCAGCGGCTGATCACCGCACCTGAATGCCGACGATGCAGGCGTCGTCGTCGGTGTCCGCGTCGCAGTGCAGCAGCAGGCGGTCGAGTCGCTGGTCGAGGTCGATCGCGGACGTGCTGACGATGTCGAGCAGGTGGTCGAGGGAGTCGTCGAGGGACGCGGTGCGCCGCTCGATCAGCCCGTCGGTGTACATCACCAGGACGTCGTCCTCACGCAGCAGCACCTCGCCCAGTTCGTACTCGGCGTCGGCCTTCACGCCCAGCAGCAGCCCCTTGAGCATCGGGAGCATGTTGGCCTGGCCGTCGCGGACCAGCACGGGCGGCAGGTGCCCGGCCCTGGCCCAGCGCAGCAGGCGCGTCTCCGGGTCGTAGAGGCCGCACAGCGCGGTGGCGAGCACGTGGTCGGCGAGGTTGCCCGCGACGTTGTTGAGCCAGGTCAGCAGCTGGTTGGGCGACGCGCCCGTGGCGGCGAGCCCGCGCAGGGCGTTGCGGAGCACGACCATGCCCGTGGCCGCGTCGATGCCGTGGCCCGCGATGTCGCCGACGGAGATCAACAGCTGGCCCGACGGCAGGACCACGGCGTCGTACCAGTCGCCGCCGACCAGGTGGTCCTTCTCCGCGGGCCGGTACCGCACGGCGATGCGCAGGTCGGGCAGCTCGATCGGGTCGTGGGTCGAGGGCATGATGGCCCGCTGCAGCTGCAGGGCCAGCCGGTTGCGTTCGGCGGACTCCTGTTCGGTGAGGACGAGCTGGTCGCGGGTGGCCGCGAGCGCCACCTCGGTCCAGTGCTGCGCGGAGATGTCCTGGTAGGCGCCGCGCACGGCGACTAGCCCGGAGCTGGGGTCGAGCAGCGGCTCGGCGATCACGCGGCTGTGCCGGTAGGCGCCGTCGGGCCTGCGCATCCGGAAGACCGTCGACGCCGGGCGGCCGTGGTGCAGCAGTGTTCGCAGGAACCGGGTGATGGCCGCCGAGTCGTCCGGGTGGGCGTGCTCGGCCAGGTCGGCCAGCGGGATCGGGCCCTCCGTCTCGGGCAGCCCGTAGAGCGCGTACAGCTCGCTGGTCCAGGTGATCTCGCCGGTGATCTTGTCCTCGTCGAAGCCGCCGACCTGGCTGAGCCGCTGGGCGTGGCTGAGCAGGATCGTCGACTTCGCCGACTCGTCCTGCGGCCGCCAGGTGATCAGCACTCCCCCGCCGATGCGACTGACGCTGAGCGCCTCCAGTTCGGTCAGCGGCGGCTGGTCGATCGACACGCTGAGCGCGAGCCGCTCGGCGCGGAAGGGCGCGCCGGTGGCGTGGACCTCGGCGACGGTGTCGAACAGGCCCGACTTCGCCGCCGCCGTCGGGTAGGCCTCCAGCAGGGTCGCGCCGACGACCGAGGCGCGAGTCCGGCCGTCAGGGTCGACGAACCGGGCGTTGGCGTGGTGGACACGGAAGTCGATGAGCGCGCCCCCCTCGTCCAACTCGGGGACCAGGACCATCGCCGGGTCGAGCATGGCGTCGGCGAGCGCGGTCAGGTCGGCGCGCGGCGCCTCGGCCGCGGACTCCGGCCGGGTCTCGATGGCGTGCCCGCACAGTTCGGCCAGCGCGTCGAGTTGGCGGATGACCTGCGGTGGCTGCGTCGGCATCGCCATCGGCCAGCAGATCTCCAGGACGCCGCGGATGCGGCCGCCCGAGGTCGCCAGCGTCGCCACCCGACCGCCCTCACGGAACTGCGCGCCGCCGATGGACGGCAGGACGCCCGAGTCGCCGCCGCGGATCCAGATCGTGCGCCTGCTGGTGAGCGCGCTGCTCGCCGCGGTCGTGACCCCGGGTGGGACGTAGTGCCAGCGTTGGATCTCGTCGGGGTTGAAGCCGACCGCGCCCGCCAGGGTCAGGGAGGCGTCGAGGTCGACGGTCCACACCGCGGCGGCGGTCGCGCCCAGTGGCGCGAGGGCGTGTTCGAGGATCGCCTCGGTCACGGCCTGGACGTCGCCCGCGGCCAGCACCCCGCTCTCGGCGGTGCGCAGCCGGGCGCCGACCTCGGGCGGCGGGTCGGCGATCTCGTCGAGCAGGAGCTGGGCGAAGCCGTCGCGCGCGGTGCGGTTGACGATGTCGGCGGCCAGCTCGGCCTGGGACAGGCCCGCCTGCTCGGCCAGGTCGCTGACCTGCCGCGCCGCCTCGGCGGGTCCGATGTGCAGGCGCTCGACCAGCACACCCTTGGCGAGTTCGATCAGCCCACGGGTGTCCGCGCCGATGCGCGCCCGGTCGACCTGCTCGCGGAGGCCGCGCACAGTCTCCGCAAGTCTGCGCAGCCCTGCAGTGGAGCCACCCTTCTCGCCCACCCGCCCCTCCACCTCGAGCGGCTGCTGCGGCTCAGTGGGCGTGTGCACGAAATCGGCTCCCCTTTGATGGTCGTCAGCCCCGCAGGCTGTCCTGGATGCGAGTGATCAAGTCGTGGGCGTCGACCGGTTTGGTGACGTAGTCGTTGGCGCCCGAGGCGATGGTCTTCTCCCGGTCGCCGGGCATGGCCTTGGCGGTGACCGCGATGATCGGCAGGTCGGCGTACTCGGCCATGTCGCGGATCGCCGTGGTGGCGGCGAATCCGTCCATCTCCGGCATCATGATGTCCATCAGGATCAGGTCGACGTCGCTGTGGTGGGCGAGCGTCTCGATGCCCTTGCGGCCGTTCTCGGCGTGCAGCACGCGCATGCCGTGCGTCTCGAGAATCCCGGTGAGCGCGAAGACATTGCGCGCGTCGTCGTCGATGACGAGGACCGTGCGCCCGGCCAGGTCGCCAGGGATCAGCTGCGGCGACGGGCTTTCACCGATCCGGTAGGGCCGGGCCAGCGGCAGCACGTCACCCGCCTCGTCGGCGTTGAGGTGCAGCGCGATCCGCTCCCGCAGCTCGTCGAGGCTGGAGAGGAACTCCAGCGGCCTGCTTCCCGCGCGCGCCTGCAGGCCGCGCTCCTGGTCGACGTCGAGCCGCCGGTTGTTGTGCGCGAGCACGGGAATGCCGCGCAGCTCCGGGTAGCCGTCCATGACCTCGAGGAACCGGACCGCGTCGGCCAGGTCGAGTTCGAGCACCACGCAGTGGCACGGTCCGCCCGCGAGCGCGTCGGCGGCCTCGGCGGCGCTGACCGCGCTGAGCACGGCGATGGGTCCGCGCGGGTCGTTGAGGTCGTGGCTGGCGCCGAGGTCGGCGACCGCGCTCTCGGCGACCAGCGACAACAGACCCGGCCGGTGTTCCTCGATGACCAGCAGCCTGCGCTGGCGGGAGGCGGCGTCCTGGGAGTCGTTTTCCTCGACCCCGGCGGCGGGCTGCGTCAGCGAGTCGCCGGGGATCTCCTGGAAGTCGGGGTGGGCGACCGGCAGGAACAGGGTGAACGTGCTGCCCATGCCCGGTGCGCTGGTCGCGGTGAGCGCGCCGCCGATGAGGTAGGCGATCTCGCGGCTGATCGACAGGCCAAGGCCCGTGCCACCGTACTTGCGGCTGGTCGTGCCGTCGGCCTGCTGGAACGCGCCGAAGATCGATTCGAGTTGCTGCTCGGCGATGCCGATGCCGGTGTCGATCACCCGGAACGCGATGGCCGGGCCGTGGATGCTGACCGACGGGGGCAGTTCGGTGGGCGAGGCGGTCTCGATCTTGAGTTCGACGCCGCCGCGCTCGGTGAACTTCACCGCGTTGGACAGCAGGTTGCGCAGGACCTGCCGCAGCCGGGCGTCGTCGGTCAGCACCTCGGCGGGCACGTCGGAGCCGGTGCTGATCCGGAAGTCGAGGTTCTTCTGCGTCGTAAGCGGCCGGAAGGTGGCCTCGACGTAGTCGAGCAGGCCGCTGAGCTCGATCCGCTCCGGGCTTACATCCATCTTGCCCGCCTCGACCTTGGACAGGTCGAGGATGTCGTTGATCAGCTGCAGCAGGTCCGAGCCCGCGGAGTGGATGATGCCCGCGTACTCGACCTGCTTGGCGGTCAGGTTGCGGGTCGGGTTCTGGGCGAGCAGCTGGGCCAGGATCAGCAGGCTGTTGAGCGGGGTGCGCAGCTCGTGGCTCATGTTCGCCAGGAACTCCGACTTGTACTTCGAGGTCAGCGCCAGCTGGTGGGCGCGGGCCTCGAGTTCCTGGCGGGCCTGCTCGATCTCCAGGTTCTTCGTCTCGATGTCACGGTTCTGGCTGGCCAGCAGCGCGGCCTTCTCCTCCAGCTCCGCGTTCGACAGCTGCAGCTCCTCCTGCCGGATCTGCAGTTCGCTGGAGCGGGCCTGCAACTCGGCCGCGAGCCGCTGGGACTCGCCGAGCAGCTCGTCGGTGCGGGCGTTGGCGACGAGGGTGTTGACGTTGACACCGACGGTCTCCATCAGCTGTTCGAGGAAGTCGCGCTGGATCTGGGTGAAGCTGCGCACCGAGGCCAGCTCGATCACGCCGAGGACCTGCTCCTCGACCACCATCGGCAGCACGATCAGGCTCGTCGGCGGCGCCTGGCCCAGCCCGGAGGAGATGGTGACGTAGCCGGGCGGCACGTCCTCCACGGCGATTGCGCGACGGCTGCGGGCGGCCTGGCCGACGAGGGACTGGCCGAACCGGAACCGAAGCGGCTCGCTGCCGTTGCCCGGCGTTCCCGGGTGGCCGTAGGAGCCGATCAGTCGCAGCTCCTGGCCGTCGGCGCCATCCTCGGCCAGGTAGAAGGCGCCGTACTGGGCCGAGACCAGCGGGGTCAGCTCGTCGACGATGAGTTCGGCGACCAGCGCGATGTCGCGGCGGCCCTGCATCAAGCCGGACATGCGGGCCAGGTTGGACTTCAGCCAGTCCTGGTCCTGGTTGGCCCGGGTGGTCTCGCGCAGCGAGCCGACCATCGAGTTGATGTTGTCCTTGAGTTCGGCGACCTCGCCGGAGGCCTCGACGGTGATCGACCGGGTCAGGTCGCCCTCGGCGACCGCGCTGGTGACCTCCGCGATCGCGCGCACCTGGCGGGTCAGGTTCCCGGCCAGCTCGTTGACGTTCTCGGTGAGGCGCTTCCAGGTGCCGGACACACCCTCGACCTCGGCTTGGCCGCCCAATCGGCCCTCGCTGCCCACCTCGCGGGCCACCCGGGTGACCTCCGCGGAGAAGCCGGACAGCTGGTCGACCATCGTGTTGATCGTGGTCTTGAGTTCGAGGATCTCGCCGCGGGCGTCGACGTCGATCTTGCGGGTCAGGTCGCCCTGCGCGACGGCGGTGGTGACCTGGGCGATGTTGCGGACCTGATTGGTCAGGTTGTTCGCCATGAAGTTGACGTTGTCGGTGAGGTCCTTCCAGGTGCCCGCCACGTTCGGCACGCGGGCCTGGCCGCCCAGCTGGCCCTCGGTGCCCACCTCGCGGGCGACGCGGGTGACCTCGTCGGCGAACGCGGACAACGTGTCGACCATCGTGTTGATCACCTCGGCGAGCGCGGCGACCTCGCCCTTGGCCTCGACGATGATCTTCTGCGACAGGTCGCCCCTGGCCACCGCGGTGGCGACCGTGGCGATGGAGCGCACCTGGCCGGTCAGGTTGGACGCCATCACGTTGACGTTGTCGGTCAGGTCCTTCCAGGTGCCGGACACACCGCGCACCGTGGCCTGGCCGCCGAGGTTGCCCTCGGTGCCGACCTCGCGGGACACGCGGGTGACCTCGTCGGCGAAGGCGGAGAGCTGGTCGACCATCGTGTTGATGGTCTCCTTCAGCTCCAGGATCTCGCCGCGCGCGTCGACCCGGATCTTCTGCGTCAGGTCGCCTCGGGCGACAGCGGTGGCGACCTCGGCGATCGAGCGGACCTGGGCGGTCAGGTTGTCGCCCATGACGTTGACCGACTCGGTGAGGTCCTTCCAGGTGCCCGCCACGTTCGGGACGCGGGCCTGGCCGCCCAGCCTGCCCTCGGTACCCACCTCGCGGGCGACGCGCGTGACCTCGTCGGCGAACGCGGAGAGCTGCTCGACCATCGTGTTGATGGTCTCCTTCAGCTCCAGGATCTCCCCGCGCGCGTCGACCTCGATCTTCTGCGACAGGTCGCCCTTCGCCACAGCCGTGGTGACCTGCGCGATGTTGCGGACCTGAGCGGTCAGGTTGCCCGCCATGAAGTTCACCGAGTCCGTCAGGTCACGCCAAGTGCCGGAGACACCCTTGACGTCGGCCTGACCACCGAGGCGGCCCTCGCTGCCGACCTCTCGGGCGACCCGCGTGACCTCGTCGGCGAACGACGAGAGCTGGTCGACCATGGTGTTGACGGTGTCCTTGAGCTCCAGGATCTCGCCCCGGGCGTCGACGTCGATCTTCTGCGACAGGTCGCCGCCCGCCACCGCGGTCGCCACTTGGGCGATGTCGCGGACCTGGCGGGTCAGGTTGCCCGCCATCGCGTTCACGGAGTCGGTGAGGTCTTTCCAGGTGCCGGAGACGCCGGGCACCTCGGCCTGGCCGCCGAGCTGGCCCTCGGTGCCGACCTCGCGGGAGACGCGGGTGACCTCGGAGGTGAACAGGGAGAGCTGGTCGACCATGCCGTTGAACACCGCGGCGATCTCGCCGAGCAGGCCGTCGGCGTGATCGGGCAGGCGGGTGCCGAAGTCGCCGTCGCGGACCGCTGTCAGCCCCGCCAGCAGTTGGCGCAGTTCCGACTCGCCGACCTTGCCGATGCCTCGGCCCGCCCGCGCGCGTGTCGCGGACTCGGCAGTCGTGTCACCCATGTCCCGTCCGTTCGCTCGTCCGCTCGGCGCGTGGGCGCCCTACGCCACCTTCCACGCGGTTGGCGAACGACGCTACACGCTGGTCACATTCTGCTCCGCACAACGCGAACTGAAGGTAAGGGTTCAGCCCGACTCCTCCGTCACGGTGTGCGCGGCCCGACCAGCTTGGACTCCGGCGATCCGCGGTGCCGCAGGTAGACGCTGAGGATGGCCATCGAGGCGATGGCCAGGAACTCGGACTGCCAGTTCTGCGGTGAACGATTCCAGAAATCCGCCGACGGCAGGTACTCCCCCGCGCCGAGCGGGTCCTGGAACGACGAGAGCTGCTCGCCGTTGTGCGCGGCGCGGCCCGAGACGAACTGGGTGAGCCAACACAGCAGGAACAACCCGGCCGTGGTGAGGCCGAGTGACCGAGAGAGCATCGCGGTGCGCCACCTGCCCGCCCTCGCCCACGCGGGCGAGTCGGATCGGATGTGTTTACCGAGTTGCTGCTTCTCATCACTTTCCAGGCCCACCTCCGACGGGCGCATCGATTCCGGCGATCCGCGCTGAATGAGCCAGATCGTGGCCAGGACGAACAGGAGGAACCGCAGATATTCGGACTGCCAGTTCTCCGCCACGTCGCTCCGCTCCTCACCGTCGGGTCCTCGCGGTCGGGTCACTGTCGGGGCGACGCCCACTGGACGACGGGTCGACCGTACAAGGGCCTGCCGCCCTCCGCTTGACCACCTGCCCATCCGCTAGGCCGGATGGAGCAGTTGTCGAGACCGAACAATGACTGCAACGGATGCATGTGTCTGGTTAAGAGATTCACTCCATATAGCCAGGTCGCATTGACACGTACAGCCCACTGGGATAGCTCTCTGTATCAAGCAAATCGCTCGGCTACCTTGATCGGGTGAATACATAATGACTCCCGTCACATTCTTCCAGGCGAATCGAAAGTTTACCTCTCGGACACTTTCAGGTATCCGGGAATGGCGATGCTGACCAACGGACCGGTCAAGCTGGAGCCCTCCGGCGGCGGCCCGGAACCGCGGACGCTGCGTCTGCCGCGGCACGCCGGGGCCGGGCAGTGGTACCCCCAGCGGCACCGTTGGGCCGACCGCGAGACCTGGGCGCGCGAGGTCGCCGACGTCCTCGCCGCGGGCGAGCGGTCCCGCCGGGCGCCGGTCGTGGCGGTGATCCGCTTCGCCGAGCGCGACCGGATCGTCTCCCGGTTCGGCCGCCAGGGCCTCGCCCACGTCCACCACCAGACCGCGGCGATGCTGAGCGCGGACCTGTCCCGGCACGAGCTGATCGGGCTCGACGGCGACGACGGGATCGCCGTGCTGCTGCGCGGGACCGCCGATCGGCAGGTCGGCCGCAGACTCGGCGCCATGGCCGCCCGGATCAGCCGCACCGAGATCAGGCTCGGCCGCGACAGCGTGCAGGTCACGCCCATCTGCGGCTGGACCAGCGCGCGCCCCGACACCGGTGTGCCCGCCCTGCTGCGCCAGGCCCAGGACGCCGGTGATGTCGCGGGCACCCATCTCGACCTCATCCCCCGCCGCTGGCGGGCCGACGAGCCCCGAGCGTCGTCGGTGTGGCTGCCGAGGTCGGTGCGCACGACGCTGCAGGTGCTGCTGACGCTGGTGCTCGGCATCCTCGTGCCGTTCCTGGCGCTGCTCGGGCTCTACCAGCTGGGTATCGACCTGGCGACGCCCGCGTATCTGCTCGTCACCGCCGCGCTCGTGGTCACCTCGGCGCTGATCTGGGCGGAGGGGCTGCACGCGCTGGACCCGCCCAAGCTGCCGCCCGCGCCCCGGCACTACCCGCCCGCGTCGGCGGTGATCGCGGCGTACCTGCCCAACGAGGCGGAGACGATCGTCGAGACGCTGCGCGCGTTCCTCGCCCAGGACTACCCGGGCACACTGCAGATCGTCCTGGCCTACAACACCCCGCACGACCTGCCGGTCGAGGACGAGTTGCGGGAGCTGGCGGCCCGCAACCGCAGGCTGGTCCTGCTGCGGGTGGACGGGTCGACGTCCAAGGCGCAGAACGTCAACGCGGCGCTGCAGGTCGTCGACGGCGTGTTCACCGGGGTCTTCGACGCCGACCACCAGCCCGACACCGACGCCTACCGCCGGGCGTGGCACTGGCTCGCGGCGGGCGCGGACGTCGTCCAGGGCCACTGCGTGATCCGCAACGGCGACACGTCGTGGGTCGCGCGCACGGTGGCGGTCGAATTCGAATCCATCTACGCGGTAAGTCATTCCGGCCGGGCGCGGCTGCACCAGTTCGGCTTGTTCGGCGGCTCCAACGGGTTCTGGTCGACGGCGGTGCTGCGCGACCTGCGGATGCACGGGCACATGCTCACCGAGGAAATCGACTCGTCGTTCCGCGCGCTGCTCGACGGCTACCGGCTGGTCTACGACCCGCTGCTGGTCAGCCGCGAACTCGCGCCGGTCACGCTGCGCGCGCTGTGGAACCAGCGGATGCGCTGGGCCCAGGGCTGGAGCCAGGTCTCCCGCAGGCACCTCACCGCGGCGCTGCGGTCGGAGCGGCTCAGCGGGCGCAACAAGTTCGGCACGTCGTTCCTGCTCGGCTGGCGCGAGGTGTACCCG
>NZ_JBOHGC010000110.1:0-1202 GCF_050699995.1 Actinokineospora sp. | reverse complement strand
TCGTCGACGCCATGGGCCGCCGCGACGACGAGGTCGGCGCATGAGCGCCGACTCCCTCTACCAACAGCTGCGAGGCCAGCTCGCCTACCTCCGCCTCACCGCCACCGCCGAAGCGCTCCCCAGCCACCTGGACCACGCGGTGAAGAACAAGCTCGGGCCATCCGCCTTCCTCACCCGGCTGCTCGAAGTCGAGGTGACCGCCACCGAAGCCCGCCGACACGCCGGCCTCGAACGGTTCGCCCGCCTCCCCGCACCATGGCGGATCGACGACTTCGACTTCGACGCCCAACCAGCGGTCGACCAAGCAATGGTGCGGGAACTCGCCACGCTCCGGTTCCTCGACGACGCCACCAACGTGCTGCTGATCGGCCCGCCCGGCGTGGGCAAGACCATGCTCGCCGTCGCCCTCGGACGGGCCTCCATCGACGCCGGCTACCGCACCTACTACACCACCGCCGCCGAGCTCGCCGCCCGCTGCCACCGCGCCGCCCTCGAGGGCCGATGGGCGACCACGATGCGCTTCTACGCCGGACCGCGCCTGTTGATCATCGACGAAGTCGGCTACCTCCCCCTCGCCGGCGAAGCCGCCGCCGCGCTGTTCCAGGTCATCACCCAGCGCTACCTCAAAGGCAGCATCTGCCTCACCACCAACCTCGGCGTCGGGTCGTGGGGAACCATCTTCGACGACCCCATGGTCGCCGCCGCCATGCTCGACCGGTTGCTCCACCGCTCGGTCGTGTTCAACATCGACGGCGACAGCTACCGCATGCGCGCCCACCGCGCCCGCGCCGAACGACTCCGACCGGGAGGAGGTGACGCCAAACGACGCTGACTACCGTGTCGCCACCGAGGAACTCACCTGGCGAATTTCGGTGAGCAACTCTGGCGAATTTCGGTGAGCGCCATCAACATCTACCTCATCGTGCGCAACGGGCGCAGCGGCCACCTGTACCGTTGGGACAACGCCGGCAAGGCATGGTCACGTGCCGTCGTGTTCGCCGACGACCCGAGCTACGTCGTCTACCCAGACGACGTGATCGGCGACGCCCAGGGCAACATCCACATCGCCTGGGAGTGGGCCTACGCCTCGGCCAACGGGCTCCGGCACCTCGGGAGCTACCTGCGCTACGAGCCCGCCACCGGCCGCCTCTCCGACGCCGCAGGCAACGGGCTGGACGTACCGGCCACGCCGTTCCTGACCT
>NZ_JBOHGC010000109.1:0-1726 GCF_050699995.1 Actinokineospora sp. | reverse complement strand
AGCCAGGCCCGCGCCATACGAGCCTGCCGAGTTCTCACCGACGGTCCGCACGGCCACCGGGTCGCCGATGGTGCGCGCGGTCGCGTCGCGGGTCGCGTCGTCCGGGTGCGGGATCGTGCCGAGACCCGCCGTGAGGCCGTCCCGCAGCTGCGTCGAGCCGTCGGCCAGCGCCCGAGCGCCCGCGGCCAGTCGATCCGTGCCGTCGACAGCGGTCTGCTCGCCATCGCGCAACGCGGCGGCGCCGTCTCGGAGCTGAGACGTGCCATCGGCCAGCCGCATGCCGCCGTCTGCCGCCTGCGCGATGCCTTGGGTCAACGCGGGAGTCGCCGCGGCGAGGGTGTCCGCGCCATCGGCCACATGGTCGGCGCCGTTCGCCAGCGTCCGCAGCTGGGTCGCCGCCGTCTGGACCTTCCCGTTCGCCAGGTCGACCGGCGCGCGCAATCCGTGGACACTCGCCAGCACCTCGGTGATCCGGTCTTCAGGCACGCCTATCGCACGCAGATGCCCGGCGATGTCACTCTCCACGCCGTCGAGCTTGTCCACGACACCTTGCGCGGCCCCTGCGACTTCCTCACCCGCGACTGCGACCCGCTCGTTGCCGTGCGCGACCTGACGCGCACCCGAGGCGAGCCGAGCGGTCTGGGCGGGCAGGTCCGTTGCCTTGTCCCGCAACGTGTTCAGCCCAGCGGACAGTTCACCCGCGCCGGACGCCGCCGTCGCGGACCCCTCCGCCAACTTCCGCGAACCGTCGAGCAGCGCCCGCTGCCCGTCGGCGAGCTTCGTGGCACCCGCGCCGGCCTCGCCCGCTCCGTCGGTCAGTTTCGAAGCGCCCGCCGCGGCTTCCTGCGTGCGCTGGTAGACCTGCCTGCCGGTGGTGACGCGGCGCAGTTCGCTGCGGGCCAGGCGGAGGGTGTTCACGAGAGGGTCTCCAAGGGCGCGGGCTGGTCGTGCTCACCCAGCCGGGCGGGGGTCAGCGGGAGCCGGTCGGCGGCGGAGGTGCCGCACAGCACGACGACCGCGCGGCCCGACTGGGCCTGGGCCAGCGCGGTGGGCCACCAGTCGCCCACGTCGGCCGTGTGCCGGTCCGGCGTGTCGAAGACCAGCAGGTCGGCGGCGGGGCGGGCGAGGTCGGTGAGCAGCGCGATCCGGGCGGCGGCGGGCACCGCCTCGAACCGGGTCCGGGCGGTGAGCCCGTGCTTGTCCAGCAGGTCGGTGCGTGATCGGTGGACGCGGGTCAGGGCCAGCTCCTCGGCGATGACGTCGACGACTTTGAGCCCGGCTTCGGGCTCGGTCACCCCGGGCGCGTCGACCAGCACGGCGCGTTCGCGCAGCTCAGCGGCACCTGGCTCGACCGAGCCCGCCGAGGGCGTGATCCGGCCGGTCAGCGCCAAGCCGAACGCGGTGTGCCCCTGACCGGGGTCGCCCGCGACGACGGCGAGTTCGCCTGGCCGCACCCGAAGGGAGGTGGCCCGCAGCAGCGGACCGTGGGCTCCGGTGACCGCGACGCGGTCCGCTCGGACGTCCATGCGGTGTCCCTCCAGTTGAACTGACCAGTCAGTACAAATAGTGTCGCATGACGGTTGGTTAGCGCAACTTGTTTCGAGGGGACCGGTCAGCGCAGGGCTGCGGCGGGGCGAACTTCCCACACTGTCCACAGGGGACGGTACCCCTGGCGGGCCCAGAACACCGGGGACAGCGGATTCGGCGGGTTGTAGTACAAGAACGA
>NZ_JBOHGC010000108.1:0-3709 GCF_050699995.1 Actinokineospora sp. | reverse complement strand
GTGTGGCGCCGCCCGACGTCGGGGTGGAGCGCAACTTCTACACCACGTCGTCGTGCGGGGTGTGCGGCAAGGCCGCCCTCGACGCCGTGCGGCTGACCACCCGCTTCCCGCCCCACGCCGACCTGGTCACCGTCACGCCCGCCGTCCTGTCGAGCCTGCCCGACACGCTCCGGGAGGCCCAGCGGCTGTTCGACTCCACCGGCGGGCTGCACGCGGCGGGCCTGTTCACCGCCGAGGGCGAGCTGCTGGTGGCGCGCGAGGACGTGGGGCGGCACAACGCGGTCGACAAGACGCTGGGCTGGGCGTTGCTGGAGAAGCGGGTGCCCGCAGCGGGCACAGTGTTGATGGTGTCGGGGCGCGCCTCGTTCGAGCTGGTGCAGAAGGCGGCGATGGCCGGGGTGCCGATGCTCGCGGCCGTGTCGGCGCCGTCGTCGCTGGCGGCGGACCTGGCCGACGAGCAGGGCATGACGTTGATCGGTTTCCTGCGCGGCTCGGCCATGAATGTGTACGCGGGCGTCGGGCGGATCAAGTGAAGCCGCTCGACGGGATGGTCGTGGTCAGCCTGGAGCAGGCGGTGGCAGTGCCCTACGCGACCCGACTGCTGGCCGACCTGGGCGCGCGGGTGATCAAGATCGAGCGGCCGGGGTCCGGCGACTTCGCCCGCCACTACGACAGCTCGTGCGGCGACGTGTCGAGCTACTTCGCGTGGACCAACGTCGGCAAGGAGTCGGTGACCGTCGACCTCAAACAGGCCGACGGGCTGGCGATCGTCGAGGAGCTGATCTCGCGCGCCGACGTGGTGATGTGCAACCTCTCCCCCGGCGCGGCCCGGCGGCTCGGACTCGCCGCCGACGCCGTGCGGTCGCGGCATCCTCGGTTGGTCGCCGCCGAACTGTCGTCCTACGGCGAGGGCGGGCCGTACGGGGAGCGCAAGGCGTTCGACGCGCTCATCCAGTCCGAGACCGGGCTGGTCGCGACGACCGGCGACGGGCCGTCGATGGCGCGGGCCGGGATCTCCGTTGCCGACATCGCCGCGGGCGTCCAACTGCACGCCGCCGTGCTGGCAGCGCTGGTGCGGCGGGGGCGGACCGGTGAAGGCGCGACGCTGCGGCTGACGCTGATGGAGGCGCTCGCCGAGTGGATGCACCAGCCCGCGCTGTACGCGCACGGCACCGGCCAGTCGCCCGGCAGACACGGCGCGCACCACCCGACCATCTCCCCGTACGGGCCGTTCGCCTGCGGGGACGGCGGCGCGGTCCACCTGGCCGTGCAGAACGACGGGCAGTGGCGGCGGCTGTGCGGCTCGGTCATCGGGCGGCCCGAACTGGCCGACCACCCGCGCTACCGGACCGTGTCCGACCGGGTCGCCCACCGGGTCGACCTGCACGCCGAACTTCAGCCCTCCTTCGACGCCGTCGACGCCGACACCCTGCTGGCCGCCCTGGACGCCGCCGACATCCCGGCCGCGCGGACACGCGGTGTGACCGAGCTGACATCGCACCCCCAACTGGTCGCCCGCGAACGCTGGTCGACCGTCGAGGTACCGGGCGGCTCGGTCCCGATGCTGCGTCCACCGGTCGACGCCGACGCCTGGACCTGGGCCGCGGCACCCGTCCCGACGCTGGGAGAACACACCGACACAGTCCTCGACTGGCTCGGCTACCCGACATCGAAGGTCGACGCGCTGCGGTCGCGGTCGGTGATCGGTTAACGATCTTGTTGCCGGTCCGTGGTGATCTTGGTGCATCCTCGGAGCAGTGAACGCGGAAACGTTCAAGTTCACCCTCACGATGGGGTGATCGAAGGCGTCTGAAAGGCCACCGGATGGCCGACTTGGTACGTCTAAGGGGAGAGAACGGCTGTCCGTCGGAGGGGGACGCATGGGGGACGGGGGAAGACCGAGGATCAGCAGGCGCTCACTGCTGATCGCGGGGGCAGCTGGTCTCGCGACGACCGGGGTGGTCTCCGGGTCGCTGCCGTGGCTGGACCTCGTGACCAGCGGGGCCGCGCCGGACCCGGTGGTGCACACCGACCGGGTGTACTCGGCGGCCCGCGGCCAGGACGTCGACGTCGTGACCATCCTGCCCGCGCAGCTGCCGACCAAGAACCTGCCGATGTGCGTGCTCCTGCACGGCCTCCACGGCAGCGCCCGCCACGCCGCCCCCACCGGCCTGCCCACCGCGCTGACCCGCGGAGTCGCCCATGGGACCCTGCCGCCGTTCGGCTTCATCGCCGTGGACGGCGGCAACAACTACTGGCACGAGAACCGGGTCGGCGACAACGCGATGGCGATGTTGCTTGACGAGGTTCCCCGGTGGCTGCGCGCCCGCGGCCTTGGGGACGCCACGGGAACACCGTTCGCGTGTGCGGGGGTGTCCATGGGCGGATTCGGGGCTTTGCTTTATGCGCGCCGGCGCGAAGAAATGCGTGCTCCACTGTCCGCGGTCGCCGCGATCTCCCCCGGACTGCTGATGTCCTGGCGCGAGATGAGTACCCGGCGGGCGTTCAAGAGCACCCAGGAATGGGCTTCGCTGGACCCGCTCCGGAACGTGGAGAAGCTGGGCCACGTCCCTGTTGGCGTGTGGTGTGGAACTGAGGACCACTTCATCGAGGGAACCCGAAAGTTCATTCGGCTCGCATCGCCTGAGGTCGGGTACACAGGGCCGGGCGGGCATGGGGACGGCTTCTACCGGCGGATCGTTCCGGATGTCTTGGGCTTCCTCGGTCGACATGTTCCGAGCGCGAACCGCAAAACCTGATCATCCCCGGCGCAGGCGCTCGACCAGGTCCCCCAGATTGTGGGCGATGCGCGCGCCATCGCCGGGGAAGTACGTCACGTGGGTGTCGCCACGGTCATCGGTGCGCGCCAAGCCGAGATAGCGGCCAGCATCCGTGTCGAGCCACGACAGCCCCGGCGCTCGCTGTTTCCCTTTGCTGACAACGAAATAGCCGTCGCCTAGCCGCGGTCGGCGCAGGATGTCCCCGGCCATGCGCAGCTGGGCGTCCGAACTGGAGCGCGGGGGACGCACGGCGCTCTGGAACCCTCCATCCGAGTCGGGCGGGGGCACGACGGCGGGGCGGGTGATGCTCACGGACTGGCCCGGTCCCGGCCGGGCGGCGGGCAGCAGCGCGACCACACTGGTGATCACCGCTTCCGCGCGGACCAGGGTGAACCGCAGGATCTGGTTGTCGCGGACGACGATGACACCGTCACGGCCCGCCAGTGATGCCCGCGCGTGCAGCGCGCCCCTGTTCGTCGTCCCGAGCACCGCGACCGCGATCTCCGGGTCGGCCAGCAGTCGCAGCGAATGCTCCACCTCCGGTTCGAGATCCCCGCGCCGCACCAGGCCGCGCCTGGTCATGTCGTCGCGGACCGCACCCGCGATGCGAATCCGATCGGCGATTTCCCGCCCGACACTGGGAATCTGGAACGGGAACACCCTGGTGTTGACGCCCAAACCCTGCGACAGGATGTCGATCGCGGTGAAGGACAGGTCGAAGGAGGTGATCATCCGCCGATCACCGGGGGCGCGGTGATCTCGTCGGTGCCGAACACGTCATCGGGGTCGGCCTCCACGAGGTAGGAGGGGCTCGTGTGTTCGGTGTCCTCATCGCCTTGACCGCGTGAGCCGCCACCCCCCATGCCACCCGCGCCCGCCGCGCCGCCGCGCCCCGCACCCGCGCCTGGGCCGCCCGCACCGCCACGGGC